>JAPKYD010000012.1 GCA_026394475.1 Methanothrix sp.
AGAGGCCGAAACGCCGGGTGTGTCCATGGAGGCATCGGACAGCTCTGAGGTCAAGACGGCTATCATGGGCAGCGATAATGCCATTGGCTACGTGGGATACAGCTATGTTCTACATGGAGATACCAAGGTGATCTCCCTGGATGGCATCCCGCCGACCATTGAGAACATAAAGAAGGGCGATTATCCGCTGGCTCGCAAGCTCTACTTTTATACCCTGGGATGTCCTAAACCTGGAGCGGAGGCTTTCAGGGATTACGTGCAGAGCCCCGATGGCCAGAAGATAGCCATAGAAAACGGCTTCATACCTATCTGAGCGGTTGGGCCCTATTGTTTTTTTATTTAGATCAGCATGTTCAGCACTGGTAAGGCCCGGGGCAGTTGTATGGTGGCCAGCTGCCATCAATGCAAGTGTAGGGATAATAACAATTGCAGGGATCGCAAAAAGGCGACTGACATGGGTACTGGCAAGGGTAGTAATAGTTGATGGGACACGGATATGAGCAGGGATATGTGCAAGGCTGAGGGGAACACCACTCAGTAGCACAGGGCGTCTGGAATGGATAAGGATACTGGGCTCGGCCGTCAAATGCAGCAACGCTCGAGATGAACAGAATCACCAAGGCAAGCAGCACCAGCGCAAACTTTTGGAAGATGATTCTAAACCCTCCTAATAACTCCTGATTAAATAGTAAATGCAACTCTCATGATATAAAGATGTGCATCGATCTTTTGAATATTAGAATAAAATTGATTTTGAAAAATATAATTCTCAAAAAAACATACTTGTTTATCGCTACATCTTCAGCGCGATCTTTTCCAGGGCCGGTCGTCCAGTTGTCTCGTCCATGTTCTCCTGCGAGGAGAACACAAGACTTCGGTTGATGCCCGAGGAATTCTGCAGTCCTGCCGTCGCCGGGACCTTCTGCTTCGTCTCATTGGTCTCTGCCTCGTTTGAGGGCAGAGAAGTGGTCTGATTCAGCACCAGGGTCAGATTGCCCTTTGATTCTCCCGGATAGGGCGTCACCATCAGATACGGTCCCTGGCCGCTCTCCCTGGACAGGAAGTCAATCTCGTAGCTGCTGTTGCTGATGGCCATCATAAGGAACGATATGCGATCTCCTTTCGCCTTGGCATCCTTTAGCTTCTTTGAAATGTCAAAGGCGAAGATCCGGTCTTCGTCAGCGTCAGAGCTCGTCTGGCTTATGTCATTTTTCTTGACTATGTCCCAAATAGGCAGAATGTTGACCAGCAAAACTGTGTAGTCCGAATCCTCGTTCCACTCAGAGCTTATAGGAAGCAGGGTCGCCATGGCAGAGTCGTTGCCTCCCTTTTCGATTGATGCCGCTTTGAGCACCAGAATCGCTATGTCGTCGTCTGTAATATTGAGGCCCGCTATATCGAACTGGATCATAGGCGCGCCGGGATAGCTGCTCGCTTTGATGCCGTTGAGGTCCGTCACATTGACCCCACAGCGGAGCGTTTCCGTCTGGTTGAAGACCTGCTCATTCCCCGTGCCAAGGCCGACATAGACATCCTGCGAGGCAGGAATCTTGGTCACTTGGCAGAGCGCAGTGCCGAGAAGCACGAGCGCCAATAGCGAAAGAAGGATCAGCCTGTTATGCATAAGTCATCTCTCATGCATTGATATTTAAAATTATAGATATCGATCCTTTGAGGATAATAATGAGGGCTTTTTACATGAAGTCTGCCAGCCCCGTCTGCTTGGCCTTGTCGTTCTTGAAGATGGAGTTGATCTCGATCTTTAGTAGCTCCAGCCTCTGGCGAGTGTAGCTGCTCACCCCGTACTCCTCAGCCACCTTCATGGAGACCTCCAGGTATTTGCGGACGCTTCCCTCGTGCACAGTCAGGATCAGCCTGCCGCCGCACTTGGGGCAGGTCTCCTTAAGAGGCGGCCGCCTGAACTTGGCGCCGCACTTCACGCATCTCACCTTCTGCTTGGAGAAGGCATGAAGGTTGCCAATCAGGTCCGGCAGGAAGTGAGAGTTTATGACGCGCTCGGCCACGTCCTTCTCGTCCACCGCCCTGATCATGCGCGCCAGCTCCAGCTGTGCATCCATCTTGTCGATCATGGTCTCCAGGGTCTTGTAGGCGCTGTTCTTCGGGCCGGCGGCGATGTCCGTGGTGTCGTGGCTGAACTTGAAGCCCTCATACTGCGCATCTGTGCCCAGCCTCTTCGAGACCAGGTCGAATCCAGCCTCCAGATCCTTGGGGTTTGCTGCCTTCAGCGTGGCCTCATAAAACTCCAGCGGATAGGCAGCGGTCAGGTCCAGGTTATGGGCCTCTTTGTCCACCTCAACGGGATTGAGCATAGTGGTCATGACCAGGCAGGCATCCATCTTTCCGCCCCGCTTCTTCGGCAGGTAGGACAGGGAGAAGTTCAGAAGCGCATCCATGAGCAGCATCACGCAGTCCTCGTCTCCGTCGCAGTTGCGGCGCTTGGCGGCGTGGAAGAAGGGATGGCCGAAGCCCGCGGAAGCCGCGGTGTAGCCAATGAGGCGGCAGAGCACTCCCGCCGAGGTGTGAGGTGCGAGGCCTACCATCAGCGTGCCAATCAGATCCGCCGGTGAGCTGGCATGGTAGTAGGGCTCCAGACCGTAGAACTTGACCAGAAGGTCGTCCACGAACGCTGCAACCTTGAGCAGGTATTCTCCAGCGTCTTTGGCCAGGATGATGTCCTGAACCTTCAGCTCGCAGATCTGATCCGGCCTCTCCAGGAGTGCGCCGTGCATGTCCTCCCTGTAGCCCAGCTTCTGAAGCACCCCTGGGCCGGTGCCGATCTCGTCCGGTCGAAAATGAGTGAGCGGAAGATCGGTGAGGTCGTAGCGCACTGTGCCGTCCTTGAAGATGTTCACGCCGTGCTTGGCGCGAAGGATGCCCTTCTCCAGCGGCTCTGGAGTCTTGTCTCGGGAGGAGAGGCCCATGACGCCCTTCAGGGCTTCAGGCTCGCGCTCTTCCAGGTGCTCCAGTGCTTGGCGATATAGCTTTTTCATGTCGATCTGCATCTTGGCGACGGCGGTCGTCTCCTCTCCGCATTTGGGACACTTCTCCCGGGCGGGGATGTTGCATTTGGGACAGATCCTCTTTTTATCCGTAAAGCCGCCGCACTCGCAGCGGAAGGCAAAGCCCTCCCTGCCGCAGTCTCTGCAGACCCGGCGCTCGATCTCCACATTGATGATTCCTGTGACATTTCCCACTGAGTGTTTAGCCGCTTCCAGGACCGATCTGGACTTGCCGCCTTCTTCGCCGGTAGGGAAAAGAACGTGCGGTGGAGGGCGCATCAACCTTTTATCTGACTTTTCGGGCCGTCCCATCCTGGCTCCGATGCGCGTCGGGGCCCTGGCCCGGATGATGATCCCTGAGAGCCTGTTGGCGGCCTCCAGAGGCGAGCCTTCCATCGCCTCCCAGGTCTTCTTGAGGCGGTCGCCGTCGGACTCTATCCCCAGACAGAGCAAAAGTGGCCACGGGTCCTCGATGATTATCTTCTCTTCTCTCACTTTGTGCAGCACCAGCAGAGTCTCGAGAGGCTCCTTGGCCGGCAAAGGAAGGAGGAGCTTTCCGGATTCCAGACTGCCCTCGGAAGATACGATGGAGGCGAGCTGCTCGAACTCCTCTACTGTTAGGTCGTGCCAGAGATTGGTGTGGGCTGGATGAAGGGGAACGCCCCACTTCCTGGAAAGACTGATGGCCTCTTCGCCGCTTATCTTTTCTAGCCCTGTAGGGTCGCCTCCTGCCTTCATCAGCTCCTTGGCCCACCACTCGAAGACGTAGGATGACGGAGCTAGCGGCCGGTTGTTCTCCAGGAACTCGCCGTAGCTGATGAGAATCTCTCCCAGATCCAGGATCTTGGAGACGTGGGCCTTCAGGGCGGTGTTTATGGACCTGGGGTCCTTGCAGTTTACCGGCATCCATTCCAGGACGTCCTGAGGCGAATCCATCCGAACCACGTCTCCGTTCAGGAGCCGCACCGTAGGACCCTCGATGGAGCTGACGGGAGCCACTGCGGCGGCCTTGCCGGGCTGCTCCACCTTGATCTGGGTTCCGGGAGCCATGAATCCTCCCAGGAGGAACATGCTGGCAGGATTGATTCCGGCAGCAGCCAGGCCGGTGTTTCTGGCCCGGCCATAGCGCAGCCGAAAGCCGCCTGGCCGGGAGGGGTGGGAGAAGACAGGCCTGCCGGCAATGAGGTCGCGCAGGAACTTGGGGCTGGTGTCGTCGCCCTCTTTCTTTTCGCCGGCCAGGCTGTCCAGCCACTCCCACCCTTCTATCTTCAGCTTGGAGACGTGCTTCTTGAGCTTGGGCCGTTTGAGGGCGATGCCCTCCGCCGCGACCAGGGCGATGCCTCCTCGCACGCGGTTGGTCTCAATCCTGGGCAGGTCGCGAAAGCCTGAGACCTCCTCCACTTCCGTGGGCTCTCCTTCGATGCAGATGGGGCAGTTCTTCACAATGGTTCTGATCTCGTCGTCCGAGGGGGAGTACTGCAGGCCAGCCACGCGCTTGTAAAGGCCGATCTCCTCCACGTAGCGCTCCACCTCCTCCGGTCTGGGTTTCCAGGGAGCAATGCCGACGCTTCTGCGCACGTAGTCGGCCACGAGGACGGACAGGGCCTGGGCTGTGCCGCCTGCGGAACGGATGGGCCCGGCGTAGTAGACCTTGAGGTAGTCCGTTCCGTCGTCGTTCTTTCCCAAGGAAACGCGAGCGATGCCTTCTATCGGCGCAGCGACGACGCCTTCAGTGAGCAGGGCCACCGAGGTGCGGATGGCGTTTTCCACGGATTCGATCTTGGAGGCGCCCGAGCCCAAGCGGCCTTCCGCAAAGTCAATGCCTATGGCTAAAGCTGCTTCCTCGCGGCTCATCCCCGTCCCCTCCAGCTCCCTGATTCTGACGGCAATGCCAGGGATGCCGATCAGCTTCTCCACCCTCTCCGCCAGATCGACGGCCAGGGGTATCTCCACTTCAGTGGTGGGATCTCTTCCCTGGCGGCGGGCCTTTTGGGCAATGGTCATGGCTTCATTCAGGCCCTGCTGCAGAAGCTCGAAGTATTCAGAGGTCTTCACTTTTCGCTCCAGAGGCAGAGGCCTTGCCTTAGATCTCTGGTCAGCAATTTCCCAAGACTCCCATCCTTCTTAAGACTCCCCGAATACTCATAAAGGTTTGCTACTGTCTCGTTCCTGCCGCAGCTTTACTTTGCAAGGCTTTAGTTCGGAGTAGCGACAAGCCCGCGTTTGCCTGAGGGCGTCAAACCGATCGGTCTTGAGCATATTGGTGAAGAAGAAGCATTCTTCTGACCTACCGAAAATCTATGGAGCGGAACTGGTCTATGGAATGGTAGGGCGTACGATGCCCTTTTGGGTGCAAGATGATTTTGCAGCGCCCGATGCTCTTTTTTACCGACTTTATCAGATATATTATTGATCAACCCCCTTTCTTCGGATGCATTGATACATTTACAGTTATTGTTTAATGGCGAAAACATAAGATGCATTTATTATTATTATTTGTTCTGTTGTAATTCTTCGGTAGCTGTGAAAACTCTCGAAATTTTATTATGCTAATTTTCCTATGGAGCTAAAACTCCGCGAGAATCGTCTACCTGGCTTATAAGGTCCGCAGGAATAAGAACTCTGCCACCGCTTTCATCGTCATCTATTTTTGATCGAAGCTTCCATCATTCTGCGATGAATCTTGAGTCTTTAGCAGGCGAGCTTCGCGGGTTTGTGGGGATCGTACGCAAGAAGCAGATAGGCAGTCTCATGCAATTCTTTCCTGTAGAATCCAAGCAGGTCATCGCTTCTTTCGGAGAGGACGCCGCGGTAATAGACGACGGCTCCGAGGTCATGCTCCTGGCTGCGGACGGCATCTGGTCCAAGCTGATGGAGGCGGACCCGGAATGGTCCGGCTACTGCTCCGTTTTGGTAAATGTACACGACATAGCGGCCATGGGCGGCTGGCCGGTGGCCATGGTGGATGTTCTCTCCGTCAACAATCAGGATGTCGCAGACAAAGTGCTGCGGGGGATGAAGAAGGGAATTGAGAAGTTCAATGTGCCCATCATTGGAGGACACCTGCACCCGGACACACCCTACAGCGCCCTGGACGTCGCCATCCTCGGCAAGGCAAAGAAGGATTCTGTGATCTTGAGCAGCACGGCGCGGGCAGGAGAGGCAATAGTAGCTGCGGCCGACCTGGACGGCAAGGCCCACCCCAAGTTTTCCATCAACTTCGACTCCACCAGCTTCAAGGACCAAGAGACGCTGCTCATGCAGCTGGGCGCGATGCGGGAGCTGGGCGAGTCGGGTCTGGTCAAGGCAGGCAAGGACATCAGCAATCCCGGATTGCTGGGCACCCTGGGAATGCTGCTGGAGACGAGCGGCGTGGGCGCTGTGGTGGACTTGGACAAGATCCCCGTTCCGGAGGGCCTGGACCTGCCTAGCTGGCTGAAGATGTATCCAGGGATGGGATTCGTGGTGACCGCCAAGCCAGAGAAAGCAAAAGAGGTCCTGGAGGTGTTCCAGAAGCGCGGCCTGACCGCGGCAGTGATCGGAGAGGTGACGGAAGAGCGTAAGCTTCTGATTCGCTCGGGAAGCGAAGAGACAGTCCTCTTCGATCTGGAAAAGGAGTGCGTGACTGGAATAAAGTAAACTGGATAAGGTGATCTTATGGACTCCGTCTTTGTGCATTCTATGCAGGAGAAGGCCAGGGCCAGGCACGCCCGCATCGGCATCGGGATCTGGAATGCAGACGCAGAGCTGATAGCATCCCTGCAGTCGGCCACAGAGTTTGCCGATCTGCTCCTGGTGGGCGAGCCCTGCTGCGACTGCGCTCTGGATTACGTCACCACAAAAGAGCCCTGGCGCGAATTGGTCCGGCTCTTAGCCGAAGGCGAGATCGAAGGCGCAGTGCGGGGGAACCTGCCGGCAGGCAGGACCATGCGGGCCCTGGCAAAGCAGTTCGATGTCAAGGTGAAGCGGCTGGCTCTCCTGGAGCTTTCCGGCTGGTCGTTCTTGCTCGGTCCGGTGGGCATCGACGAGGGTGAGACGATCTCCGACCGACTGGGACTGGTGCTGGGCGGAGCGAGATTTCTGCAGCGTTTGGGAGTCTTGCCAAAAGCGTCCGTCCTCTCCGGCGGCAGGATGGAGGACCTGGGGAGGAGCGAGCGGGTGGACAGGAGCCTGGCCGAGGGCGAGCTGATCGCCGCGCGCGCGAGAGAGGCGGGTGTGGAGGCGCAGCACAGGGGAATTCTGATCGAGAGCAGCCAAGGAGACGATATCATCATTGCCCCAGAGGGCGTTTCGGGAAATCTGATCTTCCGGACACTACTATTATTATGCGGCGCAAACTCCTATGGAGCCCCGGTGCTGATGGATCAGGTATTCGTGGACTCCAGCCGGGCGCGGGGGGACTTCGACGGGCCAATCATGCTGGCAAGTGCAATGGTGGGGATGAGGGAAGATATTTGAAACTCATCAACTCAACTCGGCGAGGCCGATCAGTCCTCTGAGAGTTCCTCGATCCAGCTCATCGCGAAGCAGAATGGAGAGAACTACGATAGATTCGGCCTTGGTCATGATTATATCACAGCTTCTTTTTGCTAGAAATTAAAATGGAAAAATAAAAAAGTCGAATTTGGCTTCCAATCTTGCCCCTATGGTTATGGCATAATTATCATTCCCGTCTTGCTCCAGAGCAGCTTGCCGTCGTCTCCTTTCACTGCCTGTACCTCGTTATCCCCGGATTCCCCCAGCCTGTAGACGATCAGGTCCTTCTTTCCATCACCCGTCAGATCGGGTCCAGCTGTGGCAAAGGCCAGGGAGCTGCCAAATGACTTCTGCCAGAGCCGCCTTCCATCCGCACCTTGAATAATCTCCATCTCGCTGCTGGTGGAATTGTTGGCAAAGCTCATCAGATAGACCGCCAGCTCGTCTTTCCCGTCTCCGGTAAGATCCGGAGCCGGAGCTGCCAGGGCGAGGCAAGAGAAGGTTTTATTCCAGAGCGTTGAGCGGTTTGAACTGTCTATAGCCGCTATGGTAGTGGTGATGTCTTGCGAAGATTCGTTCAATCCATAAACTGCTTCTATGCTGTCCTGCAGGAGGTCTCCGGTGAAGTTGCCGGCCGGATATTCGATGGCCACAGCCCCAGGAAAGATCCTTGCATCCATCTCTGTGCCATCGGCACCACTGACAAGGGCAATCTTGGTGGCCACGGTATTGTTCAGGCTATCGATGCCGAATACGTGCACTATGAACTCAGAAGCGTTGTCTCCCGTGGTGTCCTTGACGGGGTAGGCAAAGGTGACGGCAAGTATCTGGGGCTTGCTCCAGATCTCCGTGCCATTGCCGCCATCCAGGACCGCTATGCTGCTGTAAGGGATGAACTTTGTTCCCGCGAGAACTACATCCACCATTATGTCCGTTCGGCCGTCGCCGTTGAGATCCCCGGCAGGGGAGGCAAAGGCCAGAGAATCAGGATAATCCTTCGCCCATAGAACACTTCCATTCCTTCCGCTCATGGCCGATATCTCCGAGCTGAAGGCAGCGGTCGCGGGATCGCTGGTGATGTTCAGAACCAGCAGGTCCGTGGCGTTGTCCTGGTTGAGATCCAAGATCGGAAAGGCCAGGCTTATAATCCCTTGAGCGGCGGGAAGTTGTGAGTGAAGGTCGGTTTCGTAAGTGTAATCTGAAAAGTTCATGAGCGTTTGGTCGCTCATGGTTTCCATCCACAGATCGCCGAGCGATGCAAACGTGTTATCCTGGGCTGCCCCTGAGGCCAGCAACAAAGACCAGGTGATCAGAAAGAATGCTATTGCTTTTATGATTAATCCCCCTATCCTTTATCAGCCAAATTGTGGTTAAAGGATATGAATCTTCGCCCTTCATCTCTAATGCATCAAAGATCCCTCTCGCTGCTTGGCACGATAAAGTATGTCATCTAGCTCATAAAAATTGTCCTGGTTCAGATCTTGCTGAGTCAGTTCTTTGTTCTCTTGAGCTGCCTCATAATTGGGATCAAACTCCAGGGCCTTATTGAAGCATGATAGAGCATCCTGATATTTCCCCTGCTCCCGAAGGACGAGGCCTTTGAAGTACCAGATATCCGCGTTGGAAGAATTCGATATCAGAGCCTGATCAAAGTTGTCGATGGCCTCGCTATATCTACCAAGATTGGCAAGTGCCAGGCCTTTGCCTATCAAAAGGGTGGCGTTCGAAGAGTCTAGTTCTAATGCTTTGTCATAGCTGGCAACGGCTTTCTCGTAGCTGCCGTCGAGGGAGAGCAAACGAGCCTCGGCAAGCCAATAGTTTGCAGGGTATTCTCCAAAGGCAGGCAAGATACATATTGTAGCCAACGCCAGAATAGTGAAAATGGTGAACCTCATAGCAGCCTCATCTCTCAAGAGGTAATATATTTCTATCCCCTACAGTCAATCCAGGCCCTGCTCCAGATCGGCCACGATATCCACCCCATCCTCGATGCCCACCGATACTCTCACCAGGCCATCGCTTATCCCCAGCCGCTCCCGCATCTCTCTTGGCACAACCGCATGGGTCATGGAGGCAGGGTGCTCGATCAGGGTGTCCACCGATCCCAGGCTGACTGCCAGGCTGCAAAGCTTCAAACCGTTCATGAGCCTGCGCCCTGCCTCCAGGCCTCCTTTCAATTCAAAGGAGAGCATGCCGCCAAATCCGCTCATCTGCCGCTTTGCCAGCCCGTGCTGCGCATGGCTGGCCAGGCCGGGATAGTTCACTCTCTCTACCTGGGAATGGGACTCCAGGAACTGCGCGAGCTGCATGGCATTCTGTGCGTGCCTCGCCATTCGCAGGTGCAGGGTCTTCAGACCCCGCAGGCAGAGCCAGGCCTCGTGGGTTCCCATGGTCCCTCCCGTCAGAAGTGCCGGGCGCTTCATGCTCTTTATCAGCTCCTTCGATGCCACTGCCACTCCACCCAGCAGATCGCCGTGGCCGCCGATGTACTTGGTGCAGCTCTCCACCACAGCATCCGCCCCCAGCTGCAAGGGGCGCTGGAAGTAAGGTGTGGCGAAGGTGTTGTCCACCACAGCAACGGCTCCGGCCTCATGGGACAACTCGCTGATCCTGCCAATATCACAGATCGCCATGGTGGGATTGGCGGGCGACTCCAGAAAAACCAATCTGGTGTTCTCTCGCAAGCCTGCCCTGACCTTTCTCGGGTCAGTGGTATCCACAAAGCTGACCTCAATTCCCAATCTGGTGAGAAGGAAGGAGAAGAGCCCATATGTCCCGCCATAGATGACATCGCCAGAGAGCAGATGATCTCCTGCCTTCAGCAGCGAGAGGGCCAGCGTCGTCTCCGCTGCCATTCCCGAAGAGAAGGCCAGACCGGCATCGCCTCCTTCCAGGGAGCATATCTTCTCAACTAAGGCCGCATGCGTAGGCGTGTTGGGCGGAGAGCGGATGTACCTGTATCCCGGACCGCCGGAGAAGGTTGATGCCGCCTGCTCGGCATTCTCGAACACGAACGTGGAGGTCTGGTAGATGGGCGTGGCATGAGCCCCGAAGGGATTATGCCCTTCTCCGGCATGGATACAGCGGGTGCCAAAGCCCTGATCATTCTTCAAATCACTCACCCCCTAGTGGAAGGATCTGAAATGAAATATAACTTCCTATCCGGGCATCCAACATCTTTAAAGTCCGGGATATCTACAGCCAGGATAGAATAGGAGGATCATCTATGCTGGAAAGGCTCAAAAAATCACTGCTGGAAGCTCCCGTCTTCAAGCGAGGGAGCTACAATTACTTCATACATCCCATCACCGATGGAGTGCCCGAGATCAAGCCTGAGCTGATCCGAGAAGTGGTGGGACACATCATGCGCATCGCCGATCTGGAGGTGGACAAGATCGTGACCGTCGAGGCCATGGGAATTCCCATTGGCATCGCTCTATCCATAATTTGCGACATACCTCTGGTGATAATCCGCAAGCGCAAGTACGGACTGCCCGGCGAGATTGAGGTCAGCCAGGTGACAGGCTACTCCAAGTCGCAGCTCTTCCTCAACGGCATCAAGAAGGGGGACCGGGTCATCGTGGTGGACGATGTGATCAGCACGGGAGGAACGCTCCTCGCCACCCTCGAATCTCTAAAAGTCGCCGGAGCAATGGTGAAGGATGTGGTGGTGGTGATACAGCGAGGAGATGGTGCTTCGAGGCTGAGATCCAAAGGATACGGGATCAAGACCATGGTTTCGGTCGAGGTCGATGAGAGACAAGTAACCAAGGTTATCGAGTCTGATAATAGCTCCAGGTGATCATTGATCAAGAGACTGCAGGGGCATCCCATGAGCCCAAAAAGATGCCTGGAAGAGGATCTCTATGCTGAGACCGTGAAGTGGCTAAAGAGAGCAGAGGATCTCTTTGCCAGAATCTCGGGGGACGAGCATTTCCTGGAGAACATCTCCGCTTACATCTGCGACTCCCGCCACTTTCTGGAGGCAGGGGACCTGATCCGGGCCTTCGAGGCTGTGGTTTGGGCCTGGGCCTGGATGGAGATCGGCCTGGAGACGAAGTCATTGCAGCGGATAGATTGATGGAATTTGGACGTGATTTCGGGCTCTGTTTATATCTCAGCCGAAGATGAGCAGGCCGACCAGCAGAGAGGCCAGGTTGGCGGTCAAAGATATCAGCAAGGCTTTGGGAAGACTCACCTCCATGAGGAGAACGATGAACATGCTCTCCACCAGCACCACCGCCATCTCCAGGGGGTAAAGCTCATGGAGCTGATAATTATAGAGGTAGTTGAAGAGGGGATTGGTGAAAGAGTTGATCAGAATGGAGTATAAGAGGAGCTGCAAAGGATCTCTTCGCAGGATGAGGAGATAGACCGCATACTCAGTCAAGATGGTGAGCAGAAGGGCGACGGCTAAGGAGTGAAGAAAATTCATCTGCCTCGTCTCCATTTCAAGAGGCCCTCCTTGGCAGGACCTCCCTGCCATAGCCTTCGTCTTAATATTATCAATACTATCATCAGAAAAGCCAGGAAGGGGATGCCGAGAAACCAGACGCTATAAGTGAGATTAGAAAAAAGGTCGAAGGTCATAACTTTGGCAGATCAAGCATCTGGACCATCAACTCTGCAATTTATGCCCACAGGTCACCAGGACTCCTCCTGAGATTCATAGTCCAAGGTTTGACAGGCTCTGGGATTCGCTCTCTTGAAATATCATCCCTCTTCCGGAGGAAGCTCCTGAATGGTACCGTTCTCGTAGTAGTACAGCATCTTGGTCTTGGAGATGTTCAAAGCCTGGTCTGAAATGCTGTCAACCTTCAAGTAGACCTCTATCTTTTTAAGAGGAATTCTCTCTTCCACAGAGATCGACTTTGGCAGCGTAAGGTTTGCAGAGACTATCCTTGGATTGTCCTGGCAGTATTGGGTGCAGTTGACGGTCTCCTGGTCATACTTATCTCTCTGGCTGAAGAATTTATCCCGGTCAAAGTCCGAAGCCCTCATGGCATGAACTATGAAGCTGTCGAACTTGTATCCTCCTCCAAAGGTGCCTGCGCTGTTGACGAGGGAGGCATAATCCCACCCCTGCATGGCGCTGCTGGTAAGAAATACGTAGTCGGGGAAGTCATTCACATTGGAGATAATATATTCGTAGCTCTGCTCTCTCCAGCCTTCGACTTTCAAATCAGCCAAAACACAAAAAGAAAGAAGCAGCAATCCTAAAAGCGCAACGACGGCTATCTTTCCTGTGGAAGGCCAAATCCTCCATCCTCGGCAGGTCATCTCATCATCTCGCCGATAATGAGAGTCCACAAAGTATTTCCCTTTTTCGAGGCCACAGAGAAATTGCGGGCAGATTACTGACAAAAAATTAATTTATGGATTATAAAAGAAGAGGATGCCAGATGGCTGCCATCCTCTCGCATTTATTCTAAGCCTCGTTTATGCCGGGTCCTTCAAATCCGCTGAGCTTCTGTAATATCACCTGCTCCTGCTGCAGATTGCTGTCTTTTACGGTCTGCATCTCTCTCTGGAAATAATCTTGGAACTGGCTGAACAGCTCTCTGTACGGCTCCGAGACCCGAAGCGGCATGGACTGGCGCTCCCACTCGCCCAGCTCCACCGGGATGATAATTCCGTTGGCCAGGGTTACGGAAGGCACGACCTTCAAGCCCTTCTCCTGGGCAGCTCTTTCGTCTATCATCCAGTCCTTGAGCAGGTCCGCGTAGCGAGAGAGCAGCACCGCCTTGCGAATGCCGCTGTTCTGGTAGATGTCGGGCTTTGCCTCTGCAATCTGCACTTCAGCCTCGTCGCTGTCCTCAACTCCGTTCCTGTCCCGGTAGCTCACCTTCAGCTTCACATCACCCTCCGGCGAGAGCTTCTTCAGCTTTACTAAAATCACACCGCCCTTGACCTGGCCCGCTTCAGCTGGGGAGGGGAAGAGGGTGTTGACCTTCATGAGCTCTCCTGTGGCCTCGTCCGCCTCTGGAGATCCATAGACCTTCTCTATCCGATACCCCGGAGCCTCCAGGCTGAGGCGAAGATCGAAGACCAGCGGAGTGACCATGTAGTCAAACTCATCGTCCATGCGCTCCTTGAACTCGCTGGCGGAATGGACAGAGTAGTAGTTGGCTCCCTCGATCTTGGTTATCGCTTCCACCAGCTCGGTGTTGAAGTCCACGCCGATGACGATGAAGGTGGTGTAGATGCCGCGATCTGCGTTATCCTCCAGCATGCGGAACAGTCCCAGGTCGCCGGTCTCGCCGATGTTGGGCATGGCATCGGTCAGGAAGATTATTCTGTTCTCGTACTCCGACTTGTTGGCCTGCAGGAACCGGTCGAAGAGCGCTGTGCCCTTCTCCATTCCGGCCTCCATGTTGGTCCCGTAGGTCTCGTTGATCTCCAGGATGCGTCTCTTCAACCGGTCCAGGTCCTTGTCCTCCACCGGGGTCAGGGGATCGACCAGGAAGGCGTCGTCGCTGAAGATGACCAGGCCGAAGCGATCGCCTTCTTTCAGGTGGCTCAAGAGGGCGACCACCGATTCATCGGCGATCTGCATCTTGGTCTTGCCTGACTCATCCGCCTTCAGCTCTACTTTGTTGCCGAAGCGGTCGTAGTAGTACTGATCGAAGGGGCTGCCCATGGAGCCCGAGAAGTCCAAGACAACCACCAGGTTCAGCTTCTTTCGCTGGAAATCCTGCAGACCGGAGTTGAGGCCCACGGAGAGGTAGTATTGAGGCTCCCCGGAGATGGGATCCTTGGAGACGGCGTAGCTGTAAGATGGACAGAAGAGCTTTTTGCACTCCTGGAGCGCGCCAGTATCGAAGTAGTAATCATAGAACAGGCCCTCGTAGGTCACATCAGTCGGCAGCGGCAGGTAGCCCTGCTCAATGTTCTCCCGGAAGTTGTTGATGTCCTTGGCACCGCCCGTGGAAAAGCCGATGCCGAGGCTGGGTGCCGGGGCAACGGCCGAGTATCTGGCCATCCCCGGCAGGGCGGCCTTGGCCGTGGCGGGCATAGACTCATTCATCACTTCCTGGCTCTCCCGGACCTGGAATAGGACAGAGCTGCTATTGGAGCCTGGCACGGTGTACCAGACCTCGTAATCGCCTTCCAGATCCCCTCTAAACCATGCTCCGTAGGCTTTGCCATCTTCGACCGTCCCTTTGAGGATCAGGTCAACGGAGCCTGTGGGATAGCGGCAATAGAGCGCCAGCTCGCCGCCTGCCGTGGGCAAGAGCATCAGCTTGGCCCAGCTGCCGGGCGGGACCTCCAGAGAGGTGCGCTTCTCCTTCCCTGTGGAATCGACGATCCAAAGGCTGCTGTTCATCTGCCCTCCGGGCGCTTGGCCCTGGTCCAAGAGCTGATCGGCCTTGCCGGGAGCCTCGGAGCTATACCAGACGTACTCCTGACCGGAAGGCTCTCCGAACGGAGAATCCAGGCCAGCGCCAGGATGCAGGCATGCTAGTGTCATTACTGATAGTGATAATAACAGCCGAATATGCTTCATAAACCACTCCTCCAGAACGGATAATAATACACAATTTTCGTATTTAAGTTCGCCTGAATAGTCCTCTTTGGCTAAATGCTAATTATCATTATTACCATTTATAAAATAAAATCACGATACGTACTTATGTAACGAGCAACTAATACCAAATAACTGGTAAGTCCGATTATCAAGAGCAGGTGCGATATTTGAGAGATAGGATTTGCAATAGAGGAGCATGCTCGAAGGGAGATCCCCTTCTGCGCTTTTGCTCATCAATCCGCAATCTTGAAACAACTCTTTGGCGGATAGTCTCTCCCGAAGAAGACCTCTGTCACTATCAAGGCTGGATCTGCTTAGGCGCCAAGCCGAAGGTAGCCACATGAAATCCTATTCTGACATGGATCTCCCCCCAGGCCTGAAAAGCCTGGCGGATCTGGCCCTGGACCTGCGCTGGACGGTCAGACAGACCACCGATAAGATCTGGGAGCTGCTCGATGCCGAGACCTGGGAAAAGACCAAGAATCCCTACCTGATACTGCAGAACGTCTCCAAGGCCCGACTGGAGGAGGCGGCAAAGGATGAGATTCTCCAAGAAGAGATCCGTTCCTGGCAGGAGAGAAGATCGAAGCTCCTGGAGGAACCAGGCTGGTTTGACAGAAATCATCGTATCCGGTCCATTGCCTACTTCAGCATGGAATTCGGCCTCAGCGAGGCACTGCCCATCTACTCAGGAGGTCTGGGAATCCTGGCGGGAGATCACCTCAAGACCGCCAGCGATCTGGGAGTTCCCATCGTCGGGGTCGGCCTGCTCTATCAGCAGGGCTACTTCCGGCAGGTCTTGGCGGAAGACGGCTCCCAGGTGGAGGCCTTCCCCTACAACGATCCTGCCACCCTGCCCCTGGTCGAGGTTCGTGATAAGGACGGCTCCAGGCTTAAAGTCAAGATCAACCTTCCGGGAAGACCTCTTCTCTTGAGGGTCTGGCAGGCCAACGTCTGCCGGGTGAACCTCTACCTTCTCGATTCCAACGACCCCTTGAACAGTCCCTGGGATCGGGCCATCACTGCCAACCTCTACGCGCCAGGACAGGAGCGGCGGCTGATCCAGGAGATAGTGCTGGGCATAGGCGGCTGGCAAATGCTGGAGAAGATGGGGATCGACCCGGAGGTCTGTCACTTGAACGAAGGCCATGCCGCCTTCGTGATCCTGGCCAGGGCCTACAGCTTCATGAAGAAGACCGGATGTTCCCCACGCGTGGCCCTCTTGGCCACCCGAGCGGGAAACGTCTTCACCACCCATACCCCGGTGCAGGCTGGATTCGATAGTTTCGATCGGGCCCTGGTGAGCAAATATGCCAGGTACTATGCCGATCTTCTGGGTCTCTCCGGTGAAGATCTGATGGCCATGGGAAAGAGAGCGCCAGAGGATAAGGACGGCCCCTTCACCATGGCCCTTCTGGCCCTCAGGGGATGCAGTCATGTAAACGGGGTCAGCCGCCTTCACGGAAAGGTGAGCAGGAGGCTCTTTCAGTCTCACTATCCCCGCTGGCCGGAGGAAGAGGTGCCCGTGGGGTATGTGACCAACGGGGTCCACATTCCCACCTGGGATTCTCCTGCTGCGCAGCGCCTCTGGGCTAAGGCCTGTGGAGTGGACGGGGGGCCGGAAAGAATCGATAAGCCTTGTGAGGGCATCTCCAGGCTAACCGACTTGGATCTCTGGAACTTCAGGGCTGAGGCCCGCCAAGATCTGGTAGATTACGTCCGGCGGCGTTATGCTCGCCAGCTCCAGGAGCACGGGGCAACAACAGAGACTCTGAAGCATGCCCGGAGCGTCTTGAATCCCAACACCCTGACCTTGGGTTTTGCCAGAAGGGCTACTGCCTATAAGCGCACCAACTTAGTGCTGCGCGACCCGCAGAGGCTGATCAGGTTGTTGACCATCCAGGAGCGTCCCGTGCAGCTGGTAATGGCGGCGAAAGCCCATCCTGCCGATGGCATCGGCAAGGAGATGGTGAAGGAGATGGCTAATTTTGCCTCCCGGCCGGAGCTCTTCGATCGGGTGGTCTTCCTGGAGGACTACGATATCGACCTGGCGCAGCACCTTCAGCCGGGAGTGGATGTCTGGATCAACACTCCTCGCCGTCCCAACGAGGCCTGCGGCACCAGCGGCATGAAGGTGCTGGCCAACGGGGGACTGAATCTATCCAGCCTGGACGGGTGGTGGGATGAGGCCTATGACCCGCAGGTGGGATGGTGCCTGGGAGACGACCGGGAGCATAGAGAGCCGGGCCGGGATGATTGGGAAGCAGACCAGCTCTACCGCCTGCTGGAGGAGCAGATCATTCCTCTGTTCTACGACCGGGACCAGGCGGGAATACCGGTGGCCTGGGTTGCCAAGGTCAGGGCCAGCATGTCCAGGCTCACGCCCCGCTACAGCAGCAGCAGGATGGTGCAGGAGTATGTGGAGACGGTCTACCGGCCTGCGGCAGAGGCCTTCCGGCGAAGGACAGCGGACGGCGCAAAGCTGGCCAGGGATCTGGCAGAGTGGAAGGTGCGGCTGGATGAGAACTGGAAGGGACTGCGTTTTGGTCGGCTGGCGGTCAGCAGAGAGGACGAATCATGGCGTTTCCAGGTTGAGGCATATTTAGGCGACCTGTCACCCGATGACGTGCGGGTGGAGCTCTACGCCGATCCCCGTTCCGATGACGGGCAGGCGGGACCTGAGAAGGTGATTATGACCCGCAAGGGACCCCTGGCAGGCACTGTGAATGGATTTCTCTACGGTGCGAGTGTCTTGGCAAATAGGCCGGCGAAGGATTACACGCCCCGAATGGTGCCCTACCATCCCCAGGCGTTCGTCCCCTTAGAAGATGCTCATATTCTATGGCAAAGGTAAGGGAGATTCATGAAGGTCCTGGCGTTGACGGGCAGCCCGAGAATCGGCGGCAATACCGAGATCCTGGTGGATGAGATGCTGCGGGGCGCAGAGTCAAAAGGGCATGCGGTGGAAAGGCTCCGCCTCTACGATTACGAGATCCTTCCCTGCGTGGACTGTCGCCGCTGCAAGCGGAGCGAGAGCGGCTACACCTGCGCCCTCAAGGATGGGATGGGGGAGATCTATCTAAAGATGGAGAATTCGGATTTCATCATCTTTGGGACGCCCGTCTACTGGTACGGCCCCACGGCAAAGATGAAGCTGCTTATCGACAGGCTGCGGCCCTTCATCGCCAGCGGGAAGATGAAAGGCAAGAAGGGAGCGGTAGCGGCACCCTCCGAGGAAGGGGCGGGATGCTGCGGGCCGCTCATGGAGATGTTTCGAATGTCTTTCGATTACCTGGGCATGGAGCTGATAGGAAGCGTTCTGGCCGAAGCCTACGAGCGCGGTGAGATCGAAGAGAGTCCGGAGGCGCTGAAGAGGGCGTACGAGCTGGGAAGATCCCTCTAGCCTGGCTTGCATGGCAGGGCCGGATCGCCCTCGACCGCTGCCATGGGCGCGCGCCCGGGCGTGCGGGCCCGGCTGCCTGCGCGCGCGGGTGGGGGCGGGGGAGCGCGGGGATGCGGCAAGGGGGCTGGATGACGCGATGATTTAGGCTTAGGTTAAAAGAAAGGTTAGGTGAGCAAGGCAGCGATCTGCATTTCCCGAGAGCTCGCGCATCTGAGTACAGTGCAGAACGTGGACAGGCTTATCTTCTGAGCTCGGAAAGGGTCCGAGAGTCTCGCTGTCGCTCTGGCAATCATATTCGAATCCAAAGCTCGGACTCAAATCGGTCGGCTTGCTTCCAGCCGCAATGAGGAAGCTTGCTTTGGCTGTTGTGCAATCCGCATAGCGCTAAGCGCTAACCAGATTTCGCCCGAGATAGCGAAAAGAATTGCTGGCCACAGGGGTTCCGGGTGAGAAACCAGTTCACCTGTGATCGGGCCCCATCTATGGGGGGTGAGACTTGAGGGGGAATGTGGTGCTATCAATCATTTTCGGGGTTTCATAGATTTTAGGTTCCTCATTGGAGTCATCATGTTTGACTGTAGCTGCAATCCACTCCTGTGCCGTTGCCGTATTATTTGCCGGATCAACAGTGACCTTGAGATATCCCAATGTTTTACCTATGCCGAACTCGTAACCAGCCGGTGAGGCATCCCCCATTAAGTCATTGCACCTACCCCCGGCATTGCCGACAATGAAATAGGGAATCCCCTTTATCAAGAACCTCTGGTAATTATGAGTATGGCCTGCAAAATTTGCGCTAATATTATAGGTATGGTAGAGGTTCTCCCAGGGTTCAAGATCCGGATTCATTGTGGTTCTGCCGTAATCCCAGATCGGGTGGTGATGAATGGTAAATGCTCCTAACAGAGTATTATTGTCTAGTTGCTCCCGAAGCCAGGATTCCTGACTCTTGGCAAGGGCCAAGGAAGTTTTCGGATCATCACCATTCCCATGGTTCATAGGGTCCGGCGTGTTCAGAACGATAAATCGGATCCCAGAACAGTCAAAAGAATAGTTCAGGGACATGTCAAATGCCCAATGGTAATGATCGGCGGCGGTTGGCGTATTGCTTTCACCATTGGGATTATGGTACTCATGGTTACCGATGGTGGGAAAAATAGCGGACTGCGAGAGCATCCCATCAGCAACCTGGAAAAATTGATTCCAATATGAATCGCCATCAAATCCATTAAAATCCCCGCCAATGAGTATAAACAATATATCCGGCTCCTTTGCGACAGCTTCTGCGACATACTTGAACCGTTGCGTCTCATCATAATGATGGCCCTTCTGGGGATCACTGATTACGATAAAGGTGAATGAACCGCT
>JAPKYD010000008.1 GCA_026394475.1 Methanothrix sp.
CCAATCCCAGCGCAACCGAGGGAGCATATGTGGGATCGAATGCCAAAAACCTGGGTGATCTGAGCAGCTCTGAAGGCCTAACAAAAAGCAGGAGCTCCTACCAGAGCACCACTGGCCAGGGCATTACAACCTCTGATGGGACCACGACCACCATCAGCTAAGGATAGGGCGCGAAAGATCCTGGGGCAAGCTTAAATCTCTTGGGGGTTTCTATCCGGAGACGAGGGATTCGAGACGAGAGGCCAGATAGCGATATTCATTCTATTCCTTGCTGCTTGCTCTCCCGCGGCGGCCAAATGCGGCAGCGGATCTTCGGGAGGAGCCTCCTATAACTTTATGGGCGACTCGGCCGTCGACATCAGCATGGATAGTTACGATGAGTTCGTCAGAAATAATATTCAGAAGAGCTCAGTCGATCTCCCTGCCGCCAAGGCGGCGGCACAGAGCAGGCTCGGCTTGGATTTAGGAGACCAAAGTCACATCGATCTCATCCTTTCCCAGGCGGGTGGAGAGCTCTCCGGCTTGGGAAACATGACTTGGGCCAATCAGACAGAGCAAGTAAAGGCTACGGGTTCGCTACGGGGGAACAAGCTGTCTCTGGAGGTCGCCACCTTGAGCAACATGATCTACAAATTCGACCTGGCAAAAAAAGGCAGCGCGGTGCTGGGAGACTACAGCCAGATCGATCCGGAGGGAAGGAAGCTCAGAGGAATCGCAGATGGCAGATGGGAGACCTGAAAAGGAGATTTTGAGGCGCAGCTTGCGCCTCACATCTTCGTTCCCGGACTGAACCTCTTCATAAGCCGCTTCATATTCATCTTGCCCATGCCGCCCTTCATGCCCTTTATTGCCTTTTGCATGGCCTGGTGAGACTTGAGAAGCTCTCGGACCAGATCCGGAGACGCACCGCTGCCGCGAGATATGCGCTTGATGCGCGAGGCGGTTATGGTCTTCGGATCCTCCAGCTCGGCCTCGGTCATGGAATCCATGACCACTCGATACTTATCCAGGCGGTCCTTGGTCATCTGATATTCTTTATCCGACAGCTCGAAGCCCATGCCGCCCATGGGCAGCATCTGCATGATCTGCTTCAAGGGCCCGAGCTTGTTCATGGCCTCCATCTGCTGGTACATATCCTTGAGGGTGAACTTGCCCCGCATGAGGGATTCGACATCCACCTCCTGCTCGGTCTGCGCCTCCTGGGCCCTCTCGATGAGCGTCTTGATGTCGCCCATTCCCAGCAGTCGCGAGATGAAACGATCAGCCTCGAACTTCTCCAGGTCGGCAGGAGTTTCTCCCACGCCGATGAAGGCCACGGAGGTCTTGGTCTCCGCCACAGCGGAAAGCGCTCCGCCGCCCTTGGCTGTGCCGTCCAGCTTGGTTATGATCACACCCGTGATCTGCACGGCCTCGTTGAAGGCGCGAGCTTGCTCCGAGGCCTGCTGGCCTATGGCCGCATCCATCACCAGGAGCTTCTGGTCGGCATTGACCACGGCATGTATATCCTTCATCTCCTGGATCAGATTGGCCTCCAGTGCATGCCTTCCTGCGGTATCGACGATTCTGACATCGTACCTCTTCGCGGCCTCCAGCCCGGCTTTGGCCACGGCGGGCGCATCGAGATTGCCCTTTTCGCCGTAAAAGAAGATGCCCTGCTTCTCGCAGAGGGCCTTGAGCTGGTCATAGGCTCCGGCGCGGAAGGTGTCGGCGCAGATCACAGCCGTGCGCAGCCCCTTCCTCTGGAAGAAGGTGGCCAGCTTTGCCGCAGTGGTGGTCTTTCCCGAGCCCTGCAGGCCCACCAGCATGATATTCTGCTTCTCCAGAGGTATGTCGGAGCCGCGGCCCACCAGGGTGATGAGCTCCTGGTAGACGATGTTGATGACGTGCTCCCTGGGGTTCATCCCCGCCGGCGGCTTCTCATTGAGCGCCCGTTCCTTTATGGTATTGGAGAGCTGCATCACCATCTTCACATTCACATCCGCCTGCAGAAGAGCGCGCTGAATCTCCCGCACGGCCTCATCTACCAGGGCTTTGTCGATCTTATTCGCCGACGCAATCTTTCGCAGGGCATTGCGCAGCGATCCGCCTAAGTTGTCCAGAACCATAATGCTTCAAAATTAAGGCATCTTGCAAACCATATAAGAATGTTCCTTGCTGAAAAGCGAAAGACCCAAAAGAGGCCTCGCAGATGAGGACGGTTACAGTTTCGGGAAAAGTGTTGTGTTATCAGACCTGCTTTCCAGAAGAGGAGTCCAGAAGGGGTCTCCTTCCCACCATCAGAGCAATGCCAAGGTACTGCCAGAGCACATTCACCTGCGAAAATCCGGCTTCCTTCCACCACTCTGCCTTCTTTGCCTTGCTGCAATAATAGTGAACCTCCTTTTCGACCCTCAGTCCGGCCACAAAATCCGAGAGCTTTGGGTCAAGCCCTCTCCTTTGGTCTTCCATCTCCTCATAGAACCATTCTTGCATATCGCTTCCCTCTTCCGCGTAGCCTTCTGTGGCGATGAGCCAGCCGCCCGGCTGCAGAAGCCGAAAGCATTTTTCGATCACCGACCGGTAGCGATCGAAGGGAAGGTGCTCTAACACCAGCGTGGAGATGACGGCGTCATACTCTGCATTGCCTAGACCCTCATCCCAGCCCTCCCGGGAGATATCCGCTACTCTGTATCCCGCTTGAGCGGCCTTGTCGATCTTACTTTGGGCTATATCCATCATCTCTTTCGAGCCGTCGATGAGAAATATCCTGGCGGAAAGCTTCTCTTGCACGGCCAGGGAGGCATTGCCCGTTCCGCACCCCAGATCGATGATCAGGGCGTTGGGCTTCAGATATCGTTCGCAGGCTTTTGCCACCATATCGAGCATGTCCCGATAATGAGGAACCACCGAGGACTGATAGACATCATACATGCGGGCATGCTCATCGTAGCATGAAACCGTGGAGTCTTCTGACATCATCTTCAAAAATACCTGCAAGGCTTTCGGTATTTAACTCTACCTTAAACCCGTCAAAGGAGCAACCAGTAGACCAGCACGTTCATGGCCGTCAGGGGCACGCCCACGCGTGCGAACTCCAGGAAGGTGAGGGTCTCGCCGCTCCGCTCTGCATTCTGGATGATGATCACATTGCTCGCTGCGCCCAAGATGAAAAGGTTGCCGGCGATGGTACTGCCCGCTGCCAGGGCCATGAGCTCCCGGGCGGAAGGGTCGACCAGCAGAGGCTGACAGAGGGCCACGAAGGGCACATTGGAGATGAGCTGACTGAAGATGACGCTCAAGGCCAAGATGGCTGGAACAGATGTCAGATCCGCCTGGGAATTTGCCATGAGCGACTGGAAGATCCCCGACCTCCAGACGCTTTCCATCAATACGAACATAGCTGCAAAGAATATCAGAGTGCACCAGTCGATCTTGCGCATAACCTCCCATCTTCTCGAGCTGAAGAGGAGGATGGGCAGAGCGGATATCAGAGCGATGTAGGTCAGCCTGAACTCAGCTCCTATGCCCAAGAGGACCGCCGCGATCTTTGCCAATATCAATATCACGAGCAGGATGAAGGACATCTCGCAGAGAAAGGCCAGCCTCGGGTCCTCAATCTGCTCCAGGCGAATCTGCAATGGCTTGCTCTGGAACTGATCTCTGTAGAAGAACTTGAGCAGCAGATAGGCCAGCAGCAGGTTTGCCACTGTGGGCAAGAGCAGGTACTGCAGAAAAACCAAAAAAGGATCGTCCAGATTTCCATTAACGGCAATCATGAGGTTTTGCGGATTGCCGATGGTGCTCATGGCACTGCCCGTGGTCACGGCGAAAGCCAGGGATAATAGTAGCAACTTTGGGGATATACTTTGAGTTCGGGCGAAGTACAGCATCAAAGGCGTTCCGATGATGGCCAGAGTATCGTTCATGAGCAGGGCGGAGAGGAGACCGGCACCAAAGAGGATCAGGAGCAAGAGCTGGTCCATGGTCTCTGCTCTGCGAAAGATGTGGTAGGATAGGTGAAGGAGATAGCCGCTCTCCTGCATGGACTCACCAATCACGAACATCCCTGCCAGGAAGATCATCACATCCAGGTTGACAGCCCCGGCGGCATCATAGGGCGAGATCTGGCCGGTGAGGAGGACCACTATTGCCCCGAGAAGCATTATCTTCCAAAGCTAGATATCCTGCTGGTTCATAAGGGCAATTCATTCATGGTGCTCTATCTGCCTCGCCATCTGACCAAGAGAGAGTGGCTGCTGCTTATCACCGCAGCTCTCATAATCCTGGTATCTTACTTCATCTGGCCGCTGCTCGAGGGCCTGGTCCTGGGCATCGTCTTCGCCTACATCAGCCGACCGGTGCAAAATCTATTCGGAAAGAATCGGCAGTTCGGCTCCCTGGCCGCGACCATTTGCATCATCGTTCCGCTGTCGGCGATCTTCGCCCTGGGTGTCATCGAGAGCGTGAGCCAGATAAGGTGGCTGGAGAATCATCAGAGAGAGATCATCGCCACCAGCTATGAGCTCATCCCCCATGTCCACATTCCCCAGATCATATTCGATGAGCTTTCCCGAGGCATGGCCAACCTGATGGGAATAAGCTTGCACCTCCTGACCAGCCTGCCGGTCTTCAGTCTGGGAACCGCCGTAACCATGGGGATCGTGAACTTCTTGATATCGCTTTGCGTCTGCTACTTCCTTCTGTTAGACGGAAAGCGGCTGAAGGAGGCAGTGACGGAGACATTGAATCTGGAGGAGAGGGACTTTGAGTGGAGGTGCCTGGCCAGGATAGACAGCATCCTCGGCGGCATCTACATGGGCAGCATCTACACCGCCATCGCCGGCGGGATTACCTCCGTGGCCATATTCTATCTCTTTGGAGTTCCCCGGCCCTTGGCCATGGCCAGCATCGTCTTCCTGGCCGGGATGGTACCCTTCCTGACCTGGCTGGTCTTCATACCCACGGCCATCAGCAGATATATCGAATTCGGACTGGTGGACGCCCTGCTCTTCTTCCTGGCGGCCTCGATCCTGGTCCATCTGGTGGAGCTGGTCATTCGGCCCTACGTCGTCTCAGCCAAGTCCTCCCTCCATCCGCTGCTGGTGCTGCTCACCTTCCTGGGAGGCGGCCTGGTGGCCGGAGTCGCCGGTTTCTTCCTGGCACCGGCCATGGTGGGAGTGGTGATGGGCATCTACCAGGTGCTGCAGGAGGATCGGGCGAAGAGGGAGACGAATGGAGGGCAAACGCCCGTCTCGTCGAAGGAGGCCCCAGAAGGAAGTTAGCGGGATTTGGTTCGCTTCTGTTCTTTCTCCGACATCCCGGCCGCTCGAGGCATGAGCCGGTTCAGCTCGAATGATGCCGACAGGCAAGTCCATGTTTGGTCAGCGCTCTTCACAGATAGACGAAGACCGGAAACTATATATTCGTTAATCGTAGTAGTATCAGCTGGCAAAAGTCTAGCTCTATTTCTCCCCTCCTACACCAGAGACTTTTGCCTCCCTCCTTATTCTCCGTTCTGTCAATTCTCCCTCATTATCCCAGAATAATTACGGGCCTAGCTCAGGAGCCCGCAGCCGCGATGCCGTTGACGAGGGATGCCTAGCCTGACCGAATCCCCCGACAGCCAATGGAAGCAGGATGGAGCCTTGGAGGAAATTAGGCGCAGATTAACCTCAGGCTCCAATAAATAGGATTATTTTTAACTATTTAAATTTAATTAAATTAGCTTAAACACATTATACGATAAAAATAATCCTAGTAGTGATATCAATAATAAGAATGGTCGCCCTCTATCAGCTCAGCAAAGATGGTAACCTATTTAAAAAGGATGAACAATTGCGAGATGGCAATGAGAAAGCTCAATCAAAAGGACATCGACATTCTGGCCAAGCTGGCGCCGGAGATGAGGCCGCCCGTGCACTATCGCTCCATTCTGCCGCCCGTCTCTATGCACTTCGCCGCAGACGAAGAAGACTTTCGGGATAGGCTGGAGAGGCTCTCCTCAGAGGACTTTCTGTATTTGACGAACCGCATCCTGGATGGATCGGAGTGTCTGCTCTGCATCTCCCCGGAGTTCGCCAGAATCTTCGTGGACATGCTGGAGGAGAAGGTTCCGGGCGAGGCCGCGGAGCGCATCAGAGAGCTTTACAGATCCTCGACCGGATATGAGGCTTGATTCCCGGGGCCCTGTCGCTCTGATCACATCTTGAGCAGTTTGGCGTTCACGGCCACGATCACTGTGCTGGCGCTCATGAGAATGGCGCCGATTGCCGGACTTAGCAGCACTCCATAGCCGTACAGGATTCCTGCAGCTAGCGGAATGGCGAAGGCATTGTAGCCTGTGGCCCAAACCAAATTCTGATACATTTTAGAGTAAGTCTTTCTGGACAGGCCGACTATGTAGGCCACATCCCTGGGATCGTTTCTCACGAGCACTATGTCCGCTGACTCGACCGCTACATCCGTGCCAGCCCCAATGGCGATGCCCACATCCGCCTGCACGAGGGCAGGAGCATCGTTCACTCCGTCGCCCACCATGGCCACGATGTAATCCTTTTGAACCTTCTTTATGGCCTCGGCTTTTTCGTGGGGCAGAACCTCCGCGAAGAAATCGTCCAGGCCCAGCTCCTCGGCGACCCAGCGGGCCACGAACCTGTTATCTCCGGTGAGCATCATGCACTTGATGTTCATCGCCTTCAGCTTCTTTATGGCCTCCCCGGACTCCTTTCTTATGATGTCTGCCAGAGCTATCGCCCCCAAGGGCTTGTCCTCTTCAAGCAGATAGACGACGGTCTTTCCTTGCTCTGCCAGCCTCTCTATTCGCTCGTCTTTGGGCTCGATCCCGTTCTCCCTCAGGTAACCGGGACTTGTGACCCTGACTTTTTTTCCACTGATGAGCCCCTCGACTCCCTTTCCGGGAATGGCCCTGAAATCGTGAACATGGACGCGCTCAATGCCTTTCTCCTTCGAGCTGTCCACAATTCCCGCGGCAATGGGATGCTCTGAGCTTGCCTCCAGAGAGGCGGTCAATCTCAAAACCTCCGCTTCATCCAGATCTGCCAGAGGCACGATATCTGTTACCCCAAACCTGCCCTCGGTAAGCGTGCCAGTCTTGTCGAATACCACCGCCTGGAGGTCCTTAGCCCTCTCAAAGGCCTGCCTGTTTCTGATCAACAGGCCTGACTCTGCTGCCAGGGAGGTTGAGACTGCGACCACCAGGGGAATCGCCAGGCCGAGGGCATGGGGGCAGGATATGACCATGACGGTGACTGCCCTCTCCACAGCGAAGGCCGAGTCCTCACCTGATAGAAGCCAGCCCACCAGGGTGACGGCTCCGACGCCAAGGGATATTATCGTGAGCATGCGAGCGGCCTTGTCGGCAAGATCCTGGGTCTTCGATTTGCTCTCTTGGGCCTTTCTGACCAGCTCGACCACCTGGCTCAGGTAGGTCTCGGAGCCGGTCTTGGTCACCTCCACGATCATCGAGCCCTCGCCGTTGATGGAGCCTCCTATCACTACGTCGCCTGCTCTTTTGGTGACGGGCTTTGATTCGCCCGTCAGCATCGACTCATTCACGCTCGTCTCTCCCTCGATGGCCACCCCATCGACAGGCATCTTCTCTCCGGGCTTGACCAGAACCCGGTCCCCGGGCTTTAGAATCTCAACCTTGACATCCACCGTCTGCCCGTCTTTCTGCAGGTGGGCCTCGGAGGGCATGATCTTGACCAGCTCTTCCAGGGCACGGGAGGCTCCCTGGATGGAGCGCATCTCGATCCAGTGGCCCAGCAGCATGATGTCTATCAGCGTGGCCAGTTCCCAGAAGAAGACCTCGCCTTTCAGGCCGAATACCACTGCCGAGCTGTAGAAATAGGCGGCACTGATGGCCGTGGCAATCAGGGTCATCATGCCCATGTTGTTCTCCCTGACCTCGCGGAAAAGACCCTTCAGGAAGGGATAGCCGCCGTAGAGGTACACGGCTGTGGAGAGCAGGAAAAGGAGATAGATCGAGCCTGCAAACTCCAGTTTGAATCTGAATAGGCCCTGAATGAGAGGAGAAAGGGCCAGGATAGGGATAGTTAGTATTAATGATATTATAAATCTTCTTTTGAAGTCTGCCGTGGCGTGGCCTTCGTGTCTTTCTCGATGCATCTTATGGCCTTCAGCCATGCCATGCACCTTATGTTCTTCAATATCTTCAGGCGATCTAGATGTCTCTTCTTCCGCTCTCATCCCATCC
>JAPKYD010000047.1 GCA_026394475.1 Methanothrix sp.
TGGCATTGCGGGGAGGCTGGTGGACCAGCGATCCACTGCTTTTGGTCGGGGACGGCATGTTCCGCGCCACCATGAGCAAAGATGCGAGTCGCGTCCTCTTCGTCACCGCAGATGAGAAGGGCATCAGGCAGCTGGCTATCCTTGATGTCAATCCGGCCAGCCTTGGAGGAGCGCCCGGCGTAAACGATGCTCAGATGGACCCTCCCTTCGTCCTGACGGATGGCCGCTCTTCATCGAACATCACTGCCAAGGTGACCACGACCAACACCATATCCCGCGTCAGCAACGCTATGCTCCTCAAGGGAATGCATGACGCCAATGTGGGCGAAGCGGTCATGCTCGATGACGGCACTCAGGGCGACTTGACTTCCGGCGACGGCATCTTCTCGAATAATGCCATCCGCGCCAACGGCGATGCCGTTGTTGGTCCCCGCACCGTCCGCATCAAGGCCGAGGTCAGGGGAGGCGACGGCAAGAGGCATGCCACAGCCATCGACATCGTGCCCTTCGCGGTGGTGGATGAGGAATCTCAAGCCCCGGCGGTCTTGACCGAAGGAGTCTCTCAGCCGCAGATGGCCACCCAGCCCCAGACGGCCCGGGCCTCCGACTGCAAAGCCTCCAACCATCTCTCAGCCTCCCATTGCCCAGCCACCTGCGACCCTCCAGCCTGCGCAATTGAACCTGACCGGTGTCTGGAACTGCGATGATGGCGGGACCTATTACATCTGCCAGATGGGAAACGTCGTCTGGTGGGATGGAGATCGGTCTCCTCAATGGGCCAATGTGGCTCGCGGCACCATCAGCGGAAAAACTCTAAACCTGGAATATGCAGATGTCCCCGAGGGCAAAGGCATCGGCTACGGCACCCTGGTGCTGGACATCATATCCAATGATGAGCTCAGGGCGAAAGAGAAGCCTGAGAGCTACAGCGGATCTCGCTGGTGGAGAGCAAGCGCCGGCCAAGGGCCTGCATCTACGACACCTCGACCTGGCGAGACTGTCAATCCTTGGGAGAATCCTGCGGTTCGCCAGCTGATAGACGAGTGGCTGCTCCAGCAGGATAGATGCCTCAAGAAGCTGTACCCTGGAGCGTACATAGACAAGTGGGGGCGGGCCTGTGGCAACCTGGCAAGCACAACCATCAAATGCGATCTGACTCCAGATCATCCTGCCGACTGGGACAGCTATCACTATCTATGGTACAATAACTGGTGCCCGACGTACTACCCTTACACAGTGAGAGGCTACATCCAGAAGAGACAGAGCGGCATGAGCTTTGAGGCGCTGGCGGTATGCAAAGGAGAGGATGATGTTTGCATCGGATAAGCTGGCTCAGGCTATGCCGGTCAAGGGCGAGAAGAGCCGGGGCGCCTGAATGCCCCAGCTATAATTTTGGAAGGGAGTGATATCCAGATTTACATTTCTGCTATTAATTTATATGTATAAATATCTTATAATCTACGCGATGGGTTTCATCAACAGAGAAGGGAAAAAAACCTATATACATATTAGTCATAGATAATAATTGCATCGAAGTCAGGATGTGGAAATTATGCTATTGAGGATCTTCAAGAGTGATGCTTTTCGTTTAATCTCGGCCTTGGCGGTGATCTTTTTTGTTCTGGCGACCCTAGCCTCCGGCACCGGTGAGGCAGGCTCCCTGCCCCAGCTCATTGACCATGCCATGGCCAGCCAGGTCGATGAGTCCACCTTCCAGGTCGGCACAAGAACCAGCACCTTCCAGGCCAGCGACAGCAGGGCCTACTCCTGGGTGAAATTCGGCAGCATCTTTGGCGCTCATCTGGTGGAATGGAAGTGGTACTCCCCGAACGGCAGCCTCTACTCTACGTATTCCCAGGCAATACCCGATTCCCGGCCGGATCTTGATAGCTGGGACTGGTATAACGTCTACGCTAGCATCGATATTGCCGGGTCTAATGCTTCCAGCCTGCCCGGCAACTGGCATGTGGACATCTTAATGGATGGCCAGAAGGTCCTCACCGAGCAGTTTAGCATAGTAACCGGCACTGGACAATCTGAATCTATCTCGGGCCAGACTGGTCAGATCAGGATCAATGGATCGAGCACATCCCTCACGGTCCCCGGCACCCTTGAGTCAGGCTCCCTGCCCCAGATCCTCGATCATTCCATGGCCAGCCAGGTCGATGAGGCCTCGGGCCAAGCCACCACAAGGGCCAGCACCTTCCAGGCCAGCGACAGCAGGGCTTACTCCTGGGTGAAATTCGGCAGCATCTATGGCGCTCATCTGGTGGAATGGAAGTGGTACTCGCCAGATGGCGCTCTCTATGAATCCTCTTCGGACGCCATACCGGATTCCCGGCCGGATCTTGATAGCTGGGAATGGTATGACGTCTACTCCAGCATCGATATTGCCGGATCGAAGGCTTCCAGCCTGCCAGGCAACTGGCGAGTGGACATTCTCATGGATGGCCAGAAGGTCCAAACGGAGCAGTTCACCATACGCTCTTCGGGCAGAACCCCGCTACAGCTTGGTTCATTCTCACAAGGAGGATGCCACACTGATCCGGCCACTGGCCGGACCACCTGCGTGGACTCCAGCAGCTATCTGTCCGGCACAAGAGAAGTGCATGGAGGATGCTACACCGACCCTGCTACAGGCCAGACTATTTGCGTGGACTACGGTAGCGATTTATCCGGTTCAAGAGAAGTTCAGGGAGGATGCTACACCGACCCGGCCACCGGCCAGACCATCTGCATGGACTACCTGAGCTCCTTTTCGGGCTCAGAAATAGTGATATGAAGGTGCTATACTGGCCAGGAGAAAGATAATAAAGATCGACGAGTCCCGCTGCACCGGCTGCAAAGAGTGCATCACCGCCTGTGCCGAAGGTGCGATAGAGCTGAAAGAAGGCAAGGCAAGAGTGGTGAGCGACAGCTTCTGCGACGGCCTGGGCGCATGCTTAGCTGTCTGCCCCGAATGCGCTCTGACCATCGAGGAGCGAGAAGCTGGGGAATTTGACGAGCAGGCCGCCAAAGGGCATCAGATACAGATTGCAGTCACGCCTTGCGCCATTCCTGTCAGCCTCACGCCGGGCCAGGGCAAAAGAACTCCTGCCCGTGGGATGCCTGAACCGATCCAGTCCAGCCAGCTCTCCAGCTGGCCCATTCAGATGAGACTTGTCCGCCCTCGGGCTCCTTATCTCAAGGGGGCAAGCCTGCTCGTAGCTGCGGACTGCACCGCTTTTGCCTATCCGGCCATCCAGCAGGACTTCCTCAAAGGTCGCGTAGCTCTGGTGGGCTGCCCCAAGCTGGACGAGACCGGCCCCTTTGTAGACAAGCTGGCAGAGATCCTCTTGACCAACGAGATCCGGGATATAGATCCGGGATATAACCGTGCTGCATATGACCGTCCCCTGCTGTGCACAGCTCGACCGGCTGGTGGCAGAGGCCATGAAGCGCTCAGGAATTGACGTGCCTTGGAGGAGCTTTGTGGTGGGAATCGAAGGCACCTTGACATCAGATTAAGATTTGAGAGAAAGGTTTATTCCGTTCCAGGTAGAGCTGTCTCCATGGACTTCGGCCGTCGCTTTGATATCGCTGCGGAAGCTTTCGTCTTGCTGGTCTTTCTTGTCACCGTATATCTGACGAAGGATTTTCTCTCCACCATCCTTTTGAGCGTGGTTCTGGTCTTCCTGCTCAAGCCCCTCTATGTCGTCATCTACAGGATCACCAAGCATGGACAGGTCTCGTCCTTGTTCTCTCTGCTGATAGTGTTCGTCCTCATCCTGGCCATCTTGCTTGGCCTTACCACCGTGCTCCTGGTGGAGATATCCAATCTGGAGCAATCTGGTGCCATATCGAACGTCCAATTCTCCACCATCCCCCAAGACCTCGATCAATGGGTGCAGAGCAAGCTTCCTGCCTGGCTTTATCAATATTTGTATGATATCGGCTACAAATACGTGCAGGAGATCGGCGACATCCCTGCAACCATCGCCTCCTGGCTGTTCCCTATCGTCGAGCGAGAGCTGACATCCTTTGCCACCAATCTGCCGGTTATGTTCGCCCAGCTGATAGTGGTAATATTCTTTACGTACTACATACTCATCGACGGCAAGATCATCGTAAGCCGGGCCGTGGATCTGCTTCCCAAGGAAAAGAGGAGCATGGTTCATTATTTTCTTCACGAGCTGAATGGAATCTACAACACCCTTTTCACCGTCTACTTCACCACCTCCATGCTCAGCGGCGTCCTGGCGGCGATCGGCTTCTCCTTGCTTGGCGTACCCTATCCCTTCGTGCTGGGAGCAGTAGTTGCTATCTTCACCCTGATCCCCCTGCTCGGACCTCCTTTTGTCTTCGTGCCCATGGTCCTCTATTATCTGTTGATGGGAGACCTGGTTATGAGCCTGGTCCTGCTGCTATTCGGAATCATCGTGCTGATGGTGGTACCTGAGAACATAATCCGGCCGCATCTGGCCATGAAGAGCTCCAGGATTCATCCCATCGTCACCGTGCTCGCGTACACGGCTCCCATATTTGTTGTGGGGATTATGGGCGTGATCATTGGGCCGACCCTTTACGGCTTTCTTCTTGCCGTATATAGATCGGTGATCCATTATCGGGAGATCTGAATCTGCAGAAGCACATGGCAGCCCATGGAAAGGTTTATCTCTTTTTATAGGCCACTACTTTAGTTCAGTTCGATGGAGCTTTAAAGATGGATTTAGAGATGGGTTCGGAGAAGGACGACGCTATTGAGGTTGCAGAGCTGCTTTTAACCGCAGATATCTACAATCGCAGAGAGAATCTGACTGAAGACGACCTGCCTCCCAATATTCGCAAGCATTACTTCGACACTGATACCAGGAGTGTCAAAAGGCCGATATACGTAACCAGCTCGGACGTGCAGGAGATTTACGGCATCGAGAACGTTAAAGCGGTTATAAAAGATCTGTCCTTTGTGGCCTTTGAGGAGTTTGGATCCCAGCTGAGGCTAACGGTTTTTGATGTGGCAGCCAAATGGTTCGCCAACCAGAAGGACCTGGCGAGGATCCGATCGAATCCTGCGCTGGCCTTTTTTTATGAGAACTACAACTCCCTGAATATAAGCTATGCTGAAGCCAAGAACAGCAATAAGCCCCTCTGTGCCGATCGGGAATGGATCGATGCCAAGATAAAGGAGCTCTGCAAAGACCCCAAAGAGTCCGAAGATCTCCTCAAGCTCGTGTATATCAAGGCCCCCGAGGATGTGAGGGATTGCATCTCCGGCCTGATTCTCACCGAGGAGCAGAAGGAAGAGATAGAGAAGACGGACAAGGCCCTGCAGAACAGGGAGTATCTGAGGGAGATCGGCCTTTATGAGATCGGCAAACTGCTCTTTGTGGGCCCGCCGGGGACGGGCAAAACCTCCACAGCGCGCGCTTTGTCGAGCTGGTTCTCCCTGCCCATTGTGGAGGTCAGGCTCTCCATGATAACCAGCCAGTATCTGGGCGAGACCTCCAAGAACATAGACAAGGTCTTCGACCTGGCCAAGAGACTCAGCCCCTGCATTCTGCTCATTGATGAGTTCGACTTCGTGGCCAAGGCCAGGACCTCGGATGAGCACGGAGCCATTAAGAGGGCGGTCAACACCCTGCTCAAGGCCATCGATGAGATCAGCCTGGTGGAGCATGGCGTTCTTCTCCTGGCGGCCACGAACCATCCTCAGCTCCTGGACTATGCTGCCTGGAGAAGGTTCGACAAGGTGCTGAAATTCCCGCTGCCGGATGCAGAGATGAGACGCAAGATTCTGGATAAGGTGCTCTCCCGCATCGATGCCGACGTGGACACCTACGAGCTGGCGGAGCTGACGGAGGGCTACTCCGGCTCAGACCTGAGGTTGGTGATCAGGGAGGCAGTCCTGAATGCGCTCCTGGAGGACAGGCGACGCCTCGTTCAGGATGACCTGCAAAGATCCATCCAGGAGTTCAGCCGCAGGGTCTCGGAATATAAGCGGAGCTTTACGGCATGAAGGTCACGCTCTTAGGAACAGGCGACGCCATAGGCACTCCCAAGATAGGCTGCAAATGTGCGGCATGCGCTGATGCCCTGCGGGGAGGACGAAGCCGCAGGATGAGGTTCTCTGTCCTCCTGGAATCGGACGAGGATGAGGGCAGGGTGCTGATTGACACAAGCCCGGATTTGCGATGGCAGCTCCTGAAGAAGGACATTGCCAGCGTGGACGGAGTCATCTGGACCCATGCCCATTACGACCATTACGCTGGCTTCGGGGACTTCCACAGGGTGCAGAGCCACGTGGATGTTTATGCCCTGAAGGAGACCATGGATTATATCCTCAACTACCTCTATTTCCTAAACCCTGTGCGCCATGATGTGAACGCCTATGAGCCCTTTGAGATCGCGGGAATGGAGTTCACCCTATTCAAGGTGAACCATCCGCCTGCCCAGGCCGCAGGAGTGCTGGTGACCAACGGACAGAAGAGATTGGTGATCACCAGCGACACCAACCAGGATATTCCTGCCCGGAGCCTGGAGCTCATGAGAGATGCCGACCTGATGCTGGCGGACGCCATCATGCCTCCCGGCTACAATATCAGCAAGCATATGAACGCAGAGGAGGCCGTAGCCCTGGCGGAGCGCCTGGGCGCAAAGGACCTGCTGCTTACTCATCTTGCCCACCTTTATCCGCCGCACGAGATCGCCCTCAAGAAATGGCCGCTGGGTCACGACATGATGGAGATCATATTGTGAGGGGGCAGGTGTTTTATTTGCGTTTGTTTCGTTTTGCTGCCTCATCTTTTTTTGCTTTAACTCTTTTGGCTCTGGCTCTTCTTCCTGCAGGCGTCCATGCGGAGGATGCTGATGCATCCAATTATCACGGTGTGGACTTCACCATTGCTCATCCCGCCGGATGGAAGACATCCAGCTCAGACTCGGGCAGCCATGTAAGCGGAAGCCTCAGTGCAGAAGGGCCATGCGATCACTTGATATTGAGCTGGATCCGGGATCCCGGGATGGACCCTGGGGATATCCTGGATCAGATCGAGAAGGCTTACGACAGTGAAGAGGTGAAGGTCTTATCTTCAGAGCGAGGAGAGATTAGGATGAAGGAGCAGACAGCGAAGACCTTAAACCTGGCATACGAGTTCAATGGTTACCGCTCTGTGAAGCTCTTCGCGGTCTGGAACTCCAGCCGATCGGACAGGCTTTTTCTGGCCTCGTTTTCCAGCTGCAACGATAGCGATAACGGTAATTTAGCGCTCTTCGAGGAATTGGCGGCATCCTTTGTCGATCTGGGAAATCGAGACCTTACAAAACTTGGTCCGAAGCCGCTCGACGGTGCCTGGCCCCAGGTATTGGGAGATCTCCTCTCCAGCTATCATTACAAAGAAATCAGAACGCTTCCCGGCAGAACGGTTCATGTGAAGGTCGGATTTGAGCTTTCGCCACAGAACGGCACTTATGTTCTCGATTCTCAGGAAGAGCTCTGGACGGACCCGCCGGAGATGGCAGCGGCCAGGGCCGGGGCGGTGGCGCAGATCTTGCAGCAGGCAGGATACGAGGCCCGGCTGGTGCAGCGGGGGGGAGAGATCGCGGTCGCAGTTCTCGATCCGTCCAAAAAATGGCAGCAGGTATCCATCAATCCGGCGTCTCCGGAGAGGATGGTGGGGGTACTGGCCAACGGCACCTGGGAGGCCCTGATGTACAGCGACGGGGAGGATCTGGCCGAAGATAACGGAATCGTCGAGGGCTTCGATCTGGATAAACTGATTCAAAAGGACTGCGAGCCCTCCAGGTACGTTGAGCTGAAGGCTTTGGCAGAGACAAACCAGTCCTGGCTCGATGGGCTGCGGGAGGTGCTGGAGAGCTATGATTATGATAAATATTATGAGGAGAACGTCTTCGACTGCTCCAACACTGCACAAATTTGCTGGAGCGTGCTGCGGCAAAAAGGATACGACGCCAGGCTGATGATGAGCTACAAGGGCCATCCCCTCGATCCGCACATGTGGGTTGGGCTGAGATATCCTTACGAATCAAATGGGTATGTGGCGGTGGAGACCGCGAATACGGATGAGAAGAAGAGGCTGGTGCATCTGGGTAGGGTGGTGACTGATGCGGCTTATTTCAAGGGCATCATGTACAACTCCAGCGCGCAATTCTCGCGCATGCACCCGGAGGAGGGGATGAGGTTGAGGCCGAGAATTTGATTTTCCACATTAAGGCCTTATTTCAGGAAGAATGCTCAACTGCGTGTATGGATACCTAAGTCATGCCTAATAATAGAATTGAAAAATTACTAGATATTTAAATAAATTTGAGAAGGCTTTAAATATTAGTTTGCTATTTTCCCCAACATAGTTAACGAAAAAAAATTGGAGAATTTGAAAATTACAATTATCAATATTTTTGGTAAAAAAGAAAGATTAGAAGAGATATTGGACAGTAAAAGAATAATAGCTTTGAAATTAAGCTGTTAATTAGTGATTAAATAATTGCGATGATGGAATGAAACAAATATGGTTTCAACAATTTTTGATTTAACAACATTATTTGTAATAATAAATACCTTATTTCTTTTTGTTGCGTTATACCTAATATATAAATTTCGTGAGAATGATAGCTATCTGTTTAGTAAATATGATGATAGTGTGAATAAGAAAAAGAATCTCACCAAGATCGTTGAAATGGTTGGAATCTTGATATATGGTTTATTTTTAGCTCAAGCATATTTAATTTTCCGAGAGGATCTTAAGGATTATTTTATTTTAATATACACAATAACTATTCTATGGTTATTGTTTAATAATCACTTAATACTCTTCTGGTTAGGATTTTTCTTTAATACCCTCAAGTCATTCTACGGTTTCGTATCAAGAGGAGCCAGGTGGCTGTACCAGTCAATTCTCTGGATACTGAGATCGATCTTTGTCGCACTCAAGTCGCTTTACGAATATATGGTTTCAGGACTCAAATGGCTATACCAATCGGCTCTTCGGGTTCTCGAAACCCTTTATGTCTATGCAGTTAGAGTAGCTAGATGGCTGTACCAGTCAATTCTCTGGATACTGAGATCGATCTTTGTCGCACTCAAGTCGCTTTACGAATATATGGTTTCAGGACTCAAATGGCTATACCAATCGGCTCTTCGGGTTCTCGAAATGGCTATACCAATCGGCCCTTCGGGTTCTCAAAACTCTTTATGATATCATAAGGCCTGTAATCACTATAAAGAATATCCTTATAACTATTATTTTTATATTTATTAAATTATTGATTGATTCTCTGCAAATTGATGCAGACTTAAAAATGACGATAAACTTATGCCTTGGATTTGCTTATGTCGTAGTTATCTTTTCTGAATCACTTAAAACGATATTAATATATCTGTATAATAGATTTCCGATAATATTTACAATATTATGTTTATATGACATTCCAATAATATTAAACTCAAATTACCCTGATTATATAAAATATATTTTAGTTGTGTTAGCTTTGGTTATAAATTTGGTTTTAGATCATTACATAGAGTTTTTTTATAAATCTATTATATGTGAAAAACACTCAGCTTTTTGCAAAAGAAAATTGATCGTAATAATAGCATTAATTCTTGCAACTACTTCTTTGGCCTATGAATCTATGAAACTGACTGAGGAAGGATGGCAATATTATTTAAATGGTAGTTATGATGAGGCAATCGCATCTTACGATAAAGCAATCCATAAATGTCCAATAAATTATATGGCTCATCTAAAAAAAGGAATATGTTCGAATAGTTCTCAAGAAGGACATGCATGCTACAACGAGAGTATTAGATGGAATCCAGTTCATCCAGCAACATGGTATAATAAAGGTATTATTTTATTGATGGGATGTCATCATAATGAGGCTCTCGATTGCTTTAATAAATCTATTTCTTATTCAACTCTGTTCGGAGATAAAAACATTCTATTTAGTTCATATGAAAGAAGAGGCGATCTATATCTGACTGTAAATAACCATAATTTAGCTATAATAAATTATGAAAGAGCTCTTAATTACAATAAGCAGAATTGTAGAGTTTATTTGAAATTGTGCAATGCGTCAAAGTTAAGCTCATATTGTGAAGAATACAACAAATTAAAAGAAAAAGCTAATGATTATTTTGAAGATGGATATAGAGCCTGTAAGGAAGGAAAATATGAAGAATCAATCAATTGGTACAAGAAATCTATGGAAATAGAGCCCGAAAATGCTACTTATTCATTAGCCATGGTAGACGCCTTAAAATATGTGAATAGAACTGATGAAGCCATTATGATATTAGACGAGATCATATTTGCGAATAGGAGTGAAAATATTACGCGAGAAGCAAGAAGAGTCAAGGCGTCTCCAGCTCGATGTGATTGAGACAAACCGATACGGCAGTATGCTGAATTGATACTAAAATGGATCCTGCTTAGACCTATTTACATCCTCGTGGGTGGCCAATGTGTCATGAAAGTTTTTCTGTAAATTGAATCCCATCTCCGCCAGCCTCTGGTCAACCCTTTTGTTTACGATCTCCATTATCCTCTGCTCATCCAGGCCCAAGGTCTCCTGTCTCACTTCCTTCCCCTCATCCTTCCCATTCACCTTCTCGAATATCCTCCTGGGGTAGTGGAAGAATGGCTTCTCCCCAGCCCGCAGCCGCCTCCTGGCCTCCCGTAGCTCGAAGGCAAAGCCCTCGTTCTTTCCGAAGTTATCCTTGATGAATCCCTCTGGGCCGAAGAAGAACCGGCTCAAGGCCCCCTTGGCCAACGAAGTCAGCTTGATCGACTCCTCCTTTCCCGTCGAGGCCGGCTTCTCGCTCTCCTTGCCCTCATAAAACAGGTCCTCTACGTTTTGGTTCATGTACTGCAGGGCAAGGGTGATCACCTTACAGAACCTGTTCTCCAGGGTGCCCTCCTTCCTGTAGGCCTCGGGATCGGAGCCGTAGGGATTGCGCAGCATGATCATGATCTCATCATCATCATCTCATGCCTCCTTTTCTCTATTCATGATTGCAGAATCTCCTTTATCCTCCTCCTGCAATCCTCCGACCTGAGTATCTCCTTCAGCTCCTCCTTTACCAGCTCTCTCAAACCGGCTGAACCCATAACATCTGTCTCCGGCTTGCAGCTCGCAGAAGCTACTGGCACCAGGGCCCCATCTCCAAAGATACTCAGCGGCCTCAAGAACACTGGCCTTTCGCCCTTCTCCAGCCGATCCAGGCAGTTGTACAGCTCATCCCTCAGTCCGTTCTCCCCATAGAAGTAGGCCCTTAGCTTGTCCTTGGTCGGCTCCTTGTAGCTCTGGAAGCCCAGGATATTCATCTCGTTGTTCTCAATGTAATTTATCGACTCCGAGATTATATCATAGAGCCTCCACTCCAAAGTGCCCTGGCGCTTGTGCTCCCCAGGAGCGCCTCCGTAGGGGTTGCGCAGCAATATGAGCATGTCCTCTGTTTTGCTGTCTCCCAGCTTGCGGTAGACCATTATCCTATTATTCGGCAGGCCTGTTCTCCTCTGCACAGCATCCTTTATCCCCTTGGTGCTGAAAAAGCCGCGTGAGAAAACCAGGGCTCTATCTGCCTTGGTCGGATCGCACGGGAACAGCCTTCCGTCCTCGCCCAGAGGGAAGATGCTTCCCGGCTTGCCAAGAGCTCCCTCCACCAGCTCCGGCTCATCTCCTGCGTAATCTGGCTGAATGTGATAACAGGGCACGAGAATGGGCGGAAGCAGATTCTCCTCTTTAGCGCCATCGTTCCTCTCCTGGGCACCATTCTTCTCTTTGTCGTTGCTCTCGTCCACCTCCCAGAAAACCCTCCTTATGGCCGGAGAGTCGTCCTGGAGCTGGTCCCCCGGATAGTTCCTGAGATCCAGGAGCGGTTTGAGAGCGCTGTAGATGCAGGCATCCATAGATGAATAGTTCCCCTCGAACCTCTGCAGCAAAATCTCATTATCCACCAGGATCAGCCCATCTATGCCGTTGCCCGATTTCTTGGTGAGCAGATCATACATGGCTATAACGGCGCCAAGGTCCCGCTGGCCCTCCTTGGCTTGTCTCTTGTCTGTTCCCTTCTCCGTCAATATACCAAGAGCAAAGATGGGGAAGATAGGCTCTTCGGTTCTGACATAGCTGGTGATGGGGTTGATGAAACCCGTACCTGTTCCACCTCCCAGGGATGCCACGAAGAGGATGCTGTCGCAGAGCTTGGAGCTGCTGGAGCCCTTCCCACCACTGATCTTGGGAACTTTTATCAGCCCCCTGAAGTGGGATGAAATGGATGATATATTTCCGGACCCGCTTTCCAGGACACTATCAGCTCTATCACCCGTTCTTTTGGATGATTTGCCGATAGATATAATGGTGAATGGCCTGACACCTACCCGCCACATATAGCCGGAGAGGGGATTTTCATCGCTCTTGAACTCCTTCAGGCATACGTCTTTCAGCTTAGAATCGAACTCGAATACCTCAAAGATCCCTTTGAGATACTCGGCTCTGCGGTCGAAGCCAGGGGCCTTTAGGTCGAAACCGTAGGTCTCACTCACGTATTTGCGAGTATTAGAGCCCTCTCCCACGTTTCCGTGGCAGATCAGATAAGGCGGATATTGCCCCTGAGCCAGGCTTCCGTAGTAGTCCTGACGTTGAGTATCTTGCGTGGCCGACTCCAGCCACAATCCTTTGACTTCACCGTAGGCCAGATGCTCCCCGAATTGATGCCCGATCAGGTTCACATCTTGACTCTGGAGGAACTGCTTCAGTATATTGCCTCCAGCACCCCCTATGCCCACTAAGCAGGGTCTCATTTCCTCCACTCCTCCAGGAAACCCACGAATATTGGCGCGATCATCAGGGCCAAGGCAGCAAAGACCATCACGTACCCAAGGTTCCACAGGAACGGGTCGGTCGCAGGGTAGATGGTTCCCAGATTAACCGAGCACAGGATGGACGCCAGAAGGAAAGCAGGAATCAAAATTACCTTTTCCTTCAAAATCCTGTGTACAAGATAGTAACTGTAAGCTCTGGGAACAAATAAAGAGACGAACAGGCCTGGGATTAATACTGCTATTCCCATGACTGCAAACCCCCCCTCCCAAGAAGCCACCTGAGGGAACTTGAAATAGTTCCAATCCGGGAATATATCTGGTGTTAGGAAGTAGAGAAAGGCTAAGGCCACGAAGAAGAGGCTCCAGGAAAAGATCATTATGATGTTGAAGTTCGATCCCTGAGAGATATGCAGGGACTTCATAAGGTCTTCGAAGTCAAAATCGCTATCTGCCGTCTTCCTCACCATAGACTCGATCATCCTCAGATACCTCAGATGGAATATCCCACTTAGCAGCAACACCGCCACCAGGCCGATGAGCAGGTATATCTCAGAGATCTCATATCCGAGAAGATTCATCGGTAGAACCTCCTCTCTACAAAGATGCTTAGCACTAAAGCAACCAGGAGTATGACCAGTACATTTCCTACGCCCGGAATCGAAACAGTCTCGTACTTCACCAACTTGGCATTGATGGGCTTATCCTGATCCACCTCGGTGAAGTCCTTCTGATGCTGGTCGTACTCAGAATAAGTGAACTTGAAGCGGAAGCTCTGGTTGGCGTCGAGGACATCGAAGGGCTTGACGTTGAAGTAGACTGATTTGGTCTCCTGGGACAGCATTACCTCCTGGGATGCTGCAGTCTTCCACGGATGAGCCTTTGTGTCGGTAAAGAGCGTCACAAGGACCTTCGTCTCCTCAGGATCCTGATTCTTCATGTTTATGCTGAAGTTGTAGCTTTGCCACCAGTACTGATTTTCTTCCTCAGGAGTAACCCATGGATTATCCACCCAAATGGAGATGCTTTTTCTCAGCCTCGGCCCGTCCTGGATCGTGGTATTGGAGACGTTAATGCCATCTCCAAAGGTGTAATAGTAGGTGAAGTTCTTTCCCGAGTCCTCCTTGCTGAAGAAACCATACTGGTTGGCCAAGAAGCTCACCCCATTCCCCGGCAGAACTATCTGGCTTTCCTTGCCGCGCTCCTTTTCCTGTTCGTCGAGGACATGGAGGGTTACGTTCACTGCATCTCCATCTTTATCAGTTACATTGGCCACGTAATCAATGGGATCGTTGTACCTAGTGGGCTTGGTGGCCTCGATGGAGAGATTTGAAAGCATCGGAGGGTTGTTTATGACATTCAGAGTCAGATTTCCCGAGGTCCAAGTATATTGTCCATCAGTTGCATTCAGCCTCAGTATTACTGGTCCAACAGTTTTCAGATTGCTAAAGGATGTCAGCTCCGGAAATGCTCGGTATGTATAGTTCCTTCCATCTTTGGTTTCCGTGTACTCATTCACCTGTATTATCTGGGGAACTGTATTCACCTGTCGGAAGGTCTTTTCACCCGGCTCCAGGGAGTCCAACTCCAAGTATAGTGCTCTGCGAATTTCTATTGGATTAGGATTTTCTAGGTAGGCATTAACCTCAAACTTTTGATTTCTGTTGAGCGTTTTGTTGCCTTTGAAATCTACCGATAATGCCAAGGTTTTGTCGTATTCCTTAGTGGTGAAGGGTTCAATGTAAAGCAGCTTCTTCATCTCCTCGAACTTCTGCGGCTTCTGCACCTTCCCTTCCTGCAGCGCCTGGAAGATCCGGTCAAAGTCGATCTGCCTGTGGCCTCCACTGCTGCTGCCTCCACCAGCGTCGATTGGAATATCGATATCTCCATGGACTGGCAAGGTGTTAAGAATGAGGATTGAGATCAAAATAAGGACTAATCGCCTCATCTACTTCTTCCTCTCGTCGACCCGAACGGTCTTGTGCCAGGGCTGGTTCTTCCACACCATAGTGATCCACTCCTGCTTATCGGAGGCGTAGGTTTTAGTAAGACCCGACCTCAGCCAGATTATGCCGTCGTCAGTATATATAAGCTCCATCTCCACGCTCGGACGGGTTGATCTCACCTCTGCCGAGTAGTCAAATGTGCCTGGACCGGCCTTCTTGTAGCTCTCATTTCTAACAGCCACATCTATCTCTGGACCCTGGAACTCTGCCAAGATCACGTTGTCCATCATAAAGCGATAGCTTCCCATGCCCAATACATCTGGGGATGTTTTAAAGGAGAGGTTGGGCCATACTAAGTTGCCCTCATCTCTTTCGAACTCCTGTCTCCCCTGTCCGGCCCAGATCTTCGATCCTGGAGGCAGTATCTCCAGCTCGATGTTGCAGGTGGGCTTGCTGGTGGCAACGTTCGCCGTGTAAGTGAAGGGCGTGTAGATTGTTCCATTGGGTGGAGTCACCTGGCTTTCGATATTTACGATGCTCAGATTTGGCCCCACGTAATACATTCCCGTTCTCTTCTGACTGGTATCGAAGTATGCCTCAGATCCAGGATAATGGAAGCTGAAGTAATAGCTAGAAGGCCCGAAAGCTTCCTCCTGGGAGGTGACCGTGATATCTTTCCACGTCAGGCTGTCCCAATGCGAGGCATTTCCATAGCCCTCTCTTCCGGCAGAAAAGTACTTTCCGGTCCCCACATCCCGAACGTTTAGGACCACATCGACGGGGCGTGAGGCGTTCAGCTCCAGAGAATAGGTGAATCCCTTATCAGGAGTGCCACTGGGCGGGGCTACGCTGGCGTTCTTGAACTCCAGCGTCACAGGCCAGAATGGTCCCTCGAAGACCGTAGAATTCTTTCTGCCCACGAATTTGTAATAAGCTATATTGAAGTCGAAGTTCAATGTGTTGTTGTTCCATTTCAGGATCTGCAGCTGGTTTGGTGTCGCATATTCTCTAGTTCCCAGATCTGCCCACGGGCCTTCTGGAGAAGGTCCCACCTTAAGGCTGATGTTGTCTCTGTAGCTTCCAAGAACGGTCACTATGTAGCTGTAGATGTCTTTGTTGCTGCCCTGCCTGGGATTGACCTCTGCATTCTTGAACTCGAAGAAGGTCCTGAATAGCCTGGGATGGCCTTCATAGTTTTCCAGAACGATTGCCTCTCCGATGAGCTGGGTGATCTTCGCGCGATACCATGCCCTGTCCCAGACTCCTGTTTGGTTCATGAACCACCGACCAAAGTCCCCCTGTCTCAATTCAGGGGAGAGGAAATTCACTTCAAAACGGAAGTCTTTGGCCTCTCCTTGCCCCAAGTAGAGGCTCAAGTCGCTAATGCTGAATTTTTTGGATATCGTCATGTCGTTGAAGTCCGGGCCGACCTCCAGCTCTATCTTTTTTATGGCTATGGCATTTACCGGTTGAATGTGAAGGTCGTAGGTGATGGGCCGGTTGGCCTCAAAGGGTTCCACCATTCCCTGCTGATCGAAGGATATCCAAGCTGAATCTTCACATTGTGCCGAGAAGATGCCGAATAAAAGAATTATCATGAGATAAAACATGGCCCTTGATGAGATCATTCCAGTCACGCCCAGATCATTTGACATCTAACTGGATGAGCAGTCGATGCAGATATATAACCTTAACGTCTTTTGACGTTCTGTCACACTGCCCAATAAAGAAAAAAGCCATACACATCACCCATATTATTTTATTTTTTATAATTCAATCTGCTGCCTGAGATAAATGCCGTGCTATTTTGATTTTAGGGAATGAGCAGCTAATATGCAGTGACTGAACGTGTCGCAGCTATTCGAATAGATCCGGTTCATACAATGCCGATTTTATTCTACTTTTAATTAAATTACTAACCATTTAATTTCGTGCCGCAGAACCAAAAAAAGCGATTAATAATATCTTTATAAATTCGCGATTTTGATAAAGTATCGGCTATCGCAGAAGAAAAAATATTTACTCATAGGATTGCGAAGGACGAAGCGGAAGTCCCCGGCCTTCAGGCCTTCCGACTTCGTCGGAAGAATCCGGACGAGAGTCCGGATACCGTGGGCTGAAAGCGGAATCCTTTGCCCGGATTACTTTCGCTTTGCACAGATCAACTATATCATTCATCAGATCGATCTCCTGCCTTGGATGGGTTCGCCTTTCCAGTCTGGAGGGAACACCCAGGCTTAGCGTGTGTGTGCTCGATGACCCCGGAGGAGAGAGATGACTTAGGAACCTCTGCATGCAAGTTCCTCTGAATGAAGCACGTACCGAAAATTCCTGCAAAACGGGCGAGGAGCCAGAGGGCAATGATCCCCTATCCGGAAGTAAAAGCAGGAAGCTCCGGCCTTCAGGCCTCGAGAGGAGTTCACACTCCCAGCACCTTGCCTGCGGCCTCGACTCCTGCACCGCGATCCTTAAGGCGGCCTTCCTTGGCCAGCACAAGCTCCAGGGTCTGGATGGTTCGCAGGATGTCTGGAGTAGAGCAGACGCCCATGGTGCCGATGCGGAAGATCTTGCCCTTGAGCTGCTCCTGGCCGCCAGATACTATCACACCCTGCTTCTTCATGCCGCCCCTCAATTTGTCATCGGTGACACCTTTGGGCATCTTCATGGCAGTAACGGTATTGGAGTAGTGAGATTGCTCATTCACCTGTGGGAAGAGCTCGATATCAAGGGCTTTGGCTGCAGAGCGAACGGCCTCCGCCTGCTTGGCAGTCCTGGCCCTCCGGGCGGCGAAGCCCTCCTCCGCGGCCATGTGCAGAGCCTCCTGCAGGGCATAAAACAGCGGAACAGCCGGCGTGTAAGGAGTCTGGGCAGGGCTCTTCCTCACACTCTTCAGATGGGCCTTCAGGTCTGCGTAGTAGCTGGCGCTCTTTGCCTGGAACCGGTCTTCAGCTCGCGGCGAGACGGAGACCATGGCCAGGCCGGGAGGTACGGCTAGCGCTTTTTGCGAGCCGGTGATGGCAATGTCGATCTCCCAGGTATCGGTGAGGAACTCGTTCCCGCCTATGGAGGATATTCCATCGACGATGAATATTGCGTCGTGTTTCCTGGCCAGCCTGCCCACTTCTTTCGCCGGGTTGGTCAGGCCGACAGACGTCTCATTGTGGACCATGGCCACGGCCTTGGCGCCCTCATCCAGGGCGGCTTTCACCTTATCCAGGTCGAAGGGGGTGCCCCATTCGAACTTCACAGGAATCGCCCGGCCGTATCTTTCTCCTATCTCTGTGAACCTCTCACCGAACTTTCCATTGGAGATAGTTACGATCTTATCCTCACGGCCGATGATGCTGCCGACGGCAGCGTCCATGCCCACGGTGCCGCTGCCTGTCATTACCACTACCTCGTTCTTGGTCTCGAAGAACTCCTTGAGAAGTCCCCGGCAGTCGTTGTAGATGGCCCCGAACTCACCGCTTCTATGGCTGATCATGGGCCTGGACATGGCGCGCAAAACGCGCGGCGCGACCTTGACCTGGCATGGAATCATAAGTAACGTGTCCTCAATATCCATGAGATCACTTCTCTTGGATCTTCTTAGTTTCGGGCAGTCTATATAAAACTAGCTTTTA
>JAPKYD010000004.1 GCA_026394475.1 Methanothrix sp.
AGTGCTGCTCCTTCTCTAGAATATTCATGACGTCTTCTAATGTTACAGGCTCGAAGAAGAGCTTGTCCGAGGTGTCGTAATCCGTGGAGACGGTCTCTGGATTGTTGTTGACAATGTGAGCCTCGATGCCCTGCTCGCGGAGAGCCATCACGGCATGAACGGTGCAGTAATCGAACTCGATACCCTGACCGATGCGGATGGGCCCCGATCCCAGGATCAAGACCTTCTTTCGGTCCGAGGGCTTGAGCTCGCATTCTGTGTCATAGGACGAGTAGTAATAAGGAGTCTTGGCCTCAAACTCGGCGGCGCAGGTGTCCACCATCTTGTAGGCAGGGATGATTCCTAAGGAGATGCGCAGGTCAGTTATCTCCTCTCGGGTCTTGCCGGATATGCGGGCGATCTGCTCGTCCGTGAAGCCGGTGCGCTTGGCTTTGCGGAGGATCTCGGGGTTCATTTCCTTGCGGACCTCGTCCTCCACGGCGATGATGTTCTCGATCCTGTAGAGGAAGTAGGGTTCGATTCCTGTGAGACGGGAGATCTCCTCCGAGGTCATGGCGCGCTTCAGGGCCTGATAGATGGCGAAGAGCCGATCGTCCGTAGGGAACTTGAGCAGGCTTCTGATCTCCTCGTCCGTCCAGATGGTATACTTGCCGGCATAGCCGAAGTCCTTGTCGAGGTCCAGGGAGCGAACCTCCTTCATGAGGGACTCTTCGTAGCTGCGGCCGATGGCCATGACCTCTCCTGTGGATTTCATGGCTGTGGTTAGGGTATTGTCGGCCTTGACGAACTTGTCGAAGGGCCAGCGGGGAATTTTCGTCACCACATAATCCACCGTTGGCTCGAAGGACGCAGGAGTCTCTTTGGTCACATCGTTCCTGATCTCATCCAGGGTCATGCCGATGGCGATCTTAGCCGTGACGCGGGCTATTGGGTAGCCAGTGGCCTTGGAGGCGAGCGCGGAGGAGCGGGAGACCCGCGGATTGACCTCAATGACGCGATACTCGCCGTTCTTCACTGCGAACTGGATGTTGCAGCCCCCCTCGATGCCCAAGGCGCGGATGATGTTGATGGCCGAGCTTCGAAGCATCTGGATCTGCTGGTCGGAGAGGGTCTGAATGGGCGTGACTACGATGGACTCGCCGGTGTGGATACCCATGGGGTCCATGTTCTCCATGTTGCAGATGGTGATGCAGGTGTTGTTCGAGTCCCTCATCACCTCGTACTCCAGCTCAGTCCACCCCTCCACGCTCTCCTCCAGGAGTACCTGGTGGATGCGAGATCTCTTCAGCCCCAGCTCGCATATCTTTATGAGCTCCTCGCGATTGCGGGCCATCCCTCCGCCCGATCCGCCCAAAGTGTAAGCTGGTCTGACGACCAACGGCAGCCCCAGCTCCTCCATGGCCGCTAGGGCCTCCTCCATGCTGTTCACGGCCACACTTCTTGGAACAGGCTCGCCGACACGCTGCATGGCCTTCTTGAAGAGATCGCGGTCCTCAGACTCCTGGATGGACCTGACCGAGGTGCCCAAAACTTCAACGTTATATTTTTCCAGGACGCCCATCTCCGCCAGCTCAGAGGTGATGTTGAGGCCGGTCTGACCGCCGATTCCGGCGATGATGCCGTCCGGCCGCTCCTTCTCGATGATCTTGGCCACTATCTCGGGCACCAGGGGCTCGATGTACACCTTGTCTGCCATGTCGGGATCGGTCATGATGGTGGCCGGGTTGGAGTTGACCAGGACCACCTCTATGCCTTCTTCTCGAAGGGACTTGCAGGCCTGAGAGCCGGAAAAGTCGAACTCAGCAGCCTGGCCGATCTGGATTGGCCCAGATCCAATGAGCAGAACCTTGTGAATATCGTTTCGCTTGGGCATCGCTACCGCCTCCCGCCTGCAGGAGTCTTGCGCTTCAGCATGCGCTGGACAGAGGCAAAGAAGGGGTCTTCGGTGCAGAGGGGTCCAGGGTGGGCCTCAGGGTGGTACTGGACTGCCAGGATGTCTAGCTTGTCACTCTTTATTCCCTCGACGGTCCCGTCGTTGGCATTGAGCTGAGTGATCTTTAGGCCTGTGCCCTCCTCCGAGCCAGGAACTACGGCAAAGTTGTGATTCTGAGAGGTGATGTAGACTATCTTCTTCTCGAGGTCTTTTACGGGCTGGTTTCCGCCGTGATGGCCGAACTTGAGCTTGAAGGTCTCAGCCCCCACGGCCAGGGAGATGATCTGGTGGCCCAGGCATATTCCGAAGATGGGGATCTGACCGGCGAAGTGCTTGACGGCATCTATCGCCTTGTTCGCTCTCTCCGGATCGCCAGGGCCGTTGGAGAGAAAGAGGCTGCCAGGCTCTGTCGCCTCTATCTCGGAGATGCTGGCATGAGCAGGAAGCACATGAATATCGAATCCTCGGGAGGAGAGGCTTTTCAGGATGTTCCTCTTGATGCCTAAATCCAGTAGAGCGATCCTGGGACCAGGGCCCTTAATGCGATAGGGGCCAGTGCACGTCACATCTCCCAGGAGATCCTGCGCCGAGATGTCCGGCTGAGATCGAGCCATCTGCACCACGTCCAAATCTGAGACCTCGCTCTTCTCGCCCACGGCCAGGGTGGCCCTCAGCACCCCATTCGTCCTCACCTTCAAGGTGAGCATGCGGGTGTCTACGCTGCAGATCCCGGGTTTGTCCTCATCGAGCAGGAACTGATTCAAGGTCCTGCCGGAGCGATAATGAGTGGGACGGTTCCAGTACTCTCTGCTGACCATGGCCTTGGGCCACATCTTGTCGGATTGAAAATCATCACCGCTCACGCCGTAGTTGCCCTGCAGAGGGTAGGTGAACATCAGCATCTGTCCGTGGTAGGAGGGATCGGTCAGTGCCTCCTCATAGCCGGACATGATGGTAGTAAAGACCAGTTCACCCGAGACGACGCCTGGGGCGCCAAAACCGATACCTTCCACCCTTGTACCGTCTTCTAACCCTAAGACCCCAATCATAGTATCGGCAACACAAGAAGCTAAGTCACCTAAATACATTTCGATGCCGGAAATAGCCTCGGGCGATCAGGGATTGCCGGAGATCATCATCTTTTTTAAGCTTGAGCGCCCTCCCATGATCATGGAAGTTTCAGTGGAGATTACGCGAAGCCCCGATTTCAAGCAGACTTATGCCATCGGCGCGATTGGCGGCCACAGCCCCTACGATTTCAGGATCGCCTTTTACAATGACTCGCCTAAAGCCCTCTTGGAGGGCAACAAGAATGTGACGGTCATGGAGAGGAAGATCGAGACGGAGATCATCCTCTCGCCCCTGGCCGCCAAGGAGCTGGCCAACTGGCTAAACGATCACATCAAGGATTACGAGAAGGTCTTCGGAGAGATAAAAAGGCCGGGAGCTGCGGTTTTGGGGTCCTCTAGCCCCCAGGCCAGCGAGTCCAAGCCCATTCAGGGCTACATGTGAGGATTCATGAATACCAAGGAGAAGGTTCTGATCCACAGAGGCATGGACAAGGTCAAGCGCATGGAATATGAGGAGGCCTTGGAGATCTTCGACCGCGTCCTGGCCGCGAACTCGCAGATCCCGGAGGCCTGGAACAACAAGGGTGTGGCGCTATTCCGCTTAGGCCGGGCCGAGGAGGCCATTATATGCTATGACCGATCCCTGGCCATGGACCCCGAGAACCTGGATGCGCTGAGGAATAAAGGCGTTGTGCTGCGCAGCCTGGGAAATCTGGAGGAGGCCCTGCAGGCTTACGACTCCGTGCTCCAGAAAGGGGGGGATGCGGTCGACATGGAATCCGCGGCCGCAGTGCTCATTGCTATGGGAAGGCTGGAGGAAGCTTTGAGCTGCCTGTATCAGGCTATACAGACAGCGCCGCAGGAGCGCTTCGAGGAGGAGATCGAGGTGCTGAAGGGCATGATCCTGCAAAGAGACGGCCTTGTTTCTCAAGGGAAAGAATCTTTTCAGGGACAACAATATTTGAAATATGCACCCTGGAACCAGATTCATCCAGGGCAT
>JAPKYD010000042.1 GCA_026394475.1 Methanothrix sp.
GTGTATAGCAGGTTGAAGAGGCTCTAGAATGAGAAAGAAATACGCGCCACACGAGCCCGAGGAAGATGTGCTATCGGCGGCAGATGCCTTTCGGGATGCAGAGCAGTCTGAAGCCCGCTGGCAGACCTTTGAACGAGATCAAAAACTGCATCGATTGCTGGTCGAGCTGCCTGAACCGGCATTTTCCAAACTGGAGAAGCTGGCCAGCCAAAGGAGGAGGACTGTAGCCCATCTTGTGGAAGAGGTAATCACCGGCCTGGTGGACGCTCTTGCTCCTACCGAAGAAGAAGCATCCCCATAGGAGATTTCTCAGCCATCACGGCCTGGTTGGCCTTGGCATTCAGCTCTGCCAGCTCCCTCCGCTGAGAATACCTCGATCCTTCAGGAGATCATTTAGGGTATTATAGGTCTGGATCAGCTCATTAAATCTCTGATCTATTATCCGTAAGAAAGCGCCGAGGGTGAGATTCGAACTCACGAGACCCTTGCGAGTCACCAGCTGTCCAGGAGAACTCACTCCAGGCTGGCGCCCTACCGCTAGACGACCTCGGCACACATTAGCGCTTGGCAGCCTTGGCAGCCGCCGCAGAAGCGTCCCTCTCGGCCAGCTTCCACGCCTTGGGATAGGTGCCCGGCTCCATTATTACCCTTTCGGTCGCGGCCACGATGCCCGTCTTGGACCCGAGCATCTCTTGGCTCGTCATCTGGGCGCGAGCGACGCCCACGGCTTCGCCTTTCAGGGTGAACAGTGCCACATCGTCGCCTTTATTTATATCTGTCTCCAGGCTGAGCAGCCCTGGTGCCGCCAGGGGCGCGCCATGACAGATGGCGTCCACGGCATTGTCCGCAATGGTGAGTCTCGGCAGGTGCTTCAAGGCCACCTCCACGGGCAAAATGACGCGGCGCAGCCCGCTCTCGTCCCCGGTCTCCCTCCAGATCTCGTAGGCGTCTTTGAGCTGGTGCAGGGTTGTAAGCGTCCCGTCCTCCCGGAAGGGCCCGGCCTTGGTGCGCCGCAGCTCCTCCATGCTCGCCCCCGTGCCCAGGGCAAGGCCGATGTCGAAGCAGAGCTTGCGAATGTAGGTTCCTGCCTCGCAGCCCACTCTCATGAGCACCTGCTGCCCCTCCATCTCCAAAACCTCCAGGTAGTAGATGGTCCTGGTGCGAAGCTGCCTCACCACCGCGGACTTCAGTGGCGGAGTCTGGTAGATGGGGCCCACAAACTCCTGGCAAACCTCCAGGATGCGCCTCTTCGGCTGCGGCTTATGCACGTGCATCAGGCAGATGTACTCCTTTCCCGCCAGGAGAAGAACGTCCATCACCCTGGTCGCATTGCCCAGGAGAACAGGCAAGATCCCCGTGACCTTGGGGTCCAGGGTGCCGCTGTGCCCCGCCTTTCCCACGTTGAGGATACGCTTCACCCAGGCCGCCACCTCGTGGCTGGTCGGCCCGGAGGTCTTGTCCAGGTTGATGGCCCCCAGACGCAGGTGCATCTCCAGGCTTCGCTTCTCCGGCGGCATGAC
>JAPKYD010000027.1 GCA_026394475.1 Methanothrix sp.
AACCTAAATGCTCCAGTTCAAGGGTTCTTATCTCCATTCTCGCTGCTCCCAAAGCGGAATATAGCGAGATATTTAATAAAGCTTTGCAATAAATTTCAGCAAAAATGTTTGGAAATTAGACCGTTAATGCGAAATGAGGGTCTCAAGATAATTCAGGAATTTTTTATCATCGCTTACGATTAACTCGAATCCGCCAGATTTGTAAAGTTTGAGGGCCTCGATCTCCCCTTTATCGCACACGGGTAGGCCTGCGACTTGAATCTTTCCTTCTTTTATGTTCTCTCGAATCTTATTTGCATCAATGTACCCTTTGGACTCTGTGACCGTCTCCTCATATACCCTCGTCGGTATAAAGATCTTCAGCAAGCTCACGATCACTTTCTTGGAACCTGTTTTTGTGAGCTTGATGCTGTGTCGATTAAGCTTAAATAGTTTAAATATAAATATTATGTCATGGACTATGTTGATGATAGAAACTGGCCAGAATATAATGCTCAACTTGTTCGAAGAGGCGAATTCTATCTCGATTTGAGTTGTGTGAAGAACTGGAGTTGGGAATTAAGAGAAATGAATAGAAAGAAAACAGGCGCCCCATACAAATACCCTAATACTTTTATAACTTTTGCATCAATAATCTACTCTTTCTTTCGAATGCCATATCGTCAACTTGAAGGATTCATTGGACGGCTTTCGACCTACGAACCAGGATTAGTGGCCGCAGATTACACTACACTCCATAAACGTATCTCGAAGCAATCTCTTGGGATACAGATACCTGAGAACGACGCTGTTATTGCAGTTGACTCAACTGGAATAAAGGTCACAAATAGAGGGGATTGGATGCGCGAAAAACACGGAAAGCAGCGCAGAGGATGGCTTAAGGTTCATGTGGCCGTTGATGTAGAATCTAAGAGATTATTGTCCTTGCAAGTTACAGAGGAAGACACCTCGGACAGCGAGGTTTTGCGCCCTTTGTTGGAAGACGTCAATATTAAGGAGGGGTTGATGGATGGCGCATACGACACCAATGATGCATTTAACTTTATGAAATTGAAAGGAGTGGATTGCCCAGGAATCAAGATCAGAGAGAACGCCGTTGTGGGCAATGAAACTTCAGCCAGGTCAATGGCTGTTCTGGAATATAAAAAAAATGGCTATAAGGGTTGGAAGCAAATGCATCAGTATGGGAGAAGGTGGGCAGTTGAAGGATTCTTCTCATCTATCAAGCGTATATTTGGCGAGACTGTAAGGGCATCCTCACCCGAAGGAATGGTTTGCGAAATTAAAAGAGCATTCATTTTGTATAATATACTTATTAGTATATAGCTAATTATGATAAACTAAATTATAAATTTCTCGATGTAAATATTAATTATATACAATTATGCGACACAGCATAAATTGGGTGAAGTTCTTATCCTTAATATTATATTTACTCTATACTGTAAAATAAAAATCATTTTGTTATGAGCCGATAGGCATAGAGTCTATGGGTCGCAGGCAAATACCAAAGTAGACTATATAGCCCTATCACATTCATGCCAAAAGAAAGCGCAGACTTCCGGATTCGCCACCTTGTCCTTTGTAACCTTTTGTAACCTCTCTCGTAGCCATCAAGCATGCGCGCTAATTTGAAGAGACGAAGCAATAATCATCATACCGAGGATACTCTCCTACTCTTGATCGAAGAGAAGAACGCTGCATGCGTTAGACTGCCGCCCAAGAAAGAGAGGAATGGCCAACAGGAGGCATCGAGACAAAAAAAATCGAAACCGCACCTGGGCCAGGATGGCTTTATCTCTTTAGACCTGATTGGTTACTATTTTGATGTTATTGGTCGCTGATGCGGAGCCGATGGCCAATGCCTGTCTATTTCCCACCTTGATCTGCTCAAGGTTTACCTTCAGGCAGATGTCCTGACACGGGCTGACATTATCTTCGCATGGCTCGCATGTTCCAGAATCCTGGTTCTTCTTGATCTCTAGGTTGTTCTGCGCGCGGGCAGGGCCATTGCGGAATCCAAAGGGAAAGCCGTCACCCATCCCAAAGGCGGTAGCCTTATCATTTCCAACCTGCACCGAGTCGAAGTTGGTATCAGCAAGAACCGGGAACTGGAATGCCCCGCCGTCAGTCTCAAAGATCCCGTCCCCTAAAATATCTGTCCCACCTTCACCGACCATGGCCTGCTGAGCCATAGCTGAAACCGAGAGGATGGCTATGGCCAGAACCAATAATACTCCTATTTTTTCGATAGTCTCACCCCATACATTCTATATTATTACATCTTGTTTTCATTAATCATACTTATATTTTTTGGTAAGACATACCAGGCCAGTTATGAGACGTGGTGGATAGAAAACGTCAATTTACGATATCATATTCTGCGATCTTACCTATATACCCCGGTAGAAAGCATAAAAAGATACCTATATAGGAGCAAATCCACAATGGTGAGGCGTCTATTCTGCAGAAAAATAGAGGCCAAAATGCTCTCACACCAGCATAGAAAGTTAATCTGACACTAATATTATATCAAATATCTACACTAAAATAAAAACGCTACTGTTGGGCGGCTAGATAGCTGAAATCCGATCATTTCCATATGTTCTATGCGAAGATCAGCTTCCTCACCTTCATGGTAGCAAGATCGATAATGGGGACCACCGCCGGCTGAGGCTGGACGTTCATCTTCTTCTGGAAATCTGTCTGAGATTGCCAAGTGCCGCTGTTTATGACTACCACACCTTTGTATCTGGCTATGCCTACGGTGTGGACGTGTCCGCAGTGCAAGATAGCCGGCGGGCGAGAGATGACATAATGATCCTCGTGCTCGGGAGCGATGGACACGCGGCTGCCGTAAATGGGCGAGAGATGCCGCCGCTTTAGCATCTCCACCATGGCCTTCTCTGGCGCAGCGTAGGAGATACCGGGCAACCTCAAGACGAGATCGTCTATGCTCCGACCGTGGTAGATCAAAACGGATATCCCTCCCAAGCTAACCCAAGCCGGGTTCCCTACGAAGAGTCTATCACCTCGGAAATACTTCTGCACCACTTCAGGTAGGGCAGGCTGAGGCTCTGCCTGGCGCACGATATCGTGGTTGCCAGGAGCAATGATGACGGTGATATCTTTGCGAATGGCGTTGAGGCACAAAGCTGCTGCTTCATATTGGGCGTAAATGTCCTTTATTGCCAGGTCACTTTCCTGGCCGGGGTAGATGCCGATGCCATCCACCACATCTCCCGCGATCACCATATATTTGACCTGTGACGCCAGGCCCGAGGGATCATCGACCTCGCCGTTGAGCCAGAGGATGAACCTCTGCCAGGCATCATCCATGAAGTATTTGCTTCCCACATGGAGATCGGAGAGGAGAAGAGCGCATCCGCTTCCCTTCTCCAGCGCCTGGGTCGAGTTCGGCATATCCGGCCAGAGCAGAGACCGAACGAAGAGCCTTCCGTTGCCGTCTGAGATGCCCGTAACGCCTATTACTTCATCCGGCAATACGAAGCGCGACTGCTCATAGATCTCCGCGTCCTTTTGTATGACGGCCAGTATCAAGCCCGTTGGGTCTTCCAGCTCAATCACGCGATTGCCCTTGGCCGTAGTTCGAATGTCCATGACCATGCCGATGAGAGAGACCTCTCGGCCGGATGAGCTCTTACCCAAGGATTCGATGGGCCGGGCGTTCATCCTGCGAGAGAGAATCTCCCTGATCTTGGCATACCTGTCGCGAAAGTACCGCACGAAGTCCTCATAATCCCCAACACACGTGGACCGGCCGGTTATGTCGCATTTCAATTCGGTTGCCGTGGAGGGAATTGAAGGCAAAGGCATGGGATGGAAGGAAGGAGAGACGATTCCCTCTGGAAAATGGTTCCTTCCAGATTCGCCTGGTTCAATGAGACAAGAGACCTGAGACATCTGGATTACAGCCACGGATCGATCCGTGCTGCCGATGATGCGCCGGATCAAGTCGTCCCTGGCGCCATGATAGCTGCAGATGATCTCCAGAGCCTCCGGCTCCAGCTGATAGCCCTGCTCTGCAAATCTCTGCACTATGTCTCGACCAATATCAAGACTCTCGCGAAGGCCAGTCCGCGACATCTCAAGCATCGAAAGGAGTATAAGAACGTACCAACTGATAAAGATGGCTGATGAAGATCGGAGAACGGTTTGACGATTTGCCCATCCCTGGTTTTGTCAAGGACATAATATTCGTGATCGTGGTGGTGGGAGCCATATCCCTCCTCTCTCAGCTCGCTTTGGGCCTGTGGACGCCCATGGTAGCGGTGGAGTCGGGAAGCATGGTGCCGAACCTGAACATCGGAGACATAATAATAGTACAGGGTGCCTCACGCACCGACGTGGTCCCCTGGGATGTGGCAGAAAAGACAGGATATTACGCCTTCAATAAGCCAGGGGACGTCATCCTCTACCGGCCCTACGGCAAGGAGAGTCTGAACCTTCTGGATCAGCTGAAGATGCTCTCCGGAATATCTCCCGGGCAGGATAAGGCCACGCCCATCATACATCGCGCACTGCGCTATGTAGAGCTAGGAGAGCCCATGTGGGAAGGCGGCCCTGCGGCCCCGTTTTCCGGATACATCACCAAGGGCGATCACAACGATGTTATCGACCAGATGGCTGGCCAGGTCTTTGGCATGGCCAACTTATCCTACATTGGGACGCACCGCGACGAGATCATGGACGTTGGTAGCGACGTCTTTCTGGATAAAAAGACGGGCCTGGTCATCTACAAGACAGATAATGGAACTTTTGTAGGCGAGGGAATAAGCTATCTCACGCCTGTAAAGAAGGAATGGGTCATCGGCGTGGCTCGAGCTAAGATTCCGCTCGTTGGCTATGTCAGGCTCCTGCCCAACATTATCCTCAATGAGGTCCACAAGCTCATAGGATAGATCTTCTGGCCCGCACCGCCCAATGGTCCTGGTGGAAGGGCAGAAGATCCGTGGCCTCCAGAAGATCAAGACCCTTTAGATTTTTTATCTCTCTGCGATATACCGACTCTGGCGAGGCCGTGACGTCGACGGAACGCGTCTTCAGCATGAGGAGGAGATCGCCGCCTGGCTTCAGGTAGCGGGCGCAGTTCAAGGATGCTATCTCAGCCTGATTTCTCTGGGCCACGTCCTGATAGATCAGGTCCACAGGCTCCACCAGGGCACAGTAATCCTCGGGCTGGGCGGCATCAGCCAGGATGGGTACTATGTTCCGACGCCGCTCGCAGAGCAGGAGAAGATCACGCATGGCGCGGGGCGAGAATTCCACAGCATAAACCATGCCGCCCGCTATGATATCGCTTATATGGCTGACGGTGGTGCCAGTAGCAGCGCCCAGGTAGAGGACAGAAGCTTCGCGATTAAGGCGAAGGCCGCAGCCTCTGTCTTTCAGCAATAGAGCCGCCAGCTTGGATCGGAAAGGGTCCCAGAACCTGTGGCCCTCCAAGATGCGCTCGCCGTAAACAGGCACCAGATCGGCTGACTTGGTCGCCAGCTTCTTCTGTCCCTCTGCCTCCCAGAGGCGGACTCCAGGCAGAATCTCCCGGAAAGACATAGGATCGGTATTCAGAGCTCTTTGCCCAGGGAGGTCGTGGTGAGCTTGACGTGCTTCACACCCTTCAGGGACATCATCTTCTCTGCGGCCTTTTTCACGTCCTGGCCTTCGCCCCGAAGGACGATCACCTCCAGGCAGTTTTCATGGTCCAGATGGACATGCAGACTGGACTGGATTATGCTTCCGAATTCATGCTGTATATCCGTCAGATTGTCCACCAGGCCCCTCTGGGAATGAGCGTACAGCAGGGTTATGACGCCCACCCTCTCCCCCTGGACATCGCTCATCCACTCATAGTGAACTATGTAATTGCGGATAGCATCTCGGATGCCCTCGGAGCGGGAAGAATAACCGCGCTGCAAAATTATCTCATCAAACCGGCTCAGCAGCTTTTCAGGTAGCGAAACGCCAATTCTCATCAATTCTTGTTCCATATATTATCGCGATCAATATATCGATGTTATTTAGTAATAAGCTTAATGGAAGAAAAATGTCAGAATCGATCAGAGCTCTGGAACCACAAAGGTTTTCCCCTTGCGCCGGAGACCTAATAGTAGTATGCCAGATATAGCGCTTATCGGCGAGGGCACCTTCCTGTTCGAGAAGCTCTTCCAGGAGCTTGGAATCACTTATCAGTTCCTCCAGCCCGGCACCCTTTGCAGCCCCTTTTTGCCCCAGTACAGGATGGTGATGATTCCCACTGGCTTCGCCAATCCTCAATACTCCAAGACTCTTCCAGCGCTGCAGAGGATGAAGTCGAATATAGCCGAATTTGTGAAGAAAGGAGGCATTCTCACCGTCTTCGGCCCGCTAGTTCCCGAGCACGACTACGAATGGCTGCCGCTGAAGCTGAAATACATCTGCGATTATGGATCGCATAGCTTAGAGCCCTCGCTACATGAATGCTCCTGCCTGCTCTGTACGCTAACGCCGGAATGCGATGGCTACCTCCTGCCGGGAGACGGCTTTGAGACCGTCTTGAAGGATGCCCAGGACAGGGCCATCCTGGTCATGGCTAAGTACGGAGCGGGCATGATCGTGGCCACCTCGGTACACGAGTTTCCGGCTGCCGAATACATTCGCTGGGCTCTGGGCAAGGCCAAGCCAGCCAAATTCTAGGTGAGGCCAATGCCTAAAGAAACGATAGACAAATCCAGCGAGGAGATTCCTTCCAGAAAGAGCAAGACCAGACAGAGACCAGACAGGAAATCGAGGCCATGCTAGAGCGTATAGGAATCTCGCTTGACAGCAGAATAAATGTAGTGGATCTAGACAGCGGAGAGAGGCATTATTTCGACAACTACACCCAGGCCCTGGAGTTCATGAAGGGGAGGAGGGGAAGATGGTACCTCACGACGCCTGGCGTTAGAGGCCTTGCAGGATTGAAACGCTAGACCCGAGCCCACGTAGCATATGCCGAGGTAGATGCTTGCGATCGCTAGGGCGACATCGGAGATGGAGGCGAACCGGACGCTGAAGTATGGGCCGACAATTCCAGGCGTGCTTGGGGCAAAGGGTCTGCAGGTTAGGATGGGAGTAAATCAGGATGCTGCTCTTATGCCAATTGAGGTCATGCCCAGAAGGAGCAAGGATGGTACCTGGGCAAAGAAGGGAAGTAAATCCTTTTTCGGCTATAAAATGTAGCAAGCCTATTATTAAGAAGGGGACTTATGGGTTAAAAAGAAGAGTTACGGTTCCTTAATTATACGTCTTACTATCATGTTGTTTATGACCCGTCGCATGGAGATTATTCTAAGGAAAAGATCAGCGAACAGCGTTATCAGCACATCCTCAGATCCCTTAGTTATCTTCTCGTATAGTTTGAGTCTGCCCACATGAAGCTCTACAATTGCCATTGCTTCCTTTTTAGCCATCTCATATAATATATCTTTATCCTCATTTTTCATATTCAATAATTTATTATAATTTTGATCTATATCGTTCAGATGGTTTGTGAGAATCTTGATCTTGTCTGGAGCTACAAGTATCGGTAGGATCTCCTGGTATGCATCCAGTATATACATATAAGATTCGATCTCATCTGTGAATGACTTCAGCGACTCAACTAGTATCCTGAATCCCATCACGTCTGTTGACCAGATATCCAGATTGCGGATGAATGCCGGATTTAACATGGACTTGTACATCGTGAGCTTGGCGATGGCCACACACTCATGAAAGGTCCGATCAACTTCGTACTCCTTCCGGTGAACATCTCGCTTGAGCATTTCATACTCAGTTCGCTTCGCGAGCGGATCCGCGACATGATTCGCCTCATCCAGATAGCTGATAAAGAGGTCGAAGAGCCGGACCACAATCTGGATTATCTCGTTCATCTTTATCGCAAAGATGTCATGGTTGATCAGCAATTTATCCAGTTTGAAGACTATCTTCTTCCCGTCCTCTGTTACCTTTGCAGGGATCTCCTTCTCAAAGGAGTCCAACTCCTCCATGAGCGATATGTCCAGCCTATCTTTACCACCATTTTTCTGCAGTATCACCGTTCCAGCACCATTGACAAGGATCGATATCATAAACTCTATCAATGTTCGCCAGCAGATCTTGGGATGATTTATCAACAAATTTTTATAATTTTC
>JAPKYD010000024.1 GCA_026394475.1 Methanothrix sp.
GCTCAATAAAGTGGTCAAGAGGATCATATTTGGCAAGAATATAGACCCCAAGAGGATATCTACTAGCTACAGTGAACGGCAAAACCTGACATGCAGACAAGATAATAACCGCATATCAAGGAAAACCATAGGTTTCTCTAAGAAGACTGCGGAATTGGATAATCAAATGACCCTATATTTCGCAAACTTCAACTACTGCCGAAAGCACCGCGCTCTAAAATATAGAAATGATAAGGGGATAACGAAGTTCAATTGTCCCGCGAAACAAGCCAGCTTAATCGATCATGTCTGGAGCTTGCAAGAACTCTTGACTTTTCCATATTACAAAATTCAAACCTATTAAGGAATCACGACCCTTTTTTCAGATAATTTGATAATTGCCCAGGAACTCTGATATGCATAGAAAAGAAGAGAGGTAGTTTCCTTGGAGATCGTGGTGGGCATCAGCGGGGCATCGGGAGTGCAGTACGGCATTCGCCTTTTGCAGGTCCTGAAGGAGAAGGGCTGCGTAACGCACCTGATGGTGACAGACTCGGCCCGAAAGATCATGCGGATCGAGACCGACTTTTTGCCGGAGGATGTGGAGAAGCTTGCCAGTTATGTTTATTCTCCCGATGACTTTGCTGCGCCAGTGGCCAGCGGCTCTCATCGGTTCGATGCCATGGCAGTGATCCCCTGCAGCATGGGGACGCTGTCGGGGATAGCGTCCGGTTCCTCGGACACCCTCATCACGCGAGCCGCGGATGTCTGCCTCAAAGAAAGGAGAAGGCTGGTGCTGGTGCCAAGAGAGACGCCGTTGAGCCTGGTCCAGCTACGCAACATGGTTGCTGTGGCAGAGGCCGGGGCCATTATTCTGCCCGCTTGCCCGGCTTTCTACTCCCGGCCTGAGAGCATAGCGGAGCTGGTGGACGTGCTGGTGGGCCGCGTGCTGGATCTCTTGGGTGTGGAGAACGATCTCTACCGCAGGTGGAAAGGAAATGCTTATAACCGTTTGAATCAAAGCGGTGGCCAGGTGATCTAGATGAAGTGCGCGCTGTGTCTTGTTGATAAGGAGACTGTGCCCGTCAAGCTCAATTTAGCTACCATTCACGGCACTAAGGACGAGATGTTCAATATCTGCAAGGAGTGCCTGGACCTGGCCCATCAGGCCTATCTCGACAAGGATTTCCTGGCCATCAAGGCAGGGTCGAACGCAGCGCCCCATGGAGCGCACGGCGGTCACGGTGACGCGCACGGCGCGCACCACTGATCCAATTATCCTTCCTGAGCTAAAGCAATTTGGCACATTTAGTCTCTGTCTTTCAGCTCATCCTGAATGTCCCTGAGCGTTAGCCAATGGATGAGAACGATCTGGTTTATAAAGGTCCCTGGGTAAGGAGCGCTCTGTGCGGACTTGGAATATTCTCTCTCATCAAGATCGATCGCCAGAGATATTGTCCTCTCTGGCGCTACAACTTTCTTTCCGGAAATCTTATCCCCTCGCACGAACATGATTACAGAATCCGCATCAATCGAAAAGTATAGATACGTTCACTAAATCTCAATTTCAGCATCGACGATTTCTGGGAAATTTTAATTAGTATTAAGATCAATAGAATCAAATTGAAAGCACCAATCAACCAACGTCCAGGATAAAAAATCATGCTGAAGAATCATTTATTCTGGGATTTGTCGAAAGCTCTGCTCTCCGTTGTGATCATATCATCTATAGCTATTGCGATCGCTATGGGTATAGCAACCGCACATGATCCTTCTGAAATGGGTGGTGGTGCTCATACACATCAATTGCCTCCACCTTGGCCTTATCATGCGATGATGGTATTTACGGGGTTCATATCCTTTGGCAGGAGGAGTTTTCACTGCACGATACCTAAAGCAAAGAAAAGGATGGGTCGAATACTCCAATTCAGATCGAAAGATAAGAGAATACGCTCCATCCGTCGCATCCGCATCCCTGTCGCCTCATCGCTGCCAGGCAAGCGGGTTCGATATCAAGCCATGAAGTTATTGGTCTTAACCTTGCTTGGATTCTATAAAGGTAAAAAAAATTCTATCACTAGTATAAGTTCAGTATCAAATATACCGAATATATTATAATCCAAAGCTTCTAGAGATCATTTTATGACGGATTACGCTAGCGTCGATCGTGCGTTGGTCGTCATCGAAAAAGAGATGCCCCTGAAACACCAAACCCGCGGGCATGCGGCTAGGCCAGAGTGGAGGATCTCAGCCTCTTCTGGGTAAAGAAGGAGACCAAGAAGGGCAAGGTCCGCAACGGTTACCTGGGGAGCTGCAAGAAGGTGAGCCGCGAGGAGGCGCTGGAGAGAGCGAGGAGGAGGAAGGCAAGGAGCTGGGGGTCGAAAAGTGATCTATGACCTACTCTGCGGGCAGTGCAAAGTCCTATCACTTTTCCTTCAAGCTCTGTCGTCCCTTTTCTGTGAGGTAAACTTTCGAGATGGAATTGGGAAGTGTTAAACTCGACGGATACTCGCTGGTCATAACATCTACATGCCCTGATTTCTTCAGAAGCATTAAACGATTCCCAAGTTCTGTTTCGTTAAGCTTTAGAATCTCATTGACTTTGACAGGGCCGATAAAAGACTTCGGGGAAATAGTATTGATCGCTTCAAGGATCTTCATATCTATATCGTCCATTTATCTCACTTCCAATAATGCTGCTGCTTTTCAGCGTCGTTGTTAGCGAAAAGAGGAGCTGCAAGCCTGGCCAGCCTTCAAGCCACATCACTCCTACTCTTCTGCCCTCCTCCTTTTGGCTGGCGTTCTTGACAGTAAGAGATGAATGGCTGAGGCTATAAGGCTTGTCCACAGCTCGGGATGGATAATCCAATACATCAGAGCCTTACTAAGACTCTGGATCATGAATAGGAGGGAGGCAAAAGTCTTCTGGTGTAGGAGGGAGAAAAAATACCATCGACCTTTGCCCAATATACTATACGTTAATTGTCGATATATAAGACTTTCGCTCCAGAAAATTGAGATGCAGGATAGAGATAACCAGAAAACAGAAATCGAAGTCTGGGGCGGGCCAGCGCCGATCCGCAGCGCCCTTGCAGGAGGAGCCTGTCACTGTGTGAAGGCCTGACCCCGCCCAAAGCTCGACTATTAGCCGGGCCAGAAGGCAAGCACAGCACTGGACTTTAACACAGCGTCCTTTTTACTAGAGTCCAACACCATTACGATGCAGGGCCTGCACTCGTCTTTGCCACAGCTTTGTGCCGCGCCCTGCAGCCTGGCGAGGACTCCAGATAAGCTGATTCAAGGCATGCTACGCCGATTAGGGCGTGCATATCTCCCGACTTAGGAGTCTTTCAGCCTTCTCTGGTGCTTTCCGGATGCCGCCCAAAGGCAGCACCTCTTTTAGCTTCTGGATCTTCAAAGGCTCGTCCACGAAGGATCTGCCTCTTGAATTCCTCTGCCTTAAGAGCTCAGCCGGTGAGCTTGCCCTCGTACTTACAGCGCAAAACGCGGCAAATTAACTATATACTCGTTATAGATATTTGTAGTTTGCGGTTGAGAGCTGGTTGGAGCGAAAAGCTATTACTGCACCTTCTGCGCCCATACCTTCAGAAAGCCAGACCCCTTCCTCCCCCTCATACCATCTTTATCTCGGCGAAATGTTCCCTGCGATCATCAACCAGGTGTACCGCCTCGTCGCTCTGCAAAAGGCCGTCCACCATCACGCTGACCACCTTGCATCCGGGCCCCGTCCGCGCGACCGTGATGTGGTAGAATGTCTCATGATAGCGGTAATGCAGCAAAAACGACTTCCAATCTGCGGGAATACAGGGCCGAAATTGCAGCCTGTCCACTTCTAGCGTCACTCCCAGCAGCGATTCCACTATTGAAAGGTACATCCAGCCCGCCGCTCCGGTATACCAGGTCCATCCGCCGCGCCCTGCATGCGGAGCTAAGGCATAGACGTCTGCTGCCATGATGTATGGCTCCGCCCCATAGGTCGCAACCTGGCTAGGGGTCGAGCCATGGTTCAGAGGATTGATCATATCCAATAGCTCCCAGGCCCGATCGCCGTCACCTAAGGCCGCAGCGGCCATGGCCACCCAGATGGCCGCATGGGTGTACTGCCCGCCATTCTCTCTCACTCCTGGAATGTAGCCTTTGATGTAGCCCGGGTCGGAGTCGGACTTATCGAAGGGCGGCCCCAGGAGCTGTATCAGCGAGGCATCTCTTTTGACGAGCTGGCGATCCACTTCCTCCATAGCCATCTTTGATCTTTCCGGGTCCCCTGCCCCGGATAGAACCGACCAGCTCTGGGAGATGGAATCGATCTGACACTCAGCATTGGCAGCAGACCCGAGGGGCTCTCCGTTATCAAAGTAGGCGCGTAAATACCAATGGCCGTCCCACCCGAACTCTTGGATCTTCTGGCGCAGATTGGCAGCCTCGCTGCTGCATTGATTTGAGAAGGCCGCATCGCCTCGCGTTAGGGCAATCTCGGAGAACTTGGTGAGCACATCGTACAAGAAGAAGGCCAGCCAGATGCTTTCGCCCTTGCCCTGATAGCCCACACGGTTCATGGCGTCGTTCCAGTCTCCCGTTCCTATGAGCGGCAGGCCGTGCTGGCCAAATCGTAAGCTACTCTGGATGGCTCTGACGCAGTGCTCGTAAAGGGTGCCGGACTCCTCCGACCTGGTGGGCAGGTCATAATAGGCGTCCTCCTCGGGCTTCAGGGGCCGGCCTAGGATGAAGTTGACGCGCTCGTCAAGCACCCCGGTGTCTCCTGTGGCTGTGACGTAGCGGTGAGCCGCCAGCGGCAGCCAGAGGCGATCATCGGAACTGTGCGTGCGTACCCCTCGTCCCGATGGCGGGTGCCACCAGTGCAAAACATCTCCCTCCGGGAACTGGTGGGCTGCACAGCGCAGGAGGTGCTCGCGGAAAAGTCGCGGCTCTGCGTAAATCAGTGCCATTGAATCCTGCAACTGATCCCGGAAGCCGAAGGCTCCGCTCGACTGGTAGTATCCGCTGCGCGCCCACATGCGGCAGGCTAGAGTCTGGTAGAGGAGCCAGCCGTTGGTGAGCACATTGAGGGCCTTATCCGGAGTCTCCACGTGCACCGCGCCAAGGGTGCGGTTCCAGCGGCTCCACACCGCCTCCAGAGCACTGCGGGCAGGACCTGATCCGCGAAAACGCTTGATCAGGTTGCGTGCATCGTCCACATTCCTTCCCGTTCCCAAGGTGAAGACGATCTCGCACTCCTGCCCTTCTGCCAGATCGATCTTGACTTGCAGGGCCGCACACGGGTCCATGGCCGCGCCAACTCTGTTGGAGAGCCGCTCTCGCGCCAGAGCGGCAGGGCGGGCCGGGCTGCCGTTTCGGCCCAGGAACTCAGTCCGATCACCTGTAAAGCTGCCAAGCTCCGTATTCACATCCAGGAAGACTGTCCTTCCCGGAAAATCCATATTGTACGGGTTTCTGGCAAAGAGGGCCCCCGTTCTTGAATCGATCTCTGTGACGATGTGCATCCCGGTCTTGGAACGCATCTCTCCCAGCACCAGTTCGATGTAGCTGGTCGCAGATAGCCGGCGGGAAATGCCTGACTCATTGCGGACATTCAGCCTGCAAAACTTCACCGGGGCGTCCGCTGCCACATATACCCACAGCTCGGAGGCGATCCCGTTCTCTTTGTGCTCGAAAACACTGTAGCCAAAGCCATGTCTGCAGGTGTAAGGCGTCCCTCCGCGCGCAGGCAGCGCGGCCGCGGACCAGAACTGTCCGCTCTCCTCGTCTCGAATGTACAGAGCCTCGCCACTGCAATCGCTCACGGGATCATTATACCAGGGGCTGAGGCGGAACTGCTGGGAGTTCTCGCCCCAGGTATATGCTCCGCCGCATTCAGAGATCACCGTCCCAAAATAGGGATTTGCAATCACATTTGCCCAGGGAGCCGGGGTAGCCTGTCCCGGAGCGATCCTGATTATATACTCACGCCCATCCTTTGTGAAACCGCCAAGACCGTTGAAGAAGATCAGATCTTGGCCTAACGATTCAACCGCCTTGTAGTTCTCGACCCGGACGGCCTTTTCCGGCTTTAAAAGAGGAACGGCTCCCAAGAGTCTGCTCTTGCGTTCGAGCTGCTCCTCAAATGTTCCCCGGTCATCGGTGAATATGGCGCTTGCTGTGGCCTGTATCAGGATTCCGGCCTCTTCCGAGATCTGATCCGCGTGTATTACGAATACGCCGCCCGGCCGGCCCTGGATGCTGGTCTTGGTGCCAATGGAGATCAGGCCCATAATTTCGTCCTGGAGCTGCTGCCGATAGCCTGAGCGATCTTCGTTCCAGATCACCAGATCTGCATCCAGCCCCATCATGCGCCAGTAGGCATGAGCCCTCAAGAGCTGCCGCGCTAGATCGAGGTAAGACCGATCCCCGATCCGAAGGAGGATAATTGGGATGTCGCCCGAGATGCCGTAAGCCCACAGGCCTGACTGGCCGCGCTGATTGCTCAAAAGAACGCTCGGACTGGCGCGCCAGGTTGAGCTGGGATAGATTATAGCGCTGGCAAGGCGCAGATAAAGCTGAATATCTATCTCGGTGATGTTGAGCTGCTGCATGATCATCTGGTTGTGAGTCCAGGCCAGGTTGTGGACGCGGTCTGCCAGCCTCGTGTCGTGGTATTTATCAATCAGCTCCATGGCAGAGTCCCTCGTCTCTGCCATGCCTGTGATGAAGTTCACCCTGGCCGTCTCTCCCGGATCGATCGTGACAATGCACCTGATAGAAACGATTGGATCCAAGACGGAGCCCTCGCTATCTGAGAGCTCCATTGCTCCTGTCATTGCCACAGGATCTGCAACGGTTCTTCCCCTGCCTATGAACTTGGAGCGATCTGTCTCAAAGGAAACCTCATCACCCTCGATCTTCTCCGCTGCGATCAGATGCAGCATCCAGGGCGTCTTCTCGTCCTTCGACCTCGGCCGGCGAGTGCATAGGATGGCAGATCTCTTGCGCACGATCTCCGTCTCTACGAAGAGGTTGCTGAAAGCGGGATGGGCCGCATCGGCCGCCGGGGTCGTCAGAACGACCTCTGCATAGCTGGTCAGCTCTATCTTCCGCCTGATCCATGAAAGATTGGTGAGACTGATGCTGCGAAACTCGACATCGTCCTCGGGCGAGACGACCACTTCTGTATAGGCATCAATCCCCAAAATCCTTGACCTAAACTCTGCCTTCGATCCCTGGAAGATGGCCTGATATGTCTTGGCATCTTTACGCATAGGCTGATATCCTGCCGACCAGACATCATTGCTGTCCAGGTCGCGGATATAGAAAAACTGCCCCTCATTGTCGCGGGTAATGTCACCATGCCAACGAGTGACAGCAATCTCCTTCCACTGGCTATAGCCTCCACCGGAACCCGAGATCATCACTCTGTAATTGCCGTTGGAGAGAAGGTGCACATCAGGCTGGGAGCTGTTTGGATCATTGAAGACCCGCAAGGACCCTTGCTGCTCCAGCATGCCTGCCCTCCAGATTGATGCCGAGGCCTCCGCAGCATGGGGATAGAAGGGCGCAGCCTTGGGAACCCTTTCCTGCAAAAGCAGATCCGCAGCCTGGAAGATGGGATTGGCCATGAATCTTCTTTGCATAGGTCGGTCTAATAACACGTAAGCTAAAGAGAGGAGGCTCATGCCCTGGTGGTGGGCCATGAAGGAGCGCACAGTTGCACTGTTCTCGTCCCGAGAAAGACGCGAGGGAGTAAAATCGATCGCCTCATAGAAGCCATACTGCCCCAGATAGCCCTGGCCAGCCATTCGCTGCAGATTGGTGCATGCCTCGACCGGTTCCGTCATCAGGGCCAGAGCGGAGGCGTAAGGCGCTATCACCAGGTCCTCGATCAGCCCGCGCTTAAACCCCAGGCCAGGCACTCCAAAGGCTCGATACTGGTAGATCCAGTTGACATCTATGCTGTTGTAGCCGGACTCTGAGATGCCCCAGGGAACGCCGCACTGTTCACCGTATTCGATTTGTCGCCTGACTATCGCTCTGCAGGTCTGGTTCAGAAGGGTGTTCTCGTAGGTCGGCATGATCAGTTGCGGCATGAGATACTCGAACATGGTTCCTCCCCAGGAGAGCAAAGCCAGCTCTCCGCCTGCGATGGTAAGCATGCGACCCAGGGCAAACCAGTGCTCCTGCTTCAGCCTCCCTTGGGCGATGGCAACGAAGCTGGATAGCCTGGCCTCAGATGCCAAAAGATCATAGCAGCTCTTATCGCGTCTGAAGTCGTCGACATTGTAGCCAATGGCAAGAAGCCGACGCGACTCCTCGAAGAGGAAGTCGTATTTTATATCCGCCAGCTCGCTACAGTCGAGTGCAAGCTTCTCGATGGATGCGATCCTCTTGCCGGCGCGCTTCCCAGCTTCCGCAATCATCTGACGAAGCTGGAAAAACCATTCTCTCTCATCCTCCCGGTCTTCCTCCGGGAGGCCACTCAAGATATGATCAATCACAGGCATCAGCTTCATGGTCATCCCGGGCACCTCTCGCAATGCAGGAATGCAATCAAATTGGGGCAGCTCCGCTTGCAGTGCCTCCAGCGCCTGCCGTGCCCGTAGCTTTCCCGCCTGTTCAGCTGATCTCTGGGTCAAGACCTCCTCCCCGGATGAATGGGTCAATGCCCAGAGAGACAGCATGAGCCAGGGAGCCATGAGCACCAGGTCATCCAAATGGTCCCGGAGCTGCAGCTCATAAGCCTGCGTCCACCACAACACCCCATCATCCACTTCCGGGCCCAGGCTGTCCATTATCCCTGCCACAGCCCTCGCCTGCCGGTCCAGCAGTAGCCACGTTGCCGAGAGGGTGCATGGAGGCGACTGAAGCTCCGTCCAGAATCGATCGATCCTCTCATCGCTTCCTCCGGCAGCATCCCTGAGGATCTGCAGCGTATCCCGAAAACCGTCAAAGGCCTGCTCTGGCAGGATCTTCTGGTCTGCAAGCTCGATTTGCCCCTGCTGCAGAGTCAGCAGATGGCCTGCCAGGTTACCGCTATCCACAGTTGAGACGTACTTGGGCTGCATTGGCTCTAACAGCTTGATATCGTACCAGTTGTAAAAGTGGCCCTGGAACCGTTCCAGGCCTTTCATGCTTCTAAGAGCACAGACGTTCCGCTCTATTAGCTTTCCTGCCGAGATATAACCGAAGTCGTAGGCTGCCAGGTTCGCCAACAGCGACAGTCCCATATTCGTGGGCGATGTGCCGTTGGCAACCACTGAGCACGGATCCTCCTGATAGTTGTCCGGCGGAAGCCAGTGGCTTTCGGGCCCTACGAACGTCTCGAAGAACTTCCATGTCTTCCTCGAAAGCTTGCGCAAGAAGATTGTCTGATCCTCGCTCCGTTTTGCCTTAGGTGAGTCAAGGGGCAGGCTGATCCACCAGGCAACAGCAGGTGCGAGGCTCCAAGATACCAGCAGCGGCCAGACGATGTACAGCAAATCAGGACGCCAAAACGCCAGATAGGAGGCCATGGCAATGGCTACTGTCGGGGCTATCCA
>JAPKYD010000134.1 GCA_026394475.1 Methanothrix sp.
ACATGATAATAAGAGAGCGGCTGGGGTGGGAGCCGGAAGAAGAGATCTGAGCTTCTAACGTGTGGGCCGTCTTATCCCTTCATGGATGAGGCTGCGTATCATGTAGATGTCGGCCCGGAGAAATTTCAGGAAAGACGAAACGCTCATAAACCAGATCCTGCAGAAGGCTGCAAACTTAGAACGGAACCATTTGAGTTTTTTTCTGCCAAAATTGAACGTTTCTGAACCATTGATAGGCTATCATTCGCAATCAGCTTATCGTTCGTTCGGCTATATTCTTATATAATTTGAATAATGAAAATTAGTGCGATGACTCTAGCCAAACATAGAGTCGATCAAAGATGGAGGAAAAGCACAATGAACGGTATCAAATTCTTGATGGCATTAGCAGCCGTGTTCATTCTTATTATGCCGGCCTTTTCGATGCCAGATAATGGAATGGGACAAGATGGCAAACAGAAGACATGCGACTGCCAATGCGACTGCCTGAAGCTCAAAATGGGACAGGATGACAAGCAGATGTGGCCGGGACAGGATGACAAGCAGATGTGGCAAGGAAAGGATGACACGCAGAAGACATGCGGCTGCCCGAACTCTATGATGGACCAAGATGGCAAACAGATGTATCAGGGACAGGACGACAAGCAGAAGACATGCGGATGCCCGGAGTCCATGACGGGACAAGATGGAAAGCAGATGTGGCAGGAACACGATGGCAAGCAAATCAGGTTCATGATGGGACAGGACGACAAGCAGATGGGCCATAAGGCTAAGTCAATGATGGGAGACAGGGAAAAGGGCGACAACGGAGGCATCAAGGTAGTTATAGTAAATGTGCACGTTTAAGAACAAGACTGATCAAAAAGAGCACTTGATCATTCTATTTTTAAAAGGTGATCTTTCATAGGAAAAAGCTACAATACGACATTTCTGACAAGCTACAGTGATACTGTGGTCTTCTGAAAGCGGTTCTGGTGGCTAGCCCTTTCTTTGGATCCTACGCTACCAGCAGAGGCGCAACAAAGGCTTTCAATGCGAAGAACGAATAACAGATTTGACAAACAAGGGAATCACAAACATTAGGAGAAATATGATATGAAAAAGAGCTATTCCTTAATGATATTAATGCTACTAATAAGCGGTAGCATGGTATTAACCGCATCCTCTCAGGAGCAGGTTACTCAGACGGTCTATGTTCATGAAGGGGACCTTAACGGCACGCTACTCTCGGGAGTGCAAGTCGCCGGACAGGACGCAGCAGGTAATGGCTTTGAGAGGACTACAGACTCAAATGGAGCTGTGGCCATCAGCGGACAACCAGGAACGTGGCAGTTCACCTTCGCGAAGGAAGGTTATAACCCTCTTAGCTTGAGTTACAATGTGACTGAGAACGATTATGGCGATGTTTACCTCCAGAAGGCCGCATCTTCCCAGGAGCAAGTAGCTCAGACGGTCTATGTTCATGAGGGAGACTTCAACGGCACGCTTCTCGCGGGTGTCCAGGTCGCCGGACAGGACGCAGCAGGTAATGGCTTTGAGAGGACTACAGACTCAAATGGAGTTGTGGTCATCAGCGGACAACCAGGACTCTGGCAGTTCACATTTGCAAAGGAAGGTTATAACCCACTTAGCTTGAGTCACAATGTGACTGATAACGGTTATGCCGATGTTTACCTTCTGCCGGCTAGCGGATCCCAAGAGCAGGTTGAGCCCTCCCAACTGTATCCACAACCTTCACCTCAACCGATTTCACAGCCATCGTCAGTGTATAGCAGCTAGAAGAATCAGCATCGATGTATGCTTGAGGAGGTTCCAAAAAGCATTCTACCTCTTGACAACAGAAAGGAGCTAGGAAATGATTGAGGAGACCAGGAACGTTAGCTCCTCATCCTCCGCGACGCCAGCAGTACAGTCAGAGCTGCCAGGGCTGCGCCAGAGGCCGGCGTTGCTTTGGCCGGAGGCGAAGCCGAGGTCTGATTGGCGTTAAAGGCCTGGGTTTCCTTCTGGACCGCCTCCTGCTGAGGCTCTTTCGCCTGAGCAATCCCACCCGCTAAAACCTCGACGTGAGCAGTCATCTTTCCGGAGGGCGAGCCTTTGGCGGCAACGTCCACTACAAAGGAGTAATTGCCCGGCGCTATATCCCCAGCCTTGATGGTGCAGTTGTATTTAGTAACGCCTGCAGGCAAGACGTACTTGATCAACTTGGGGCAAGAGATATCGAGTCCCTGGCTCATGTTCTTAAATACCAGCTCCACATAAGATCCCTGGCTGCCCAGGCCCTTCACGGCAACGGTGAAGTTGGCCTCGCTGTTGGGAGTCAAATTGATGGGCGAGATATCGATCACCTGGAACCAAAAGGAGCCACTGGCCTGGCCTGCCAGCAGCAAAAGGAGCAGAAGCGGCAGAATTGAGAAGACTGTTTTCATGAGCGGTAGGTTGTGTAAAAGATTATAAAGATGTTTCGGGATACGTCACCACAGGAGGTAGCCGAAGTACCTCGCTGCGTACAAAACGCCCACTCCTATCACCAGCAGCCCGAAGAATTTAGTGGTCCATTTCCCGACTGAGACGTATTGATCTCCGATCCTCCCGCCCACAGCTCGGGAGAAGGTGGCGATGGGAATGATGGGCACTCCATGGCCGACACCGAAGATGAAGAGCATCATGCCGCCCGTCAGAGGCGTGACATTCTGGGAAGCCAGCCATATCAAAACCGGCAGCACCATAGATAGGGCGCAGGGCGCCCATCCCAGGGCAAAGAAGATGCCTAAAGTGAAGGCGCCGATGAAGGAGGAGTGTTTGAAGAGCCCGATGGAGGCTTCAATCGACCTTTGCATCAGACCTTGGCCCTTTTCCCGAACCTCTCCTTCTGGAGCCCGCCTGGTTCGAGAGGTCAGGGGTTCTAGTATCTCCTCCAGGGGCTTGAAGTTGCTGATCCCAAGAAGGATCATGATGCAGCCTGCTATGAGGTCGAAGAGCCGCGAGTCGCGGATGAACACACCCACCTGAGAGATAAAGAGGCCCAGAAAGAAGAAGACCATGGCCATGCCCAGAGTGAAGGCGATCCCCATCATGAAGCCCTCCTTAGAGGTGGAGGTGCTCTTGCGCAAATATTCGTCCTTCCTGCGCATGGTCAGGACATAGGAGAATACAGCAATCATCAGGGCGATGGAGCAGGGTGCGAGAGCGGTCAGGATTCCCAGCAAGAACATTCCCAGGGCAGATACATCCTGTCGAGATACTTCGCCCTCCAGGCCCTTCCACTGCGAGCCGTTCAGATCCTGCCGCTTTTTATTAAGAGTCTCTGCGCTCTGCACGCCGTCGATCTCGCCCTCGCCCACACGGTAGACGTGGTAGACTGCGGCGATCCTGCCATCCTGGTCGATCAAGAGGATGGTGGGATTGGAAGACCCTCCTCTGACATTCCAGTAGTCCAGGTACTTGCTTCCTATGGAATAAGGCTCAAAATCCTCGATCCAGGGCCAGGTTATATTGACCTGCCACCAATCCTTGGCCAGGGACCTGCCGCCTTCGGAATAGGGATTCTTCCTGAGGTTCAAGGTGACGATCTGCACGCCAGGGGAGAGGGCCTTTAGCCTGGCCAGCTCTTCCACCTGGCCTCTCAGGGACTTCTCGCAATCCCGGCATAATGGGATTTCGATATTGGTTATGTGCAGTACCACCGGAGCCCCTCGAAAGTCGCTCAGAGAAAAGTTTCTTCCCTCTGCGTCAGTGGCACTGAAATCTGGGGCCATCGCCATCCCATCAGCACAAGCGGGAATGACGAAGAACGAAAGGGCAGCGAGGGCAAAAAACAGTAGAATAGCTGAGGATTGCCGCTTCTTTTTCTCAAGCATCTCAGGCATTATGCTCTCACTCATCTCCAGGCGGCGATATTCTGCTGGTAGTAGTAGATGGAATCTTTCACGTAGGCTTTGATCTGGTCCTCGCTCATGAGGCCCTCCACGCTGTGCCAGGCCACATCCACCTTTCCGTCGGACCCTTTGATCAAAGTTATGAAGATGGTGGTAGGCACGCGTGGCGTGCCGATTGGGCTATATACTGACAGAAGATCGGTTGCTTCTTTCAGGCCGCTGCCTTCACCCAATATGTCATCGTATTTCAGATCATTCCTGTAGATGTCCAGGACGTTATTGATATTCGCTATCTGCACCACGCAATCCTTGCATTCGCTAGTATGAACAAGCATGAACACCGGCTTCTCCTGCAAGGTATCGAGAACCGAAGCCGGATGCGTTACGGAAGAGCCTGCATTCGAATGCTGATCCGGAAAAGTTGTCCACCAGTCGTTCTCGCCGGATCCGAGAGCATGAACCGGTTTATAACTATTCCAGTCTTCAGAAAGGGCTAAACCAGCAATAGCTGAAGAGACCATTGCGACTAACACGAATAACGCTATAAAATCCTTGATCCTGCTGAGCATTATGGAAACCCCCGACAACTCTTCTACGCCATTAATCCTTGAATTACTTAGAGCTTTGTTCTTCAATTAGTATCGCATCTTTTTTCCGCCTGACCATTTATATCAAGATCGGACCAGAGAAATCAGCTTGGCCAGAGTTCGATCCAGGCCCCCAGGAGGATCGCTCGTCTCTGGTCGTTTGCATCCTTATAACCGCTTGTCTGGAATTTGGAGATGAGGCATTCATATTTATTGCTTTTGGGCCTATCGGGCGGCAGACAGAGGACAATGGGAGGTAAGCTTCGCCTCAGGTTTCGCTGAGATCTTGGCCGGGCATGGGGGACCGCATAGCCATCGTGCTTTCGGACTTGCAGAGCGCTAGTGAGGCGGGGTGGTCAGAAGGTCTGACTGGCGGCGGGTGGTATAGTCTTGGGCCTGGGTACGGGGCCGGGCCGCCGCCTCGTCTTCGTGGCCACCAAGATCGGGGCGCGAGAGCGGAGCCGGATGGGCCATCAACAACGAGCCCTCAGAAACAGGCGCGCAGGTTGGCGAAGCTCGACTTCGTTGCTCCATTCAGCTCAGATCATCAGAAATCTGTTGGGAGCCAGGCTGGTTGCGAGCATCACCATATTGATCTCACGGTGCAAGGTCCAGGTGCTGGCTTCCCTGTTCTTGCCATCCATCCAGAACTGCTCGATCGTTTCCCCAAGCGGCACATACCCCATGAGGTCTTCAACCCGTCGGTGCAGGTAACTCTTCCTGCAGAATAAGCTCGGGTTCTCCTCGATCCATTTCAACAGGTTTTCGACCGCCGAGAGCCCGATGGACAGCCCTAGTTCGCGGAAGGCCAGGCGAAACTTGCCAGGATACTCAAGTGTTTCGCCATTCGCAAAGGCCTTGATTCCGAGCAAGGCTGAATCCACGACGTTTTCCAGCAGGTTTGTGTTCTTTATGCGACCCTCTATCATCAATTGTGTAATTCGTGAGGCATCGAAGAGAAGACCGCCGATGCCGAGCGGATCATCTGTGACCAGGTTAACGCCCCGACAGATTTCGGCCATGTCGGCAATCTCAAGCTTGAGGTCCGACAGCGACGATTCTCCGAAATCTCTGGTCGCAATTGCCTGGAGCTCGCTGTAGGTGACGAAGCCGTCAAGAGGATCGTGTTGACCCATAGATGAAACCAGGGGATAGGTGAGATCGATGCTCATCTTCCAGTAGATCCTCTTTGGGCCGCCAGAAGGAGGAGCGTAAGTGAACCTGGCATGGGCCGTTTGTGCGAGTTCTATCGCCCACTTGGCATAGGCCGGATCTCCGGTGACCTGGCTCACACAGTTGAGCGCATGCATCCACTTCGTCAGATAATGGTAGTACTGCCCGTCCTGGTCCCATTCCAGGCGCTCATCGGACGGCTCGTTGGGCCTGCGTTCGTTCAGCCGCTTTCCGATCCGAAGGCCACCCTTGGTTTGGTGCCGCTCACCCTCCTGCTCATCGAGGCCGCTGATCCAGCCGCGTCTAGAGTCGTCATCACAGTGCCGACCGAGGGTGTGATGCACCTGGTCGACGAGGCGCAAGGCGAGATCCCGATAGGTTTCGTCATTGGTCCGGCTAAAGAGTTCGAGGTAGTTGCACGCCGCGAACGCATCCGTCCATAGATAGCGTCGGGGATGGGCATCGGCTGGTGCAAGCCCAGTCAGACGGGCATAGTCCAGCATGATTTCCTGAACAGGCGCACTGGTCGCGTTTCGGTTCATTCTTCTTCTCTTGGGTTTCTATTTTGTCTGGTTCTTGGTTTGAGTGAAGATCGGTGCCCAGCCCGCTGTTTCCCCATAGCCCATGCCGAGTCTGTGACATCTATGGAGATATCGAGCTTTTGGCCGATGGGTGGGAACTTGAGCATCTCCCCCTGCAATTTTGAGCCTTGACTTCAGGCATCCGATGATCGCTTCTTTGATTTCCCAGAAACAGCTCGGCAGATCGGTACACTCGGCCACATATCTTCCATCTTCGTCGCGCTCAATGGTGATGTGAAATTTCATCTAGAACTTCTTTGTAAATGTCCATTTATCAAACTACCTCAAGTCTATTCGAGGTCGATCAATGCAACTAAAGGGATGCTCGCGGGCCAGGGCGCGGGGCCGGACCGCCTCGCTTTCGTGATCCGGAAATCGAGGCGCAGGAGGGAACCATGCGGACCCCAAGAGCCGGTTGGATCGGGATACTGCGGGAGGATTGATGGGCTCGTAATGAATTTATAATAAAGCTGACTATTATCAAAAGAGGATTCATCATGTCTGTTGAGGTCTCCGTGGACGCCGCAAAGAAAAATCTTGAAGACATCCTGGCAAAGCTCTCTCCAGGAGAGACTGCTACCCTGATCGGCCCTGAAGGCAGGCCCATGGCAGTCCTTGTCCCGCTAAAATCATCAAAGGGGACCGCACAAGAAATTGACTGGGATGCCGAATGGGAAGCTTTAGCTCTGAAGATCGACTCCGCCTGGAAGAGCGAGAAGAGCGCGCTGGAGATCATCACAGAGATGAGAAGATGAACCCAAGCCATAGACGCAAGCGTCTTTGTATCGGCTGCGAGGCCTTCAGAGAAGCTGTATCCCTTGAGCTACAGATCTCTGCAAAAGGTCAAAGGATTGAAGGTATTCTGTCCCACCTTCGTCCTCGCTGAGTGCGGAGCCGCCATTGCCAGGCCGACAGGGGACTCTGCTCTGTCCAAGAAGCTGGTTTCCCTGGTGGAGCATTTTCCAGGGATGAACCACGTTCCTCTGGATCTGCGCTTCGCCTGCCGGGCTGCAGAAATGGCCATAGAATATCGCCTGAGGGGCGCTGATGCGGTTTATGTGGCTGTGGCGGAAGTGGTTCGATGCCGCCTTGATCTCCTGGGATGAAGAGATGCTGCAGCGCAGCCCAGAATTCGAGCCGAAGACGGGAACGTGACCGCGGATCTGGCAATGCTACATTCTCCAGCAAGGACCTCTTGGACCCGGAGGCAGGCCTGCATCAGCCTTGTGGCTCCCAAGATGGCGGAGCGAAGCCAGGAAAGGCCAGCGACAGCCGGGTGATCCAGGCGGCCGCCTTTGTTCGGGCTCGGGCGTGGACTCCAGAGTCCAGAGCCTACGCCGTCTTGAATGACTTAGATCGCGGAGCGCCGCCGACGGTGATGGATGCACTTCAGAGCTATGACGTGCAGCCGATCCCCCGGAGCAAGAGGGCGGCGGTGTAGGAGCTGGCTGGAAACTCGCGGGCAAGGGACGCGGACCCTGGGTGCGGGCGCGTGGGGTGGCGGGAGTTCGAGGCACCAGCTTCCGAGCCGCTTAGGATTATGTAGACTTAAGAAATGGTCTAAAGTTACACCCTGCAAATCAAATTGCGTGCGGCCACCCCGCCCTAAAGGACGGGGTATGCTTCGGGCCGCACGCTCGGTTT
>JAPKYD010000094.1 GCA_026394475.1 Methanothrix sp.
GAATTGGCTGAGTCGCCATAGACCAAATGTCAGACACGAAAAAACTCATGTCTCCACTAACTCTTATGCCGCAGACTGGAACTCGATCCATCATACCTTTTCAGGATCGCAGCCTTTGTGCCTGCGACGCCTAAGCGGCCCATTGATGTACGCAGTACTACTATTTATAGCTTGCCTTCCGGCAAACCTTTTCTGCTTCGGGCATTGGCCTTAGCTAGAAGGAGTTATTACTATTTATATCTTTCTGGATCTTGAACTCGCCAAAGGGCTGGATTCTTTGGAATTCGCAGATCGGAGTTCCTATTTAAAGGATCTTGCCCTCCAACCCATCCCATCGGCCTCTTCTCCTATTTGATGATGGTATTTAAATGTGGCGTGTCCATCAGATTGGATGATGGCTAATCTGAGCAGTCGATCTTGGTATTCATTCTTTTTATCTTTGTTCCGCATCCTGGAACTTGATCGACTTCTGGGTCTGGAAGGAGCCCGTGTACTGTTGATCGGCCTTGATCTTCTTGTAGAACTTGGCATACTTGGTCTGAATGTTCCAGGTTCCATCGAAGGCCTGATCGGTCTTGAAGGCCAGGGTGTTGTTGCCAATGCTGGCGCTGCTGACGCTGGAGGTCTCGCTCTTGTCCACATGGCTGAGGTTGAACCTCTCCGTGACGGATGCTCCCAAACCTCCGTGGAAGGTGGGGGACTCCACGGTCTGATGCCCTTTGAGCTGGCCGCCGGTGAAGACCAGGTCCTTTTGCTCCGTAAAGTTATCAAAGGCAGTCTTCCGGTCGATGCAGCGCATGGACTCCAGGCTGATGGAGCCGTTGCCTATCATCTTCTCATTGTAGTGCAAGGTCGATCCCTGGATGGTGTCTTTGATGGAGACCTCTCCCCGGCCTTTAACGAAGGACGACTCGATGAAGAGCATGCCTTTTCCCGATGCAGGATACACGATTCTTTTGGCCGAATTGCCTTGCCCAGCGGTGTTGACTGTGCTCCAGTGGAACATGTAAGGCCCTCCTTCCGCCGTATTCGCCCCGTCCGTCATCCAGACGGAGAGGACCAGGTAGATTCCGGCGGCCTTGCCGGGAAGGGTGCAGCTCCAGTATCCGTCCTGGGAGCTGCCCGATTCAAGCGCCAGTGAAGAATCGTAAATCCGGTCCACGCCCAGCATATCCTGCCTGGTGAGAGGAGCATCGGCCAGCCCGTACTTCACGCTCGCGGACTTTATTCCGAACTGGCTCTGGATGTGCACAGTAACCTTGACCGGCTCCCCGGCGGCGGGCTGAGAGGGCAACGCGCTCACATCCAGGATCCTTATGGCCCCATGCTCCGAGGACTTCACTCCCGCAATGCTCAGCTCGTAATCCCTGGACGCTTGTAGGTCCGCGTCATTCTCAGGTGAGAGTTCCCGGGCTGCGGAGGACTCAGACTCTTGACTGGTCCTTCCCAGCATCTTCTCGACATAGCGGAGAAGATTGGATATTCCATCCAGGAGCAGATTGTTGGACTTCTTCGTGGAGCGGTCCATTTCCCGGGCCATCTCTTGAGAGGCGCGGGAGGCTGTCTCCTGCTCCGAGGGAAGGCTGATGGGCAGGCTCAGGTTGCCGCAGCTGATGTTGGCTTGGGCCATGGGGGTAGGCGGCGAATCTGCGAGAGGAGAGCCATTCGGGATCGAGCCCTTCATCTCCAGCCCGGGATACTTCAGAATGCTGATGTGCAGACTGCACGAGCCGCGCACGGATTTCTTCTCCATGGTGAATCCCTCTGCGGATATTACGTCATTCACCTCTTCCTGGATGACCTTCTCAGCCGAGACTGTCATCTGGCGCTTGGGTGCCAGATAGTCGATGCTGCCTAGAGGCCCGAGCTTCTTGCTGATGACGAATATGCTGTAAAGCGGGATGCTGCCGGTGTTGGCCACGGTGCAGGTCAGCTTGGTGCCGCTTCCCGGAGCAACAGATGGCGGCGAGGCGCTGACGAATACCTTGAGAGCAGTCACTACGACCTTTGCATTTACATTTCCAGCATCAGACCACGTCTGGCTGCGCGAATCCTTCCCGGTTACCGTGAACTGAAGAGTAGAGTTGGCGGATATCGCGGTTCGAGAATCCACTACCTTGAACTCGCCGGGGTCCAGCCGATCGATCGACGCCAGGGCTGATCCATCCTGGCTGAGGACCACATCCGTCAGGACATCGTCCCCGGAATTGGTTACCAGGCAGCTTATCTCGCCTGTCTCTCCGGGACAGACTTCCAATTCTTGGGGCATTACCTTCAGGCTGATGCCTGGCGTGACGGTCTTGAGGAGAACGCCGCCTTGGGCAGAGGCAGCATATCCACGCCCATCATACCCTTGTGCAGTGACGTTTATCCAGGTGGTGCCTTCCTTATTGTAAATTGCTGCCATCTTCACGGATTTGCCGGGCGAGATCTCTTTTAGCATACATCTCTTGCCGTCTCCGCTCAAGGTTATGTTCTTCAGGATCTCCTCGCCAGTATTGCTCAGAATCCAGGTCACCTCCGCAGGCTCTCCCGGATAGGCTCTGACCTCCTCCGGCTGGCCTTGGATCTGCAGAGAGGAGTTCAGTACCCTAAGGTTCAGGCTGCGACTGGCATAGACATCACGGCCCGCAGCATCATGGGCGAGGAGCCTGACCTCATCCGACATGCTCTCCTGCACTGTTCTCTCCTTCTGCAGGACCTGATGGGCGCCTGGCCGAAGGGCAGATATCTGGCCGATCTCACCGAATCCGTCGGAGATTTTTATGTCGGTGAGGTTGCCGCTCCCTCCATTTTCGATCCTGACCTGGAAGGTGATGGTCTCACCGCGATGCACCTGCTCGGGTGCGCTGACCTCCAACTTGATCTCTGCAGAGATCTTCCAGATGGAGATCGAGGTATTGTTCGTGTAGAGCTTGTCCTGCGCATCTTTGCCCTGCACGCTTGCCAGGATCTCGGTATGGTCATGGATCACCAGGCTTCCATCAAGATACAGCTCCTTGCCCGAGGGCAGGAACTTAGTGGAAGCCATCTTGCCGGCGCAGAAGATCTTGACATCAGAGAGCTCATCCGGCCCAAAGTTAACGGCGGCGCACCTGTAGCCCACCACATCTCCCTCGCGGCCCTCGGAGTTGTTGGCGACAATGGCTAATCGGAGAGGAGAGGCGTCAGGCGTCTTCGATGTCAGATCGAGAGGATCGGGAGCGGCCTTTGTGCTGATCACGACATCCTCCGGAGCGGGGGCGGAGGGGGCGGCAAGCGCCATCGGCTGGTCGTACTGGACCTTGCCCCAGATCTCCCGGTCGGACGGATCAAGGGCCTTGACCTTTATCTCACCCATGTGACCATTCATGGCCAGCACCTTCTTCTCCCCCGGAACAAGCCGGGAGAGGATGCCAATAGCTTTCCCGGCTTCTTGTACCACTACGTGGTGCAGCTCTGCATTGCCGGTGTTCTCCAGATAGACCGAAGATAGGCCTTGCGAGGTTGTCACTTTGGCCAGCAGGCTCGCATCCGAGGAGGTTACTTTTAGAACCGGCTCGGATGCATCGGCTGATTTGGCCTTGGCCGCTGCCAGAAAGGCACCTTCAACATGGTCGGTGCCGGAAGTCGGGGCAGAATGAGAATCAGGAGCATGAGGGAAGAGATAAAAGAGAGCAGGGACTAAGAGAACCAGAAAGACGGCTAAACCCAGCATCGCTGGACTCGCCTTTAAGCTACGTCTACCCCGAGGTAGTCTGCGCCTAAAGCTACCTCTTCTCATCCGCTACTCCCTTGTATCCCCTCGATTGCTAATGACGTTCCAACTAATTAAATAAAGATTTATCCCTTCTATGCATTTTTTATTTTTCTAGCTATAAATGCGTTTCGGATGTTATGGAGAAAAAAGCATTGCGGGCATAATTATGGTCATATAGTGCTGGAGATATAACCATGATTCCATGGACCCCCTTCTCGCCTTTCTCGCGGTCATAATCCTGGTAAGCCTGATCATACCGAGGCTCGGACCTTTCTTGAGTCTGGTCATCTCCGCCATCCTCTTTGGCCTCCTGGCCGGCATGGGCCAGGAGCTGACAGGCTACGTGGCCGAGGGCCTGGGAAGGATATTCTCCTCCCTGGCGATGGTGGTGTTTGGCGGTGCAGTGCTGGCTGAGTACCTGCGCGGGACGAAAGCTACAGATCGCATCGTAGCCGATCTTTTGGGACTGACGAAAAGAAGCCTCCCGGTGGCGGGAGCTGCCGGGTACCTCATCTCCCTGCCAGTGATGTGCAGCATCACCGCCTACATGATCCTGGAGCCGGTGGTGAGCAGCCTGGGCAAGCAGACGGAAGGAGGCAGCAATAGGGCACTCTTCATGACCGCCGCGTGCTCCGTGATCTCCTTTAACCTCATCTATCCCTCGCCGGTCGCGGTCTCCCTCTCCAGCACGCTCAACGTGCCGCCCTATGATCTCCTGGCGAGGGGATTTCCTGTCTCCCTGCTCCTCTTCCTTCTAACCTACCTTATTATGCGGCACCTGCCCGGCGAGCCCGCGAGGCCTGTGCAAGATCATCCGCCCAAGATCGGTCGCGCCAGAGCCTGGATTCCCCTGGCTTTTCCCATGGCCCTCATTCTGCTGGGAAACCTGCATGAGGAGACCAAGATGTTGGGAAATCCCAGCCTGGCTCTGCTCCTGGGAGCCCTGCTCTGCCTGGCCCTGGCGCAAGAGAAGGTGCATGAGATTATTCACGCCGCCTCGCGACGCTCCGGCGTGATCCTGCTGGACCTCTGCGGTGCGGGGGCCTTCGGATACGTGGTGGCCCAGAGCGGCCTTGGCGAGGAGATCTACGTTCATGGACAGTTCTTGCCTTTGCTGGTCTTGCCCTTCCTGATATCCGCGGTTCTGCAGCTCGCCCAGGGATCCAGGGTGGTGACCGCAGTAGTAGCCGCTCAGATTCTGGCAGGCTATCCTCTGGACGGTCTGACCCTGGCCCTGCTCATCAGCGCCGGAGCCTTCATGTTCTCCTATATCTCCGATCCCTACTTCTGGCTGATCAAGAGCACCACGGGCGCGAACATGGGGGAGATGGTGAAGGGATACACCCTGCCCCTCAGCCTCCTGGGCCTGGCGGCCTTTGGGGCAGCGGTGGTCTATTCGATGCTCTGAAGCCACTAAAATAATAATATTAATTTTATTAATAATATTGGCACTCGTAAGCCAGTCGGACGGCCTCCCGCATCACATTCAAATCTGACGAGTAGTTCAGGTGGCTCGTGCAGCGGCAGTCCGTGCAGCCGAAGCCCTTTACAGGCGGAATCCACTGCCCAATGCGCTGGGCGATATGACACTCCAGATCAAGAGATGTTTTTACGATGAAGACCTCCTGGAAGCTTGTGAACGGCAGCAGGTAGTCAATGTGCCATCGTTTGACAGTCTTTTCGCCTCGCATAACCTGAAGATGCCGATCCACCCGCCCAAGACCTCCGGGACCTCGCGCCGAGCCGGTGTAGCAGTAGTAACCGCGTGCCAGGTTGAGAGCTCCCAGGGAGCCAACTACGATCTCTCGTGCCTGGTCCAGGCGGAGGATGAGGGTGTAAATTCCAGGCTCCTTGCTTTGGGGCTCCACGAAGGTTTGCTGGATTGAATGGCTATTTGAGCTTGCTGCTCACAAGAGGATGATACGAGATACATATCAGAGGAAGCCTTTTCTAGGAGGAAGACCAGAAAGGCGCTGGGGTGAAAATTAAGTGAAATTATTATTAGCCACAGCCTTAATGCTGATGCTCTCACCTCTGACCATGGCAGTGCCAGAGAGCAGTCAGCTTGGACCGTACAGCGTTTCCTTCGATATGAATACAGACATGCAGCATGAGTTGCAGATGACGCAGCCATTGCAGACGCAATCTGCCACCATATACGGCCTGCAAGTATTCACCGACAACACCACCAAGGCCAGAATAACCATCAGTGAGTATAATAGTTCAATAGATGCAACTCTTCCCATATATAAACAACTAGCTGCCATGAGCATTGCTTTCAGCGGCTTTAACGCCACCAGCATAGAGGACATGATGATAGATGGAAAGAACGGCTTTCTTATCGGCAGCGAACCGTACCCCGGCAACACAATGGTTCCTGCTGGCATCAATCTCTTCCAGGCACTCTACTGGCTGGACAGCAAGGATTGCGAATGCGGCCCAGTGTCGGTGGGCACAGCCAGCGTGGATATAACCTCATCCTACCCGCAGGATGTGACAAGGAATTTGCTTGGCAGCATACACGTGGAGAAAGGCCAGGCAGCCGCCCAAGACATGCCTCCTGCCCAGAATTAGAAGTAGCGGACAAAAGAGAAGGCCGGAAATCGGCCATCCCAACTTTTTTTAAACCCAACAGGGAAACTAATTTATCCATCGCGCTATATTGCGGATGAGGTCAACAGCATCGCGGGGTTTGCCAAGCTGGCCAAAGGCGCAGGACTTAAGATCCTGTCTCGCAGGAGTTCGCGGGTTCGAATCCCGTACCCCGCATTGAGCATATCGATTTTCGTGCTGCACTGGTTCTATCATTACGGCATCGCGACATAAATTATTTTCCGAGACCTACCAACTTTATAGCATCCGCCGCAAATCATGCAACCTTAATAGCCACAGTATTGCAGTTTGTTCCCGCTTTTTATGCGATAATGAATAAACTAAAATAGCAAAGGAGATAGTTTGCCAGGCTAAGAGCTTGTGGCAATTCTGGAGGGTGATGAAAATGGATGCAAATGAAACACCAAACCAGGAACTATTTAATAATTTTATGTTAAATGAAATTAAAGCAGTAAACGATGCAACCAATGGATTGATACATATTAACGGCCTATTCATAGGTGCTTACTTTGTTTTAGCTATAGGCATCATAGAAAAAATGATTGCCTTACAAACGGGTCCGACATATACTCGTGCTCCAACCTTTATCACAGGTGCCTATATCTTTCACTTAATATTTGATTTTTTTGCTATAATG
>JAPKYD010000118.1 GCA_026394475.1 Methanothrix sp.
AGCTCAAGGGACGCCATGCTGAGTATGGCCGCAGCGTCGAGGACCTCACTGGTGTCTTCTCCATCGAGAAGTTCATCCAGCTCTGGGGCAACTCCACATGCGGCGCCATCAGCGTTGATTGGCTGCCCTGCGTGTAAATAGAATAGATCTGCAAAATTAGATTGTGCTCCGGGGGATTCCCGGAGTTCTATTATATTTTGTGCTTTTCTTTGATGTTTATTTGACTGTGGATCGATCACCTCAAAGCTCGATAGGTTTATATAACAGATAAATTTATATCGAATAAAAGCTCCAATATAGGCTGGAGCCAATCTCACCTTTTTGGGGTGAGAAGGGATCTTAAACTGTTATATCAACATCGGGGGTGAATATAGCATGAAGGGAGTAGTAGTAGTAGCGTTAGCGTTAGCCCTTATGGGGTTATGCGGCACTGTGTTGGCGAATCCTCCAATAGTTCCGCCTGTGCAATATGAACAGTTTTGTGAAAACCAAAAGGTGTCAGGAACAGGAGTTATCGACGTCAGCACATCGATAATCGACAAGAAGATCGCGCTCGAATATTATAACACCATGGCCGGAGACGGCGACCTCGAGCTCGATCAAGAGCATGCCTATTCGCAGAACGCAGATAAGCTCATGAGAAACATATCTTCGGTCAATGGCGGAAACAAGTCCAACCTGAATCTCTTTGAGAGCACGAAGTTGACCTATGCAGGCGCAACGCCTCTTACCGGCGGAAAGTTCCTCAACTCCAAGGCCTTCTATGGCGGCATTGGAGCCAATGTGCAGGAGCTGTACTCGGTGAATGAGATGGAGCAGGATGAGACTGCCTTCTTCTCCTCGACCACGCCATACAATCCGGCGTGGATGACACCAGAGGATGTCGTAAAGAGGCTTAAGGATGCTGGAAGAAATACGGATGCAGTTGCCGCACTTATGGGCAGCAATCCGGCTCATCTCATAGGCATCGACACCAAGAACGCCTTCAACGGCACATGGGGCACCGACGCGACCTGGCACAAGATATTCTACAAGGACATCAAAGCTCACGAGATGTTCACAGGAAAGTTCGAAGCCGAGAAGACCATCAAGTTCCACGAGAGCCCGGTACCTGAGAAAGAGCATGCACCATGCGAAGGCATAGACTGCTAGGCTGAAAATGGCCCAGCAGCTTTTCTTTTCTTATTTAGTGGGGGCAGCATGAAGAGATTGCTGATAATATTAATCTTGATGGCAGGCCAGGCTTCTGCCACCGTCGAGGACCCGAGGGCAGGGTCGAGCGATGTTTCTGGCAGCAGCTGGGCCAATCCATCGACTCCATCACTGCCCACATATCTGCCCAGTCCCTGTCCGCAGGTTTCTGGCTCTCTCTCGGTGACCATCGGCCTTACCGGGCCAGAATCTGAGCCGGACAAATCATACACCACCCAAGGAAGAACACTGAATTTCATAGTCGCGGTAAAGAACGAGGGGACGACAGAAGTGGAGGCTGAGGTTTCTATCAAGCCAGAAGACTGTGCTCCGGAATGGTTCAGCTGGACGAGTACAACCATGAACATCCCGGCGGGAGTATCTCGTTCCCAGACACTGCAGGTCCAGCCGGACATGAACGCTGTGGCCGGTGAGTACCGGTTTGGGGTGGAAGCTTCCGCCAAATGCCGCGGTTCCGGTGAAGCAAACACGAAGTTCAAGGTCCAGGCTTTCGATTATGCCTCTGAAACCCAAGTGAGCGGCACCGGTCAGTTCCAGATCAACAAAAATGTAAGGTCCATGAACTCGGGGATCAAGTCCACCAAGAACGTGCTATTCGATGGCAGTGTGGATGCTCTTGTAAAGAATGAGTACCTCGTGGACCAGGCAAAGGGAAAAAACCCGAACTTCGAGGAACAGGATGCTGTCGATAACTATGTTGGACCGGGTCTCATTGGCACAGAGAGTTTCAAGAGCTCGGCAATCTTCGGAGGAGTAGGAGCCAAAGTGCAGGAGAGCTATGATGTGCAGCAGATGGAGTTCAAGAACCAGGATTTCACCCTGCACCAGACAGGATCTCTGAAGAAGATGGCTGAGTTCAAGACTGCTGACAACTTTACGGGATATTTCCTCATCGACGCCAAGCAGGTAATTCCGGGCCAACGGAGTCTGAAGGAGTATGAGGAGTATATCGGATCCTTTGAGATCAACAGGAGAATACTCTTCCGGGACAATACCAAATCCAACCCACCTTGCCGAGAAGCAGATTGCCTGAAAGCACCAGGCAACAGCTTCCCAAGTCCCAGCAGTCCTGCCTTTACCAGTCCGTGTCTGAGCGGCCCATGCAATAGCTTCGTGAATAGACTGAATGCATTCACGCAATCGGCATGAGCCTTCCATTTTTTTTGAAGCTTCGATATTCATGGCGGCCAAAACCTTGAAATAGACACCTGAGAAAAAGGAATACCGGGTGTTAGGGTATCAGGAGAGGTATGGCCTGGCTCAAAAGGATCGAATGGCCTTTGCTTGATACGGAAAAGGCCCAAGATCTCTTAGCCCAATTTCGTGGAGCAAACCAGGTCAGAAGGAGGTTAGTGTGGATTGAAGCGAAATCTGATCATGCTGACGATTATCGTGGTGGCCTTTGTAGGCATGGCAGGCGCTGCCAATTACATGTACGAGAAATCGTCGGTAAAAGGAGTGGGGTATAGGAGCCTGGAAATGGTGATCTCCACGGAGAACGGCTTCAATGGAGCAAAGCTGGTCGAGAAGCAGTCAGGCTCAGGGAATGTGATTACATCCAGGATAGAGCTTGAAGCGGAAAGACAGCCCTCGGATTTGAGCTGTCCCTGGCCGACAGGCACTGCATACCCCATGGACTACATCAACTTCACCTCGGAGCAGGAGCTGGAGTACATGCCTGTCTCTTACCAGACCGGCACCTATGACCAGAAATGGGTAGACAAGCTATGCGTGCAGAACTACAGGATTGGAGCCGTCTTGACCGAGATGTACACCCATGCTGAGCACCTGCAGAAGACCACCGAGGTCAGGACCAGGGCTTACAACAGTGACTCTGCGACGCCAACGCCATGCTGTACGGGCGTCTTAGAAGCCAACCTCAACAGCAACGTCATCGGCGTAGCTCATATCGGCTGGATATCCCGCGACCCGCAGGCTGACAACCAGCTCAAGGGCCGCCATGCCGAGTATGGCCGCAGCGTCGAAGACCTCACTGGTGTCTTCTCCATCGAGAAGTTCATCCAGCTCTGGGGCAACTCCACATGCGGTGAGATCAGCGTTGATTGGCTGCCCTGCGTTTAAGTCCCGAATTGACATGAGATCAGCACCATGGATTTGCCCTGGCGCTGATCTCCCCTTTTTCGCGAGATGATGCGCTCCTGCAAACAGCTCTAGCACGGCACTGCTACGTAGATGTTGTGCTTGTTGCTGACGATCTGCACCCGAGCAGTGCCCTGCTCCACCGGACAGTCCATCACTGACACCACTCGGTTCCTGGCTACACCCAGCTGCTCGCCGCGCACCCAGCCAGGTGCTCTGATCTCGACCCAGGCCTTCTCCTTCTTCTCGAAGACTGCGGGGATCATGGGACGCTTCTCGATCCCGAAGTCCTGGGGCTTCAATCGGAGCGCTATGGCGAACTGCTTCTCCCACTCCTTAATGTTGCGATTATAAAACTGCCACCAATTCTGCGCCCTGACCCTCCCTGGAGATCTGCCCAGCCGGTAATGCTCGAACTTTTGAATGCCCAAAGGAGGCCACCTCTTTCCCGCTCCCGTCTGCAGGGCGAACTCTATCAGCTTAGGTATCTCATCATCGTTGACTCCAGGAATATAAACGGGCGCGATCAAGAGGTCGATCTTGCTCTCGGCAATGATCCTGGCTGCCTGCTGCACTTTTTCGATGTCGAACCACGGAACGCCCGCGAGATGGACCGCCAGCTCCAAGGAAAGGGCATGCATGGATAGGTTGATCCTATCCAGGCCGGCCTCCTCCAGGGCTGTGATCTTCTCTTCATCGAGCAGGGTGCCGTTGCTCTGCATGGAGACGACAGAGACCTCCCTTATCTCCTTCAGCTCCCTGACCAGATCAGCGATTCTTGGATAGAGCAGGGGCTCGCCTGGAGAGTCGATATGGCACTCCACTCCTGGCCCCTTGAAATGGGCGATCTCCTCCACCGCCTCCATCAGGTAGTTCAGCTCGACCTCATAATTGGTCACTCGGGTCCTGGAATGTGGCCCGGCATCCACGGAGCAGAAGGGACAGTTGAGGTTGCAGCTGCAGCTCGGCCTGATCTGCAGCAAATTGCTTCCGCGATCGACCACTCCAAAGTACAGACATCCCACCAGGGGGATGCCCGATTCCCTGGTTATGCGAAAGAGCGCCATCTTGCTGACACTCTAGGCCAAGGCCACCGACGAGAAGAGAACGGGCTCAGGATATCACCATCTTGCCGCTCTCCCGCCGGAGGATACTCGCTGCGTGGCTGCTGCTGTTATTGGAGTCGTTGGAGCTTGCCAGGGCGCTTTTCGACCCCATGCCGGTCTTGAAGCTCTTCGGGTCCAAATCTCCCGACGACCAGGCCTCATTCCTTTGCTCCAGCTCGGATCCATCCAGGCTCAGGACCAGGTCGACCAGATACACTTCAGAGATCTCGCCCAGCATCATGAACTTGGTGGGATTGAACTTCAGCTCCAAGGTGGCATTGCCTGCCACCAGCTTGCTTTTTACGGTATCCTGGCCCAGCTCCTGGCCACCCTCGTCCACAATGGTGCCGCTGAGCTGATAGCTGCCGGATTTGATCACGGAAAGATTGACGCCTATGCCGATCTTATTGGCGGTCGTGCGATTCACAAAGTCTCCTGTGAGATAGGCTGCCGGGGGCTGGAACTGCCTGGGATCTCGCTCTATGGTTATGTTCTTCCCATACCTGTCAATGAAATTTCCGGTTTTGTCGTAGAGGATCAGGTTCTGTATCTGCAGCGGCCCGCACTTGCCCTTCATCCAGATATCGCTGCCGTTCACGCTGACATTGATGCTTCCTCTCTCTTCCAGCCTGACCGTGCTGCCGAAAAGCGCAATCCTGCTGCCGCGGCAGTCGGCCAGCACTCCTTCCAGCCTGTAGTCTCCTGGGGAGGTTATGTTGACCCCGAATCTCAGGTCGAGGCCGTCGAAGTAGCCGTCGTGGTCGCTGTCACTGACGTTCGCAGAGGCAAGGCCCACTAGGGAAGTGCCGGCCACGATCACGCTCACGGGAATCTGAAAGGTCTGGTTGTCAGAGGAGATCTTTATGAACCCGTCCAGCCTGGGCAATGATGTGTTCTTGGGAATGGTGAGGTTGGCCTCGACCGATCCTTCGGAGCCGCTCTCAATTTGCTCCGGTCCTCTGGTCTCTATCCATTTCCATTGATTCTCTGCATACTCTTTGAGCGCGACTTTGAAGGACTGTTCTGCAGCCGGTACATTATATCCGTAGACCCTGACCCTCCAGGGTCCGATCTCGGGATTGGATATCTCCAGGGGCCCAAGATTGTCTGTCCCGAGATCATAGTCCACAGGCTCACCCTCCGGGTTCTCGAAGACGAACATCATCTCATTCTGGTCGATATTTCCCTCTGTAGTCAGCTTGGCAGAGAGCCTCCTGGTCTTTTCTGTGACGTTGATGGTATAATTCCAGTAGCCTTTGTGGCGGACGTTGCCCTCCAGCTCTTGCAGGCTCGCGTTCTCAATTACGCCGGCATAGCTCAGGTTCTTCAGAGCTGCCCCTCCGTTCTTCACTACAAAACTGGCCTTGGCCCACGTGCCCGGATATGCTGACTCTAGATTCCACCTTTTAGGAAAGGTCTCGATCAGGGCGCGCTCCACACCCAGAGTATAGTTGACCGGCACCGATGAGTTCTCGCTGTGCACGGCCAGAAGCCATCGCCCTGAGGGCGGATTTTCGATCGTCCTCCTCTCGGCCAGATTGCTCTGCTCGCCGGCATAATACTCGCTGGTGGGGGAGAGCAAGAAGAGATCGAGGTTGGAGTCCTGCTGCCATTCCAGGGAGGCCTTGAGTTTGGTAGTTCCCAATGGAATATCCAGATAACAGTAATCCCATCCGTTTCCCTTCAAGGTGCCTGTGCTGCTGCCAAGTCCCCTGGAGATATTGAGCGGCTCGGCCACGGTCACCCTGATGGGTATGCTGAGGATGGTCTTGCCGCTGGTGGCGATCTTTATCGATCCACTGTAATTTCCGGGAGCAGTGCCTTCGGGCACAGTCATCGAGGCGGCAAAGACCTCCTGGTCGTTGGCCGCGACCTGCTGGGGGAGGGCCTGCAGGCTGATCCAGTCCGAGACCGGTCCAGAGACGGAGGCCTTCAAGTCCTGTCTCTCCTGATTGCTGAGGAAGACGAACCGCGTGTTCCAGTCTTTATCGCCAGGGGCCAAGGCATAAAGCTTCTTCTGGGGCCTGTCTGCGCCCGTGTCCAGGCCCACATAAACCCCTTCGCCTGCGGGCAGGTAAGCCCAGCGGCCAGCGATCCATTGGTCAGGAATCACACCGCAGATATCGTTGCTCTGAAGCTGGTAGGAGCGAGGGGCATCCAAGAGACCGGTTCCCTGGTAGTACTCCTCGTACTGCTCGCCTAAGGTATTGTTCAGCTTCTGAGCTCCTCTGGTCATGGCCGCCTTGATTCCTGCAGGCGTTAAATTGGCATTCTCCTGCAGCAGCAGGGCGGCAAGGCCTGCCGCTACTGGTGTAGAGAGGCTGGTGCCCGACTCCCGCGCATAATAGACATCGAGGTAGGCAGGCCTCTCCAGGCCGGGCGGAGCCGTAGATACGACATCCACCCCGGGAGCGACGACATCGGGCTTGATCCTATCGTCCCTGGTCGGACCCGAGCCCGAAAAGCCGGCCACATGACCGCTGCTATCGGAGGCTCCCAGGGTTATGACCTCTACGCCATCTCCGGGAGAGTCGATCAGGCCGGGAGGCAGAGCCAAGACGATGGGAACCAGGAGCAGCAACACATCCTTGTCTTTTCCATCGCGGAGCTGGGATAGGTCGACCGCAGCATTGCTGCCGCCAGCCTGGCTGGCGGATGCACTCTTTACCTGACCTTCCGCCTCGGTGCGGTTGCGGTTGCCTGCCGCCACGCAGACCACGGTGCCGGCATCGGCAGCTTTATCTGCGGCCATGGTTATGGGCGGGTTGGTCTCGCCCAGATTTATGCCTCCCAGACTGAGGCTCAAGACATCGGCGCCATTGTAAGTAGCCCACTCAATTCCGGCGATGATATCTGATACTTTGCCGTCTCCTTTGCTGTCGATGACCTTGACGTTGAGAAGGCTCGCCCCAGGCGCAACTCCCTTATACTTTCCGCTTGAAGCCACGCCGGAGCCGGCGATGATGCCTGCCACCATGGTCCCGTGGCCCAGGAGATCATCTGCCGAGATCTCATCGGCCACAAAGTTCTTCTCTCCTATCACTTTGCCGACCAGATCGGGATGGTTCTTGTCGATTCCCGAGTCCATCACCGCCACGGTCACTCCCCGGCCATCAATTCCCTTCTCCCATAGCTTATCCGCCTGAATATTTCGGGAAGGGGAGAGGTACTCGCCGCCGGATGAGTCATTCTTTGGAGCGAATATTTGGACCGAGCCGTCAAAATAAACGCCCTGCACGGCGTCATTTTTCGAAATTTCCTCAATAGCTTCGGGCGTGGCCTCTCCAGCCAGGCCGGGAATGAGCCTGTACCTGTATTTCACATCAAGATCTTTAAGCGATGGATCAGCCTCTCGAGCCACTCCATTCAGCATCACAATCACAGGTATCTTCTCAATGTTTCCGCCCTTCAGCCTCTCTGCCAGTGCGGGATCTATCTTCTGTCCTGCTTGTGCAGAAGGCAAGGGTTCAGCGGCTGCTGCCAAGGCACAGGCCGCCAGAATCAGGCTTGCGGCGCATATGAGCATCAATTTTTTTCGATCCATGATCAACCTTACCTAACGAAGGATTCTTCCCCAGGCCTGCCCCAAAATCACCATGAATCAACGTAAGTAGATAATGCTAAATAAACCTGTGGTATTTCTATGCAAGATGACATTGGACTGGCTGGTTCCCTATTTGCTCTGGATTAGCCTGTTCCTTCTTCTGGCGTCGGCCCTAACGAGAAAGAGCCTCATAGCTGTGCCTGGCTGGGCCATATTTGGATTTTTCTGGCTGGGTCAGCCGGGACATTATTTGGCTCTGGAGGACTATTTCAACGCCGCTCTTGCCCTGGCCGCAGTGCTCTTGAGCCTCTACATGGCCTGGATGGTACTTTGCAAAGGATTTTCATCTCAGGCTTGCTTCTGGGCGAGCTATGCTGCCGCAATCTGTGGAATTGTCTACTTTCCCTTTGCCGAGGTCGAGCCTCTCCGGACCGCTCTGATAGGATTTACGACCCTGATAACGGCAGAGACGCTGCAATTCTTCTCCGTCCCAGTGGTCATGCAGAGCTGGAACACCCTGGCTTTGGACGGCCGATCGGTGGAGATCATCCTGGCCTGTACGGCCATCGAGAGCATCGCTCTCTTTGTTGGAGTCATCCTGTCGGTGCAGGCACCCTTCGGTCGCAGGCTGGCTGCCCTGGCCTTCTCCACCATTGCCATTTATGGTTTGAACATTGTAAGAAACGGCTTTGTGCTCATGGCCTACGGCTGGGACTGGTTTGGGGGCGACAGCTTCAACATTGCCCATAATGTCGTCGCCAAAGCGGGCTCTATCATCGCCCTCCTGGCCATATCTTACTTTGTGTTCCTGCTTCTGCCAGAGCTCTTATCGGTCATAGACGAGCTGGCGGCAGAGATCAAGCATCCCGGAGGTGATGCGGCATGAGGCTGGCGCGGGGCTCCACGGCCTGGATCTCGCTGCCCCTCTTCCTGACTGCTGCCCTGGCCTTAGTAGGAAACTGGTACATCTCTGCGGTGGCTTTGGTTGGCTCCATCTTCATGCTCTTCTTTCACCGCGACCCTGATCGTTTGCCTCGCGGCGAGGGCATGATCGCGCCCGCCGACGGCAGGATCATCGCAGCCACTGAAGGTGGAATCACCATCTTCATGGGACCTTCCGATGTGCATGTAAACCGGGCCCCTCTGGCCGGGGTGGTCCGCAAGACAGAGTACATAAAAGGCGGCCACTTCCCTGCCTTCCTGGCCTGGGCGAGCCATAACCAGCAGAATCGGATAACGCTTGAGACCTCCGACGGAGATGTGGAGCTGCGCCAGATAACGGGAACCCTGGTGCGGGAGATCGTATGCTATGTTCGTCCCGGTGATCGGGTGGCTCGGGGAGATCGGATTGGCATGATCCGCTTTGGCTCCCGGGTGGAGGTGACGATGCCCAAAGGCTACAGGCTTCAGATAAAAATGGGCGACAAGGTCCGGGCCGGGGAGACAGTGATAGCGGTGAAGCGCCCATGAATATCCTCCGGATTATACGACTGCCGGACTTATTCACGCTTCTGAACGTCGCCCTTGGATTCTCGGCTCTGCTGGCTGCAGGTCGATGCGGCCAGATCGCGCCGCAGGCCGCGGTGGTTTTCATTCTCCTGGCGGCCATGGCCGACGGCCTGGACGGGTTTTTGGCCAGAAGGATGGGCTCAAGCCCCCTGGGACCCTCCCTGGATTCCCTGGCGGACCTGGTCTCTTTTGGCGCAGCGCCGGCGTTCCTCGCCCTCCAGACCTTCGCTCCATCCCCGCAAGCCTTGCTGGCGGGATTTTTTTATCTGCTCTGTGGAACTCTGCGGCTGGCCAGGTGGGATTAGTCCTTCTGGGGGCGGGATTTCTCCTCTGGCAGGAGAAGGATACGCTCTATGCAGCCCTTCTGTTGATGGCTATTATTACGATGTATCTGGCAAGTCCGGTGGTGATTTCATGCCTACGAAAAGGGAGATAGCCGCCTTCGAGGCCGGCATCAAGCTGGGGGCGCTCTACCATCAGTTCGTAGGAGCACCTGTGAGCGAAAGGACGGCGAGCAGCCTGGAGCAGGCCATGCAGGAGAGCATCTCACTGCAGCCTTATGTCCGTAAGGTTGCGGTCAGCATAAACCGGCGGATGCTGCAAGAGAACGTCTTCGGATACGGTGAGCTGGAAGGGCGCATGATCTTCGCCGAGGTGGAGATAGATTATGAGGGCGAGGTCGCGCGCGCCAGGCTGGAGTACGACGCTGGAAAGAACTATCCGATGATGAGCTTGGTTTAGGCATGGCTTTGCGAATTCGGGCGAAGACGCCATTACTCGAACTCTATGGTCCCCGGCGGCTTGGGAGTGAGGTCGTAGACCACGCGGGCAACAGATGGAATCTCGCCAGTGATACGGCTGGAGATGCGCCTCAGCACGTCCCAGGGCAGCTCCATCACATCAGCGGTCATGGCGTCCCGGGAGGAGACGGATCGAACGGCCACCACCCAGCCGTAAACCCGGTTGTCGCCTTTTACGCCCGTGGCCTTTCCCAGGATGGCTGCAAAGGCCTGCCAGGGGCAAAACCTCATGACCTCCTCCTCCACGATGGCGTTGGCCTTGCGCACGATCTCCAGCTCCTCGCGGGTGACCTCGCCCACGATCCTGACCGCCAGTCCAGGCCCAGGATAGGGCATCCTCTCGCTGATCTCCTGGGGCAAACCCAAAGCTCTGGCCACTTCGCGCACCTCATCCTTGTAGAGATCGCGCAGAGGCTCCACCAAACATCTGAACTCCATGCTGCTCGGCAGCCCTCCCACGTTGTCTCGCCCACTACCTTCCTCTTCTCCTCCGGGTCGGTGACTCCCTTCAGGGCTTCCAGGAACCTGTCCTGGGCATTGACGCGCACCAGGCCGATATCCTGGAAGAGAAGCTCAATCCTGTCCGACTCGAACTGCCTCATGAGCCCCGAGTCCACATAAACCGGAACCAGACGGTCGCCTAAGGCGCGGTGGGACAGCATGGCGCAAACCGAGCTGTCCACGCCACCCGATAAGCCTATGATGGCGCGTCCCTGTACATCGCGCCTGATCTCCGCGATGGCATCTTCGATGAAACGTTCCGCATTCATGGCCATAGAGGATAGCCCGGCTTCCAGGATAATAGGATTGCGGTTATGATAATATGCTCACCATTATGGCAATTAGGCCCGCCGCTATCCTTTCAGATAGGTTTAATATGACATATTCCAAAGGGATCTAAATCTCTTCCTCATGATCCTGGATCTCGGGGCAGCAATCCAGCCCCTCCTCCTGCTGGCTGATCTGCATGCTGGACCACTTCCCTGTGGCCTTGCTCGTGATGGTGAAATTTCCTGCCAGCCGCTGGTCTGTGATGACATCGGTCCATTGAGAGGTGCGATCGACCATGCCTATGAAGCGAGAGGACGTCTCTAGAAGAGATTGGGCCTTGCTGAGCTGAACCCGGAAGCTGAGGTTGAGAAGGCTAGCATGATAGTATTTGTCACTCCAGCGTATATCTCTGATCTTGTTCTCGCCCTGCAAGCCGGCAAACCAGCCTCCTTGGATGGGAATGGAACAGCGCGAGAGGTTGACAACGGCTAGAGCAGTACTGCCGTTGATCTGGCGACGGAGGGAGATGCTGGAAGGAGAGTAGGCCAGCTGCTCCTCGGATTTATAGAATCCCGACCCATGCTCGCCAAAGGCCAGGATAGAACCTTCTATCGGCCTGACGGTGGTGTCGGCGGAGGCAGTGAGATTGAACTCGCTTGAGGAGATGGTAACGCTGTTGGTGATTAGATTGCCGTTAAAGTCCGTGGAAAGAAGGCCGTTCACAGAGGTGTAACCCCTGCCCGATACCTTGCTCTCGATTTTTGCCTTGCAGGAGGGCTTGATCGTCGCCACCTTGATCACGATCTGGCCGTGGGCTCCAGGGGGCAGCTGGCGGAAGGTCCAGACGTTCGTCGATCCCGGATCGGGGCTGGGATTGGCCTCGATGAAGGAGGTGCGTGGATCATATTGCTCCTTGACCACCAGATCCACGGGCGTCAGTTGATTATTTCCGTAGGTTATGGTGTAGGTGATCTGGCCTCCCGGGCTGATAGATTTGGTGGCTTTCTTGATAGCCTCTTGCTCCATAGGCTCAAAGCTGATGATTTGATCTCCTATCTTGATATAATCGATAAAGGCCGTTGTCTTTGGGACCTTCCCATCTTTGTAGAGCGTGATGTAAAGCCTGACGAGGCTTTCGCCTTTCAGCTTGCTCTTGCAGTCCGCAAGGCTTCCGGAGCCGAAGGCTTTGTCTTGGTATTTCTCGTAGTTCAGGTCAAATCCATCCAGCTCATTCCACTGGGAAAGAGAGATACCAGCTTCTGACCAGGACTCTTTAAGCGAGCGAACTCTCGCATCCTTAGAGCTGTGGCTATCGTAGCTGTCATCACCGTCTCCATCAAGAAATAGATCAAGCTGTACCTCTCCATCGCCATATTGAGGTTTTATCCACATGCTCAAGAGGTCGAGGTCTTCCAGAGGCAGGGGTTCATCCATGTAGACCGAGACCCTGATGTAATCACCCTTGCTCTCCACAGAAAGCTCGGCTGAACTGGAACCATGAAAGCTATCATCTCCTGAGATGGAGGCGTCTCCATATTTTGAATGGCCGAGGTGGTAGTCCAGACTGGTCAGGGCGAGGGCGGTCAAAGAAGACGAGTATATAAAGGAAGTTATCAGCATTACTAGCAAGAGAAACGGTAGATTAGAAGGCTTTGGCTTCCACATATTCTGGCTTATTTACGTGACTGTAGAAAAACCATTCTATTCTCAAAATTGGTGGGATGAGGCATTATTACCATTCATCTTATTCATAAATGACCTAGATCAGACCTACATAACCTCTACATGAAATAAAGGGTTATTAACTTCGCCGATAATCGATTATTCGGCGGAGTAGGAGAGTGGGGACTTGTCCTTTTCGCCTGGGCAGGAGCGAGAGAGAAGGGGGCCTCCCTCCTGCCGTCCCTCCTATGACGAATTTCCAATGCAAGGAGGTCGCGCGACGAGCGGATAGGGCGGTCCATCTGCGAAGCTCTTACTTTGCATATATTCCCGAGCCAAGGAACCAAGTGTCGTCCACCTTCATAACATAGTTGAGTTTGAGCTTCACGGTCATATTTTCCGTCGGATCTGGATAGAGTAAATAATATAGGCCGCTTCCATTCCTGGCCAATGCAGTCAGGTCTTGGCAAAAGCTCACGCCATTTGCGTCTTTGGCATCCAGGCGATTTGTGCCTATCAAATCAGGCTGGAAGGGCAGCGCCAGAGTATTACCATCAAAATCATAAGCAAAGATATAGCTGCTTCCATTGACAAACCTTCCGCTTCGGTTATTGAACTCCTCCAGCGCGCTCTGTTTCCCGTTTTGCAGGGCAAAGTCGCGAGCATCCTTCACGAAGGCAATTAGACCTTCTCGGTCCTCTGGGCCGAAGTAGGGTACTGGACCGGCCAGATATATACCAGCGCCCACCCACAGGGCATCATTCACTCTCTCAACATATGCGAGCTTTAGTTCCTCTTTATTCTCATGCGCAATGTTGGGCCAGATGTAGTAGGAGAAGCCCTTTCCCCTATCGGCAACTATCGTCAAATCCAAAATTATCCCAACGCCGTTCTGATCTGTGAGGTTGATGTTGTTTCTGCCCACAAGATCGGGCCGATACGGATTGGCCAGCGTCGTCCCATTGAAGTCGTAGGCGAAGACGTATAAATCTCTTTTAACGAACTTCCCTTCGGGATCGTTGAAGGCTCTGATGGCTTCGTCCTGCCCATTTTCTTGGACATAGGACACCGCTTCTTCAATAAATGCGACAAGATCTTCTCATGTGATGCCATCAGGAGACGGCATTGTGTATCGACTGGAATCACTGCTATACACTAGAACTGTCACTGCATAGCATCCGCCGGAAAAGGAGACGACAAGAATGATTATAGTCGCAAAGATTATCATGATTCTCATGAAAGTACATCATTCTTCGTCATACTTATCTATTGTCTATCGGAAAATGCCGATCTTTGATAACCGACAGATTAATGCTACAGAGCTGTTTTGCAGACTGAGGGTTAATTGCCAGCGGCGCTTCACCTAGTCTCTCCTCCAGGCCGTGATCGCACCATTCCGGCGCCTTCTGGCATGATAGGCTTGATAGCTGAGGTATCAGGATGCCTTCCGTCATGCTAGGATAGCTTGGCTGCCTTGCGAAAATTCCAGCGCACGGGAGGTATAACCGATACATGCTATACATGCGGGAAAGATGGTGAACAATTCGGCATTGGCGAGCAATTTTCTATCAGGACACGAAATGTCACATCATTGCTTCGTACGACTTGACCATAATAATCTTCTATCGTGAACCAAAGGGTGTGCAGTCCCTCAACATCGCCAAAGAACCAGCTATTATACCCGATGTTTGCATCTACAGGGAAGGGAGGAGATTGCACCACATTTTGATCGGGATATTTTTCATAGGACTGTAAAAAACCGCTCGTGAATGGAACGGCTACCATCCTCGCCGCATCGTTCAGGAATACGCACTTTCTACCGCACGGATAGGGCTCTCCCCGAAGATCAACTATCCAGAGTTGACTCTGGTATGGAGGATGCATATAACCAACAGTTCCTGAGGTGATTGCTCCTCCTTCTGCTGGATTCTGGGGTGTTTCGACGATGTAACCGCTGTAATTTTGTCCGATGACTTGACTGAAGTTGGCTTGAAAAGTGCTTGCTAAAGCCGGAATATTAGGGGGGAGGGCAGTCTCGTCGGATTCATTAATGGTATTGTATGCCTGTACGGGAAGACTTACAATAATAAGCCACCATATCACACTTGCGACAGCAACAAACCTGATTCCTATTTTCACTCTTGCACCCATTTCAGTATATGTTTTTTTAGACTCAAATAGTTTTTGGTTTTTTGCTCATCGGCATCATAAGGGGGATGTGACTCCAATACCGGTGGAATTTTTGCCGAAAGTTGAAGGTGGTATTCGGGTGAGGAAACTGGCTGGGATGCGGCCAAACAGGGGCCGGCCAGGAGAAGCTCTATCAAAATCGTTCCCAGGATTCCTTGTATCCCCAATCAAGGCCGTATTTCGCAATCATGTGCATCTCCCATCTCCAGATAGAGATCTGCATAGAAGGTGCTTTCAGGATATCCAAAATAGTGGCCATAAATGAATTCATGCTCTTTATAGTAGTCGTAATAGTTAAAAAGATTTGCCTATGAAAGGGGAGGATGCAGTTGGGAAAATTATTATTATCAAAATTTAAAAATCTATTGCATGGGAGAAGATATGACCTTACTCCTGCAGGCATTTTGGCGAGATCCTCATGTCTCTTATGACATCCTAAACCTGGAATGAGATGATCTTCAAGCCTGCAAAAAGATGGCGTGGCTCTATACAGGATGCATTTCCCAAAGTATATTAACATTGAACTACAAAATAATTATAGGAGTGAATATGCCGAGAGTGGTTCATTTTGAGATAAATGCCGATGATGCGGAGCGCGCCGTCAAATTCTACTCGCAGGTCTTCGGCTGGAAGATAAAAAAGTGGGAAGGGCCAATGGATTACTGGCTTCTCAGCACCGGCGAAGGAAGCCCTGGCATCGATGGCGGCCTTATGAAACGCATGAATCCATCGGCTACGACTGTCAATACCGTCGATGTTCCTTCCGTGGATGAATTTCTGGTCAAGATCACAAAGAACGGCGGCCAGATCGTGATGCCCAAGAGGGCAGTTCCCGGAGTGGGCTGGATGGCCTACTGTCAGGATACCGAGGGCAATGTCTTCGGCATCATGCAGGAGGACAGCTCCGCCCGCTAAAGATAAGGGCTAAATGCCGTCGTCGAGGAAAGCGACCACTTTGATCAGAGGAAAACGCCATGGCGGAAAAATATCTTCCATTAACCTCAGCCGTCTATGATGCCGTCCTGGATCTTCAGGGCAGGCTGCAGGAGGTTTACGGCGAGAGCGTCACGATTTCGGATACCATCGATTTCCTGGGCCATCAATTCTTCGTCCATCAAAGGCTGCTGGATATCGCGCGCATCCAGTTGCAGAAGATTGCTGAAGAGAAGACCGAGCCAAGCTTGCTGGACAAGATGCTGGGCGTGATGGGCCTGAACATGCCCGATGACGCCACTTGTTTTATCAAGACGGACATCCAGGTTCCTTTGCACTGGATCAGCACCCGCTGGCTCATCGACATCGAAGGCAAGAACGTGTTCAAGTGCCTTTCGGAGCCCGAGAAACCAATGGCTGAGCCGAAAAAGAAGAAGGGCGAATTCAAGATCGATGTAAAATGAATCATTTTTGAACTGATCATACTAATTAGATTGAGTTATACTAATATTATTAATTAAATTATCGATAGGCAGGTCACAAAACCAAAACCTTTATCAGATAAAAGAGCTGGCTCTTGTTCAGGTGTAGGTATGGGTATAATTGATATCGTTCAAGGGATTCAGGCGCTGCTAGTGCTGGTAATCTTCCTGGGGATAGTCGCCATCGGATTCAAGGTCTGGCGCTGGAACTACTCGGTTCCACACAAATAGATCTGCTCTTAGCTTTTTGGTTCTTAGCTGACGAGATCGGCAAGGTCTTCAGGGGCGGCCTCGGTGAGAAAAGGCAGTTATGGGTCTGACTAATTGGGGGCCTCTTTTTTGGTTCTGTTCATATCTTTCGCTTGCCTTTCTTTCCATCGAAGAGACGCGGCTGACATCAGGCTTATGATCTTCTGTTACGATCGAGATCTGTTTTAGATCAGGCAGAGTAGCCGACAGCAGGGTAGCCCAGCACAGGCCTTGCCGCAGATACCACACCCGTCCAGACCTGGACTGTGGTCGGAGTGAACACGTATCCTGGAGCCTCAGCGTTCACGAGATAGATTTCCGTGGCTACATCCAGGGCATAGTAGCCTGATGCACCCGTCACCGAGGAGAATTTCCCGCCCTCGTTGTTGGACAGGATCACCCTTGCACCAGGCATGCCCTGGCCGTTCTGGTCCACCACTGGCCGGTCAGGCTCAAGGACGTGGGGATAGCTCCCCGAATCCACAAGGACCGAGAGGTTGTTGCTTTGCAGACCGGCGGAGACAAAGCGATAGAGATGCTGGCCGAGGAAATCCGCGTAGGCTCCGGTTATTTTGTACCAGCCGGGAATGACGCAGCCCTGATTCAATTCTCTAACAGTCCAAAATGAAGAAGTCAGCCAGGGTTCACCAGTGCTCTGCCTGTGGTCTGAAGCTGGACCGGGATCACGACGTAGCCTTTTTTTTAGCGAATAATCCCAGGATCTTCCGACTGTTCAGCTCTATATGCTGAACCAGGAGGTCCGGCCTAAACCACAAAAAGAATTTTTCTCAAAATGCTACATTTTTTATATATAATTATCTGAGTTGCTTCAGATTTTGTTTCAAAATTTTAAAGTTCATAAGATATAAAATTCAGAACAGCGACATAATTTAAAATGCTTTCAAACCTGATTGACTATCCGTAATAAAATGAAATGAAAAAGAGGGAGATATGAGGTTCTCGTGGTCGATGGCGCCCACATATGCTTAATGCGTTCAGGAATATATCGGGAGCCCGTTGAATGCCCAGAGATTGCGAAGTATAAGGGGCGACAAATGAGTCCTAGAAAAAGACTAGCGCCAAATCATATGCTGGGGAGATCATTCACTAATCCTATTGTTATCGCTTTCCAATAACTCATCTGCACGACCAAAAGTAAGGAGGTGTCTTTGTAACCATGAAGAGATCGTTTGAGAATCAGCCCGATATGAACGAATCTCAGGAGGACGATTATAAGAGATTTGTAGATAGAATTATCAAAAATAACCGGGAAATTTTCCTGTTGACTATCCTTTTGGATAAGCAGATGTGCGGTTACGACCTTATCAAAGAGATCTTCTTAAAGTTCAATGTCTTTCTGAGCATGGGAAATGTCTATCCTACTTTATACTCCCTTGAAGAAGATGAGATACTTCGTGCTGAGTTCAGTAGGGGGAATATGAGGTCTAAGAATTACAGCCTCACTCCTAAAGGAAGAGAGATTGCGCTTAAGAATATAGAAGAATTTGTCAGGGCCATGGATCATATATCCGCTCATATTAAAAGGTGAAAATTGTGCTCAAGGGTGTCATTAGCGGCCTAGGGAGGCTGCTTTCTGTAGAAATCCCGCAGGGCTCGGTGATACTCGTAACCGGCGCTGAAGGGACTTTGAAATCAGGACTGGTATTCAGCATGATCTCTAACTACCTGGCTGCTGATGGCGGGCATGGCCTCTATGTGACACTAGAGCAAACCAAAGAAAGCCACTTTAAAAATATGATCAGCTTGGGCCTTAAGAAAAGCGATAATCTGCAAATATTTGATTATAGGGATATGCGCCGGGAGTGGAGAGATTGCGACCTTGATATGATTAAACTGACTGACGAGGTCATCGATTTTTATAGAGATAAGCACAACGATCTGACTTTTTTTGCACTTGATTCGCTCAATGCCCTTTACTCCTTATCTGAAGAATCCAATTTAAGGATGCAGATGTATCACTTTTTCTCGAACCTGAGGGAGAGGGGACTGACCTCCTTCTTGATTATGGAGGTTCCCCCTTTAATGAATCCTGGGCAATTCCAGGATCGCAATCGACCTGAACATTTCCTAGCAGATGGAACAATAGAGCTAGGTGTAATCGAGGACAAAGGAGGGGTAAAGAGATACATACAGATCTCAAAGATGAGGGCAGCGAAGCATGCCATGGAGAAACATCAGCTTATGGTCGATGAGAATGGGATAAATATATTGGGGCCAATCTATTAATGGCTTGAATATCGTCTTTTCTATCCCTTCTTTGCATAAGCCAGATCTTCGATTATCCCAACATACTCCTGGACCAGGGACTTTCTCATCTCCAACACAAAATAGGGAGACTACCCTCTTCTTAGTTCCCGTAAAAAATATCATTGAGCTATTGCCCTCCGCCCGCCTTATTTACATTCAAATCGCGTTCGGTGCACGGTCGCAGTGGCTCGCGCACGGCCAGGGTGAGCATGGTCACGGCGGCGGCGATGGCCACAAAGACCGCCAGGGCTCCGTTCACACCGTAGGCATCGGCGGTGAGCCCCGCTACCAGCGGCCCCACCACCACTCCCGACATGCGGGAGGTGTTGAAGATGCCAAAGATCTCCCCCCTCCGGGAGGAGCAGGTGGTGTCGGCGATGAGCGCTGCCGCTGCCGGGTTCCCCACACCCAGGCCTGATCCCAGGGCCGCAAAGAGGACAGCAACCTGCGCCAGGTTGGAGGCCAGGGGCAGAAAGGCGAAGGCTATCGCTCCGGCCAGGCAGCCGGCGAAGATGAGAATCTTTCGTCTCCCCCGATCGGCCTGGCGCCCGAAGTAGATATTCGACAGCGCCGTGGTTCCCCCATAGACCAGGTAGATCAATCCCACGTCGGTGGCGGAGAGGCCGAGTCCTGCCGCATAGCCGGGCAGCATGGTGAAGTTGAAGCCACCCACTATCCCCACCCATAAAACGACGGAGCAGCAGGCCAGGAAGGTGGTCTGGTATCCAGGGTTTACCAGCCGCTCCTTTGTTCTTTGTGGCAAGTCTCCTATCGATAATCTCTTCTTCTCCGGCTCCTGAACTTTGAGATATACTATTATCACTGATGCTGCCCCCAGCAGCGCCCAAAAGATAAAAGGCGCCTGAATTCCGAAGAGGTCATAGAGCCCTCCCCCAAAGAAGGGCCCCAAGGCAAGAGCCGAGTAAAACGATGCGTTGTACCAGCCCAGAGCTGCGCCTCTGCCTTCCGCTCCAGTCTGATCGACGATCAGGGCCATAGCTAATGGCCACACCGCCGAAGCCCCGACCCCTCCCAAAGCTCTGATGAGCAGGAGAAGGTAGGCATTATCGGCGTAAATGTAAAGTAGCGGCAGGAAGGCGAAAGTGACCAGGCCCAGCAGCAGGATCTTCTTTCGTCCCATGCGGTCGGAGAGGCGGCCGATGGGGATCTGTGTGATCATCTGCACCGCTCCGTAGATGGAGACGATAAAACCGAGCAGGGCATAGGATGCTCCCAGATCCATGGCATAGCGGGGAAAGATGGGAGCTACCAGGGAGAATCCCAGGACGGCGACGAATACCGCGAAATAGAGAGACAAAAGCGAGCCGAAGTCATCCTTAAAAATTATCATTCTCGCTCTAGAACTTCAGCTCCATGCCCAGAATGGTCTGGGTGTAAGTTACGCCGTTGATCTCCCTTATGCTGAGAACGGCCCGGTTGAGGTCGGATATGCTCTCCACGTCGGCTATGGCGATGAAGTCCCTCTCGCCGTAGACCGGCACTACCTCCCGGATGCCCTTGATCTTCTCCAGGGCATCATGGACCGCCTTCTCCGTTCCCGGCTCGACGTTGATCATGACGAATCCCTTCAACCAGGACCACCTCTTGGGCATTGTCCCCGGCCCGTTGCGGCGGGGAGACATGCTTGAGATGTAATTGGGATTAAAGCGGTATTATTCTTTCCCTTGAGAAACA
>JAPKYD010000127.1 GCA_026394475.1 Methanothrix sp.
GGGGCCAGGATCTGCTCAACGCCACTAGAGAATGCTTCGAAGCCAAGAACGGGATGGTTGCCAAAGGAGTGGCGTTCAAGCCCAACAGCACCAGCTATTTGGCAGAGGTTGAAGCCCTTGGAGCAGAGGTGAAGAATGCCAGCGCTATTTATGGCGCGGATAAGGTGGGCGTCTACCTGATATCCTTTGATGAGGGAGCCAAGATCATGGCCTTGGCGGCCAGGGATCCAGTCCTCTCCTCAGTGAGATGGTTCGGCTCGGACGGCATCGCAAACCTGGCCGAACTGGCGCAGAACAGCGCCCTCGCCCAGTTTGCCGTCAAGACAGGCTTCATCACACCCGTATACGCCGGTGAAGAAGGCCGTGCGCTCTACAAGAATCTGAGCGAGGCCATTATGCGCATTACGGGCTCGAAGCCCAATGCTTATGCTGTAACCGCCTATGACGCCCTCTGGATAGCGATGGAGGCAGATCTTCTCGCCGGAAGCGGCAACACATCTCAGTTGAGAGCGGCTCTTCTGCAGATAGTCAACAACTACTGTGGAGCAACGGGCCGTTATATGCTGAATGAGGCGGAAGACAGGGATTTTGCTGACTACTCTCTTCTGCAAGTCGAGAAGACCGATAAAGGATGCGCCTGGAAGAAAGTGGGATTATACTATGCCGACTTCAATGAGAGCGGACTGGAGTGGATGGATTAGGGAGATCTCACTTCAGATTCTTCCACATGCGCACTGCATGCTTTCCCCGCCCGTAATAGTGCCTGACCAGCTCTCTCTCCCGGTAGCCTGCTTTTCGATAAAGCTCCAAAGTCTCTGGTTTCTCCAGGGCAGCCTCCAGCCGAATCGCCCTTGCGCCCTGGCCTCGCAGCGTCTCCTCCAGAGCCAGGATGAGCCTGCTGCCGACGCCTCTCCTTCGGAAAAGGGGATGGACATCCAAGGTGTAAACCGCACCTCCGCTGCCGCTGGCGTACCCCATGACGAAGCCCACGACCTTCCCATCGTCGCAGGCCACTAGAGCCACGGAATGGCGGATGAGGTAGGCGAACATTCCGGGAGGGAAGGCGGTCTCCTCCGGGAAGCATAGCTCCTCAATCTGCACAATCTGGGCCAGATCTCCAAGCTCAGCTCTCCGAACTCTCATTTTTCTCTGAGCCTTTTTCCAAGACCTGTCTCACCACATCCTCATAAGCCCCAAAGACCTCAGGCAGCTCGATGGTTCCGACCACGTCTACCACGCCCATCGCCGCGATGGTCTTGCCATCTGCGATTATGGGGGCCACTGAGACCGGGACTCCTTTGTAAGCCCCCTTCTCGGGAATGGTGCGGATGGATCTGCCAGTGCGGATGACCTCTTCCAGGATGGGGCCGCTGTAGATCATGTCCAGGACCTTTCCCTTCTCCACCCGGACCCCGGGAAAGTTCGCGCTTCGCAGCGTCACGGGAAGCCTTATGATCTCATTGATCGAGAGGGCGAGCGGAGCCAGGTCCTTCGACCTGGCATCCTCAGATATCACTAGCCTGGCCATGCTGATAATATTGGACTGCAATATCAAATAAATGCTGCCCTTCTTGCTCCATTCATCCGGAAATTTTTTATGAGCACTTCCTCTTCAGAAGACGCGCCTGGAATCCGTGATACTTGGCAAAGCCCTCGGCGTCCTTCTGGCTCAGGGTCTGGGAGTCGAAGGAGACCATGTCCTGCGCATAAAGCGCGTCGGGAGACTGGCGTCCCACGGGAATGGCGCTGCCGCAGAAGAGCTTCATCTTCACCAAGCCGTTGACCCTCTTCTGAGACTGATCTATGAAGGCATTCAAGTCGGCGAAGAGCGGGTCCTCGACCAGGCCCATATAGGCCAGCTCCGACCAGGCCTCGTCCACCATGACCTTGAAGCGAAGCTCGGCCCGGGAGAGAACCAGATGCTCGAGATCCCTATGTGCGCCTAGAAGAATTGTAGCCGCAGGATGCTCGTAGTTCTCGCGAGCCTTCAGCCCCAGCACCCTATCCTCGATCATATCCGTTCTGCCCACGCCATGCTCTCCGCCGATCTGGTTGAGCTGGCCAATCAGCTCCAGGCCGTCCATCCTTATGCCATCCAAGGAGACTGGCACGCCCTGCTCAAAGCCGATCTCCACCAGCTGGGTCGGCTTGCTCGCACTGGGGGAACGGGTCCATTCGTAGATCTCCTCCGGCGGCTCGAAGTAGGGGTCCTCCAGCCTGCCTCCCTCGATGGATCGTGACCAGAGGTTCTCATCGATCGACCAGGGCCTCTCCTTGGAGACGGGCACATCGATGCCGTGCTCCCGCGCGTACTCGATCTCCCACTCCCGGGCCAGATCCAGTTCCCTCATGGGGGCGATGACTCGGCAGTCCGTGGCCCGGAAGATGGCCTCGAAGCGAAGCTGGTCGTTGCCGCGCCCCGTGCATCCATGCGCCAGGTTCTTTATGCCTGTCTTTTTGGCGATCTCAACCGCCTTGCTGGCAATGAGTGGCCTGGCGATGGCCGTTCCCAGCACGTATCCCTCATAAGAGCCGTTGGCTTTGATGAGCGGGAAGAGGCACGTCTTTACGAACTCTTTCCTGGCGTCGATGACGTAGTGCTCATCGGCCAGCTGCTTTGCCCTTAGGTTTCCGCGCTCGATATCCGTCTTTGGCTGGCCGACGTCCACAAGAACGGTAACGACCTTATCAAATCCATAGCGTTCTCGGAGGAGCGGTATGCAGACAGAGGTATCCAGGCCTCCGGAATAGGCCAGTACAACTTCAGACACGATGGTTCACCGCTTTCGTACAAGAGGCCTGGTCGATTTAACTTTATCTCTTCTCTTGGGCGACAACTCTATAACTGCTACAAAAAAAAGGGGAGCCAATGACCCAGCTAATCAAGACGGCCGCTTTCAGCGTGGACTATGATCGGGACACACGGGCTCTGCAGGCTCACGGCGCCCTGACACCGATGATCCAGCCTGTTTTGAAGATGATAAACCAGAGGCTGGTAGAGGAGAAGCCCGCCCAGGTTCGGCTGAAGGATATCGTTGCCAGCACCTGGCTGCCGCCCATCCCCAGCGGGCCTTTCCAGAGGCTTCTCCTCAATGAGGCGCGCATCGCTATTGGCCGGCCCATGCCTCAGACCGTCTCCATCGAGGTCACGAGACTTTGCGAAGCCAATTGCGATCACTGCCTGATCAAGGAGGGAACTGGAGAGCCCAGCCAAGAGGAAATCTTTCGCGTCGTGGATGAGGCCCTGGATATGGGCGCCTGCATCATCACCTTCACGGAAGGAGATCCTCTCTTGCGAGAGGACATCTTCGAGCTGATCAAATACGTTGATCCAGAGAAGGCTGTGGTTAACCTCTTCACCCCCGGCCTGGAGATGACTGAAGAGAAGGCGGTCAAGCTCAGAGAAGCCGGGCTTTATAATCTGATCATCGGCATTTACAGCCCAAATCCTTGGGAGCATGACAGGGTGCGAGGGTTGGAGGGGGCCCATGCCAAGGCCGTGGAGGCTATCCGCATAGCTCTGCAAACGGGCCTTTTGGTCACCATGTCCTGCCAGGTGAAGTCAGGACAGGTAGATCAGATAGCAGAACTTTATAAATTCGCAGCGGAGCTGGGAGTGCAGGAGCTGTCCATCTGGGAGGGCATACCCAAAACTTTGGAAGAGCGGCTCACTCAGATCGAGAGGGAGAAGATCATCGGCATCTACAGAAAGATCAACTCCATGTCAGGAGGCCCGCGCCTCTTCGCCAACACCTACTTCGAGGGCCAGATGTTGGGCTGCATGGCCGGGAGAAGGTGGCTGCATGTGGGCGTGGATGGCGGCATCAGAGCCTGCCCATACCTGCAGGAGAGCTATGGCAATGTGCACGAGAGCTCCCTCAAAGATGCCTGGAAAGCCATGAGGAGATCGGGAGAGTTCGAGGGCTTCGTCTGCAACTGCCCTGCCCAAGACATCTTGACCTGAATCCTCGGGCCTTTCTTGTTCTCTTTCTCCGCGTTCCTTCTATGTCCTTTCTTTTTATTATTCTTGCAGAAGCTTTATTTAGTCAAAATTTATTAATAATATTCATAAGATGGCAAATCTGCTCTCTTGACACACCAGGCAATACCTGAATAAAAGTCATGGAAAATTATTAGTACAGATATGGGCTTTATCAGATCAGAGGTAGGACATGGGCTTCATGAGCGGCTTCAAGGAGAGCCTTGGGGCCTATATAAAGAAGATATTCAAGAAGAAGCGGGCTAAGATTGGAATTTACGGCCCGCCGAATGCAGGTAAGACCACCCTGGCCAACAGGATTTTGCATGATTGGAACGAAGGCGATAGCTTCGGCGAGGTCTCGCCCATTCCCCACGAGACCCGCAGGGCCATGAGGAAGGAGGGAGTGAAGATCAACGCCAACGGCTCGAGCATCGAACTGGACATAGTAGATACGCCGGGGATGGCCACCAAGATCGATTTCAAGGAGTTCATGGCTCATGGCCTCCCCGAGGCTGAGGCCAAGAAGAGGGCCAAGGAGGCCACGGAAGGTGTCATCGAGGCCATCAAGTGGCTGGACGACTTGGACGGCGTGCTTCTGGTTATGGATTCAACCGAGGACCCTTACACTCAGGTCAATGTGGTGGTGATAGGCAACATGGAGGCCAGGAAATTGCCGCTTCTCATTGTGGCCAATAAGATGGATCTACCCAATGCCTCCCCAGCCCGGATCAAGGCTGCCTTCCCGCAGCATGCCATGGTGCCGATCTCGGCCCTGGACGGATCGAACATAGACGAGCTTTATCAGGCGATAGCAAATCATTTCGGGTGATCTTGATGAGAGAAGTGCAGATGGACCTTATCTCCGGGGAGAAGCTGGAGAAGATGACCTCCATGGAGAAGGTCAGACTCATCCTGGACAAGGTCAAGACGGGGAAGATTGTGGTTCTTGAGAGCGGGCTCACCCCCGCCGAGGAGGTACGACTGATTGAGATGACGATGACCGAGATCAGGGTGGATGAGTTCTCTGGAATAGAGATCGAGAGCTATCCTTCCAGGAAGGAAGGATCGTTCTTGGACAAGCTCTTGGGAAAGGCCCTCAAAGGGAGAATGACCGTTATAGGACCCGCTAATCAGATCCGGACAATTGAGAAGGATAAGTACCAGATCATCACCAAGGTTTCCGTGGGGGATTAGATGCCTCACATCTGTACCCGCTGCAACAACACTTTCAAGTCTGGAGAGGACATCCTGAAGGGCTGCCCTGTCTGCGGCTGGAAAAAGTTCATGTTTGTACGCAGGCGGCCGGTGGGGGAGACTGAGGACCGATTGCGATCGGAGCAGATCATAACCAAGGCCATGGGCGTGAGGAATCCTCCCAAGGGACCGCAAAAAGATGAAACGGAGCCGGAGAGGGCATCGCCCTCCCTGCAGCTTCCCGTTTCCCAGCCTCTTCCCAAGATCAGTCCTGAAACTGCCCCTCATGGGGAAGAGATGGCTGAGGAGGGCGAGAAGCTGGAGAGCATCAAGATAACTGCACCAGGAACCTACGAGCTGAATTTGCCGTCCCTCTTCGAAAGGGACGAGCTGATCATGGCGGTGAAGGAAGGAACTTATTTTATAGATCTCTCATCCGTCTTCAGAAAGGGCAAGAAGGATTGAGGATCAAGCCTTCACTCTGATCTCCATATCCTTCCAGTCCTGGCCTACGCCTCTCAAGGATTCGGCCATGGCGACGGCGACATTGCCGATGATCTCCTGGGTGAAGGCGTTCAAAGGAATGTTCTTGCCGTCAACCTTCAGCTCGACATTCATTTTATTCCTCTCTTCGATCTATTGAGCCTGCCGTCCATTTAGGCGCCTTAGGCTCCGCCAAAGATAGCTATGGGCAGAGTGTAGACAGAGGGACCGGCGGAGATGGCCTGAGGAAGGGTGAAGACAGTGCCAGCCTCAGTGGTGATGTTAGTGTTCTTAATAGCGAAACTGGGAGTGATGGTTACCGGATTTGCGCCCATGATCAAAGTCGCCGGCATAGTGGACGAAACCTTCTTTCCCAAAGTGCTGAGTTCTGCCACTTGGATATTCGCATTACCGCCCAGGGCTGTTGGCGCGATGGTCGGCATGGTTGGCGACACCTGTGGCAAGGAAATCACTTGCTGAGTCGGTTTTTTATGTAAAGTGCTCAATTCCAGAACACCTGCGGCGCTGGCCGTTGCCATAACACCCGCAAGGAGAACTGCAACGACAAAGGCAGTGAGAATTAACCTCATTCATGAACCTCCTTTCTCTAAGTGGGTATCTAGTTCCACTCCATCTTCAGCTACGTGAGCTTTAACCATTTATTCCTTTTGCTGATATTCAGGGTTCTTGCCCTTGAATCAAGGGAATCGGTTTTTGTTGAGCTTGATGATCTTCTCGGCCTAGAGTTTTCTTGTTAACATCTCGTCCACCTGCATTTCTTTGTAGAATATCTTATGCCACTTGGCGATGGTGCCTTAGGTATCATTGAAGGTGTTCTTGGGCTTGATACCTGTGGCATGAGATGTTCATGCTTATTCACTTTTATATTATATTAAATTTGAATTAACAATTTAAATAAAGAGTTTACGATGGACTTTATCCTTATTGGTTAGTGATAAACATTCTATTTAATTACACAGAAATGATGTATTGGCAAAATTACTTAATTAATAACGAAAAATTGATATATAATGGAGTTGCCAGATGACTTGGCGAAGAGCAATCTGGGAAGAGTGCATGATAGATTCTTCCCATACCCCCGATTTCTTCGCCTCTATCCATCCATCTCTACCCTCTTAGCTCTGGGATTCTGATTATTGCTGATTGTCAACCTCGAAGGCTATCCATCATAGCCATCAGCTCAGCCAATAGGGCCTTGGGAAGAAATAAATAAAAAAGGACTCAGACAGATTCCGAGAAGGCATCGAGGGCATCGGCGAATTTATTGCATGAGCTGCTTGAGCAGGGGCTGTTGAAGCCCTGACCGATGTTTGGCTTATTCACGCAATCGGCTTCGAAGCATGGTGCATTGAATGTGGGCTGGTTGCGGAAGAGTATTCTCCTGTTGATCTCAAAGGATCCCAGATACTCCTCATGCTCCTTCAAGCTCTTCTGGCCGAGAGTTATCTGTTTGGCGTCGATGAGGTAGAATCCTGTGAAGTTGTCCGCTGTCTTGAATTCAGCCGTTTTCTTCTCAGATCCCGTCTGCAGATTAAAGCTCTGGCTCTTGAACTCCATCTGCTGCACGTTATAGCTCTGCAGTAGCTTGGCCCCAACTCCTCCAAAGATCGCCGAACTCTTGAAGCTCTCCGTTCCTATGAGGGAGTCTCCGGGTCTGAGAGCATTGTAGCTATCAACCGCATCCTGCTCCTCGAAGTTCGGATTTCTGCCCTTGGAATTATCTACCAGGTACTCGTTCTTAACTAGGGCATCTACAGTACCGCTGAATAGTACTTCTTTGTTGGACTTGATTCCCGAGTTCATGGACCGAACGTCTTTATTAAGCTGGAACAGGCCGGTTCCACTGATAGCCGTCTCCGAGGCGTAATCTAAATCCTGTACTTTGAATTTTCCTTCTCCGGGCCTGGATCTGCAGCACCTACCCGATGCGTCCACAGTAAAATTATATGGTCCGGCAACGGCATTCATATCCGGCGCGACAAGGAGCTTCTCCGAACGTGTGCCGCCTGATGGAACTTGCAGACTGATGGTCGTCCAGCTGAACCATTCTGGCGGACAGTTCTTGGAGCTTACGCTCAGCTTGGCTTCCACTTCGGACGGACCATTATTTTTTACATTAACCAAGAACTCCAAGGTCTTTCCTTGAGTTATATATGGGTCTTTCGGCTCGGATTGAGGTCCCACCGGGTCCACGCTGACTGTTAGATATGCAAGGGAGCCCGAACAGGGGCTCGGCAAGTAGGAGGGCAAAGATGGCTCGTACGGAGTAGGCAGGACACTGCTCGTACTGCCGTCCGGTCCGTTGCCCAGATCCTCCACCGTGGCCGAAGCCTGATAAGCTATCAGAATTAGTATCAGCAACAGTCTCTTCATGCTCACCCCCATAAAAAGAAAAAAAGAATGGCTGCTGGGCTGTTTCAGCCTAGCAGTCTATGCCTTCACACGGTGCGTGGAGATCCTCAGGTACCGGGTTTTCGTGGAACTTGATGGTCTTCTCGGCCTCGAACGTTCCTGTAAACATCTCGTGAGCCTTGATATCCTTATAGAAGATCTTGTGCCAGGTCGCGTCAGTGCCCCATGTACCATTGAAGCTGTTCTTGGTCTCGATGCCTATCAGGTGGGACGGGATGTATGTGTTATCGTAGGAGGTCATATTGGAAGTGACCCAATCGGTGTGTCTGCCTGCAGCCTTGAGCTTCTTGTTGAGGTCATCTGGACTATCGTTTCTCTTTAGCCGGTAGGGCGTCGTCGAGGCAAAGAAGGACGTCTCATCTTTCTCCATCTCATTGACGGAGAACATCTCCTGAACATCAGCCCCGATGCCACCGTAGAATGCCTTGGAATGCAGATATTTTCCGCCGACTAAAGGCGTTGCGCCAGCATAGGTCATCTTGGTGGTCTCATAGAGATTCAAGCCGGACTCATTGCCGTCGTTGACCGAGCTAACGTTCCTCTTCAGCTTGTCTGCATCCTGCGAGTAAGCATGCGTCGAATCCAGCTCCAGGTCGCCGTCGCCAGCCATGGTGTTGTAGTACTCGAGAGCTATCTTCTTGTCGATTATCGATGTGCTGACATCGACCACTCCCGTTCCAGCCACCTTTTGGTTCTCACAGAACTGTTCATACTGCACTGGCGGTACCAGTGGAGGATTTGCCAGCACCGTGCCGCAACCTCCGATAAGGGCAATCGCCAACGCTACTACTAATACTACTCCCTTCATTTCTTTTTTTCGCCCCCTTTTTCTAAGTGGTTAATTTTAAGCTATTTCGCCTAATTAGCGAAATTTAGCCTTTGATAAATCTGTTACATTTATATTATATAAATCTATCCTTCAAAAATTCAAATAATAAACATGATATTCTACAAAGACGTCAATTCCTGGGATATTTCGATAAAAAGCCCTTGAGGTATTCTAACATTAAATAGGATGACCGGCAAGAGGATATCTCATGTCCTCCTATCTGGAGCATCCGCTTCTCAGGCCGCAAACGGTGGAGAAGCGGCTCTTCCAGTTGGATCTGGCAGCCACCGCCCTCAAGGCCTCCAGCCTCATAGTTGTGCCCACGGGCCTTGGCAAGACCATCATCGCTCTCATGGTTCTTCTTGCCCGGCTGGACAAAGGCAAGGTCCTCTTCCTGGCCCCGACGAAGCCTCTGGTGGAGCAGCACGCCAACTTTTTGCAGCGCGTGTTGAAAGAAGAGGACATGATAGCGATGATGACTGGAGAGAGCGCACCGGAGCGGCGAGCCGAGGCCTGGAAAGAAGCTCGCATAGTGGTATCCACGCCGCAGGTGATCGAGAACGATCTTCTCTCCAGGAGGATCGACCTCAAGAATGTCTCTCTCGTGATCTTCGATGAGGCCCACCGGGCGGTGGGCAACTATGCTTATGTCTATATTGCAGAGCGTTACGCCCGCGAGGCGGCAAGCCCTCTGGTGCTGGGGATAACCGCCAGCCCCGGCAGCCAGAGCGAGAAGATCGCAGAGATCTGCACCAACCTGGGGATAGAGCGAATCCAGACCCGCACGGAACGCGATCCAGACGTGGCCCCTTTTGTGCACCAGAGGGAGATCGAGTGGGTGAAGGTGACGGTCCCCGAGGAGCTTCTGAAGATAAGGGCGAGGGTGGAAGAAGTGCTGCAAGACAGGATCGATGATCTGAACCGGCTGGGGGTCTCCCCGGCCAGAATTGATCCCAGAGCATCAAAGAAGGAGCTGCTGGCGCTCCAGGCCATGCTTGTGACCTCGGCCAAGAGGCAGCCGAACCCAGCAACCTTCAAGGGAATCTCGGTGATGGCTGAGATTTTCAAGCTTCATCACGCGGTGGAGCTGGCCGAGACGCAAGGGACGGATGCCTTGGCCAGCTACTTCCAGAGGCTGCAGGGCGAGGCCCTCTCCAAAAGCGGCTCCAAGGCCTCCCGTCGAATCATGCAGGACCCGAGGTTTGGTCAGGCCATGGATGCCCTGCAGAAGACGAACGTGGAGTACCCCAAGCCTGCCGTCGTGAAGAAGATCCTGCAAGAGCAGATCAAGGCCAAGCCCGACTCCCGCATAATGGTCTTCACCAACTACCGGGATACTGCCTCTGCCCTGCTCAAGTTTCTGAAAGAGGACCAGGGCATAAAGGCGGTGCGGTTCGTGGGCCAGTCCAGCCGCGAGGATGACCAGGGCCTGAGCCAGAAGAAGCAGGCGGAGATACTGCAAAAATTCCGCTCGGGCGATTTCAATGTCCTCATCGCCACCTCTGTGGGGGAAGAGGGAATCGACATCCCAGCCACGGATCTGGTCCTCTTTTACGAGCCTGTGCCCTCGGAGATCCGCAGCATCCAGCGCAAAGGGCGGACAGGCCGGGCCAGAGCGGGAAGAGTGGTAGTGCTAATAGCGAAAGGCACCCGCGATGAGGCCTACTACTGGATCGCGGACCGCAAAGAGAAGACCATGCAAAAGCAGATGCGGGGCCTGAGCAGCCAGGCCCAGGAGTCCCTGGCCAAGGAGTTTTCGGCCCGGCAGATGCAGATCACCGAGGTCCCGGAAGAGCCTGAAGGGATTGCAAGCGTTTTTGTCGATCCCAGGGAGCGGGAGATGGGCAAGCTCCTGGAGGCCAAAGGAATGGAGGTCACCCTCAAGAGCCTGGAGGTGGGAGACTATGTGGTCAGCGAAAGAGTGGCCATTGAGCGCAAGACGGCCCAGGATTTCGCGGCGTCCATAATTGATCCGCAGCGAAACCTCTTCCGGCAGATCGCAGACCTATCCCGAACCTATGCCAAGCCGATCCTGATTCTGGAGGGAAGAGATCTTTATACCAGAAACATCAGTCCGTCATCGATCCAGGGCGCTCTGGCTTCCATCGCCGTCGATTACGGAGTCCCCATAATCCCCACGGAGGATCAGGATGAAACGGCCCAAGTCATCGCCCTGCTCGCCGCCCGGGAGCGAAAAGAAGGCCGAGAGCCGAAAGTGCACGGCCACAAGACCGCCCGCACATTGAAAGAGCAACAGGAGTATCTGGTATCGGCCATACCGAGCGTCGGACCGGCGGTGGCCAGGAAGCTGCTCCGCCATTTCGGTTCCATCGAGAGGATCATGACCGCTTCAAAAGAGGAGCTGCGGCAGGTGGAACTGGTGGGGCCAAAGATTGCAGAGAGGATACGAGAGCTGGTGGGAGAGGAGTATAAAGGTTGATCTGGCGGCGAGCTTCCTTGCGGCAATGGGCCTGAAGTTCTCACCATCTCTCCTTTAGATCAATTCAAGCTGTCTAACCCAAGCGTGCTGCGGATCAGATCTTCCAGCTCGAACTTGGGATGATTTCCGACATGGCTGTAGACAAGGATTCCGTTTTTAAAGACAAGCAGCGTTGGATACCCTGAGACGTGATACTTCTGCTTGGTCTTCCTGTTCTGGTCAATGCAAAGCTTGCCGAATACGACCTGACCTCGGAGATCCTTTGCCATTTCATCGAAGGTTGGGCTGAATAGCTTGCAGGAACCGCATCCGATCTTCCAGCAGTCTATGACCAAGGGCGAGTAAAGCTTCACCAGGGAGTCAAGGTTCCCGTCCTTTACCGTCACGGGAGAATCTGGAAACTCCTGCAAACCGCTCGCAGGGGCCAGTGCCAGCACCAGGCAAAGGATAGATAGAGGCAGCAAATTTGCGGACATCTTATCAGCATCCTCATTCATTAAACCATGCTATCAAGCTATATTATCATACTATAAATACATAGTGGGTAATTAAAATATCGCAGTGTTGTTGATAATATTAATATTATTATTCCATCAATTAACTATCTCCAAAACAAGGTCTGCAACGACCGAAAGGTATATCAAATAGCTCCCCTCTTTATAAAAGGGTGCATAAGCGTCGCTTCAATTGAGTTTGATGGGATGTTTGTAGCAAGGATCGATTCTCGGAATCGATGCCAAAGGTAAGTGAAATAAATGGAAAGATACGGAAGCAGCAGAGGCGGCTTCAACCGAGGCCCAAGAGAGATGCACGATGCGACCTGTGCAGAGTGCGGAAAGACGTGTCAGGTTCCCTTCAAGCCCGATGGCTCCAGGCCAGTGTACTGCAGCGATTGCTACCAGAAGCACAAGCCTGCCAGGCCACCCAGAAGATACTAAGCTGATCTATCGCATTAGCGATTGTTTCCAGTAGGATATCTATCCATTCACGGGGATAATTGGGGCAGGGCACGATTTGTGGGCCCTGCAGGACTTATTTTTCTGTTATTCTGATCTGAATTCGGCCTCCAGGCACTTTATCCAGCCCAGGCCCGGCTTATCAAAGTACTCGTTCCTTCCTGTTCTCTGCCGCTCCATCTTCTGCATGCTGTGATATGCGGCTACTCTTCCTCCTGCCTCTGAAAAGATCTGCCGGAGATCCTCATCTGAGTAGCATCTGATCTCCTTTTGGCCCGTGCTCTCTTTGATCAGGGAAAAGATGGTCTTTGGTATCATCCTGCGGGACGGCTCGACAAAATCGCAGGGCAGCAGATACTCCAGGATGAAGATGCTTTTCCCGGAAGACCGAAAGCTGAAGATGATGCGCTTCAAAGCTTCCTCAGAGATATAGTAGCTGATGCCCTCCAGGACAACGATAGTAGCGATATCGCGGCGAAATCCCGCCCGGCAGAGTTCCTCTTGGAGGCTTTCGGATGCTATGTCTGCAGTGATGCACCTTAATCTGTCTGCGACCTCTGGAGCGGTTCTCTTGTAGAGTGCCTCCTTCTCGGCCATGCCTGCAAGGTCAACCTCAAAGACTCTGCTGATCTGAGAAGATCTCTGCAGAAGCAGCTCCAGACCCAGAGGCGACTTTCCGGCAGCCAGCAGGACCACCTGGCTCCAATCAAGGGCCCGCAGATGCTCTGCGATCTGATGGCGGATGAAGTGCTTGCGGTTTAGGATCACCTCGCCGTACCAATCGCAGGTGGCCTGGCAGCGGCAAAAGAGGTCAGCGCCCGAGGAGAGGTCGAGCTGGCGGACGAACTCGCCGACGGGGCCGCTTTCATACAGGGGCAAAGCCCAGGCCATGACCAGGGCCGCTGTAGGTTCGAGCTTTAATTTATCCATGAAATTTCTCATAGCTTCAGAACCATTCCATCGCAGGCCACCACGAGGTTTTGGAAATCCGAAGCAGTCTTCGCGGCGTCCAGGCGCTCCTGAATGGTTCTGTATCGCTCTGCGTCAAAGTGGGTCAGAGCCAGCCGCTTCGCTTTTGCCCGCAGGGCGATCTGGGCCGCGCTCTGCGGGTTGAGGTGAGGCCATTCTGAACACTCTTCTCCAGGCCGAAAAGAGCACTCGGCGATGAGAAGGTCGGCGCCCTCGGCGAGGCGCACCGCATTCTCGCAGATGCCGGTGTCCGGGCAGTAGGCCACGACCTTGCCGTCCAGCTCGAAGCGGTAGCCCAGGCAAGGGGCGGCGTGCACCAGGAAGCGGCATTCCAGGGGGAAGGGCACCTTGTAGGGCCCCTCGGAGAGCTCGCGTACCTCGACAGGGAAGGGCAGCTCCGGCATTGGGACGGTGAAAGGCTTGTTGATAATAGTATTCAGAACATCTTTCGTGCCCTCCTGGCCAAAGATTCGCAGGGCCTGAGGGAAGCGGAACTTATTTAGGATGTGCAGGCCCTCGATGTGGTCCAGGTGGAAGTGAGAGAGGAAGAGGTAGACGGGCTTGTCGTCCGTGATGTAGCGGTCGGCCTTGTAGATGCCGTTGCCTGCATCCAGGATGATGTGGTATTTTTTGGAGCTGATGAGGGTGCAGATGGTGTTGCCGGTGTCGGTGTCGTACCAGCCGTTGGTGCCGAGAAAGACGATGTCCATGCTAATTTTCCTGGTTGCCGGAACCCTGCCACTCTTCCAGCTTCTGTCGGACTTTCTCAGCTTGGGGGCTTTCGATCTGCTCGAAGATATCGAGCGCTGATTTTGCACTATCGATAGCCTCCTGCCGCTGGCCTAGATTGATCTGCGCCAGGCTTTTGTTGAACAGAGCCTCGCCCTCTCCTCGGCGATATTCCATCTTTTGAAAGATTCCCAGCGCCTGATCGCAGCAATCGATTGCTTTGTTGGCCTCGCCGAGGTCGGCATAGACTTTGCCCAAATTGCAGAGGTTCTCTCCTTCATTCATTCGGTCCCCGATTTCGCGTGAGATGGCCAGCGCTTGCCCGTAATAATCGATGGCCTTGCGCATCTCGCCCAGGTCAGAGTAGGTGCTGCCCAGGTTGCCCAAAGCAGCTCCTTCGCTCCGTCTGTCCTCGATCTCGCGTGAGATAGCCAGGGCCTGCTCATGATAATCGATGGCCTTGCGCGTCTCGCCCAGGCCGGAGTAAGCGTTTCCCAGGTTGCACAAGTGGGCCCCTTCGGCCCGCCTGTTCCCGATCTCGCGTGAGATAGCCAGGGCCTGCTCATAATAATCGATGGCCTTGCGCGTCTCGCCCAGAGCATAGTAGGCATTGCCCAGGTTGCCCAGATCGGCTCCTTCGCCCTGTTTGCATCTAATTTTGCGAGCAAT
>JAPKYD010000059.1 GCA_026394475.1 Methanothrix sp.
GACTGCGCTAAGCTCTGTGCCCAGCTTATCGGCCAGCTTCCTGCCCTCTGAGACCAGTTCGTAGGCCACGCTCTTCAGCTTGCCGTCTCTCTGCTCGGCGAACACCCAGACCCCCTTGTAACCCTCGCTGACCTTCTGCTCAGTCTTCTCGATTTTTATGGCTTCGAAGGTGCAGACATCCACGCAGGCGCCACAGAGGTTGCAGCCCTCCTTGACTTGTGCGTTGTCATTGACCAGCTCCATCACCCCGAAGGGGCAAACAGGCACGCACGAGCCGCAACCGGTACATTTCTCAAGGTCTATTGGTATTCCCATGTCCTACCTCTACCAAGGTTTGCTCTACTTCCTCCCCCTTTACGGGAGAGGCATCTTAGATCCCCCTCACTCTAACTCTCTCCCTCTAGGGGAGAGAGGATTGTGTCATTATTATCTTTCTCTATGGGTAGGTCGGAGCACCCGCTCCGACCGTGCCTGGAGCATCTGCTCCAGGCTACCCGTCTTGGCCTCTCAAGCAACCACGCCTCTTATGTCACTCCTGCGGAAGCAGGAATGACATTCCGCTCGCTGTGGATGTTATCATCCACAGCGTGTAGGGTGGGTAGAGTGCAGCGCAACCCACCGCCTTAGCTATTTGGAATTGTGGGTTCCATTTTATTGCACCCACTCTACATCTATGTGGCAAAAGGGCTTTACTCATTTTAATCTATATATGAACCTGATCTAGGTTTCTTCGGCAGAAGATGTATGAAAGGATTGTCTTTTATTATCTTCAATTTATCTACTCCGAACTGATAGCTGTAGGCTAATCCTTTCCATGCTAATTCAATCGATCTATCTGACAATTTCTCTTTTTTCTTTGCACCATATTCTCTGAACTCTTCACTGATTTGGTGTTGATCTTTTTCAACTTCATCCCATGCCCTATTTCCTAAATGTGGTTTTAGCCTTTTCCCCCAGTAAAATGATAAATATTTATTATGCCTGTTGTTCGGATTTGATTCAACATATTCCTCAAAAGCTCTAATTAATTCAACTGCCTTCATTTTACCCACAGATAAATTATTAGAACTTGACTGAAATTTCGGTAACTTTGATGATTCCATTTTATTTATTAGTTTACCGGAAGAATCACGAGTTTTTCCTTCAATGATCGTGAATTGATTTTCTTCTAGTAGCAATTTCAGGAACTGCTCATCACCTCTTTTGCGAAGAAATTCTTTTAGTTGTGAATATGTAATTTCTTTCCATGCAATGCCATGATGGTCAAGAGATCTCTGTATATTTGGAGGTACTCGATTACCTATTAGCATTATCCTGACTGTAGGGTCTTCTGCACTTAAAAGTGTTCCTTCATAAGACATTATTTGTCCTATATGCCCGTCCTTTATTGGGCCTATCTTAAGCTCAACGATAAGTTTTCGTTTTGACCTATCCTCAAAAAGCAGGTCCATCCTTCTGCCGTAGACTCCCACCTGACGCCCTTTTAGAGCCAATCCATCTTCGATAAGATCTGGGTACTTACAGAGGATATCTTCAAAATCTCTCTCGGTTAGCATGTTTTTATCCGATTCTTTATTGTTAGATTATCTTCTCCAGCCTCTCCACCAGCTTCGCCACCTGCTCCTCTACCGTTCCCTGGAATATCTCGCTTTTGTGCTCTCTCTTAGGGAAGAATATCTTGACCACTCTGGTAGGGGAGCCCGGGATACCTGCCTTGTCTGCCTCCGCGCCTATCTCGGCTGCATTCCACACGGGTATCTTGGCAGTCTTCGCTTTCATCGAGCCGCGCAGCGAGGGCAGGCGGGGCACGTTTATCTCCTTGACCACGGTGATCACCGCGGGCAAAGTCGTCTCGATTTCCTCATGGCCCTCCTCAATCATCCGCTGCACCCTGATATGTGTATCCTTTATTTCCTCTATCTTACTCACGTATGATATAAATGGTATCTTCAGCATCTCGGAAAGCTCGGGGCCTACCTGTCCGGTGTCGCCATCAAGGGTCTGACGCCCGCAGATTACGATGTCATACTGTGCTATCTTGTTAATCGCCTTGGAGAGTACATACGACGTAGCCCAGGTATCGGAGCCGGCGAAGGCGCGGTCGCTGAGCAGGATAGCCTCATCAGCGCCCAGGGATATGGTCTCCCGCAACGCTTCCTCCGCCTGGGGAGGCCCCATGGTGATAACGGTGACCTTGCCTCCGTATCTCTCCTTGAGGCGAACGCCTTCCTCCAGGGCATAGGTGTCGAAGGGGTTGACGATACTCTTCACTCCCTCCCTGACCAGTGTGTTGGTCTTGGGGTCTATCTTAATCTCGGTAGTGCCCGGCACTTGCTTGATGCAGACCACGATGTTCATTCGCGCAGCCCTTTCCTTCTCAATAGCTCGAGGGCGATGACATTTCTCAGCACCTGGTTGGTGCCCTCGTATATCTGGTTTATCTTGGCATCACGCATCATCTTCTCCACCGGGTAGTCGCGCATATAGCCCGCGCCCCCGAATACCTGCACGGCGTCGGTGGTCACCTTCATCGCCATATCTGTGGCGAAGACCTTGGCCATAGCGCCTTCCTCGGTGAAGTTTTTGGCCCCGCTGTCTATGGTCTTGGCTGTGGCGTACACCAGCGCCCTGGCTGCCTCAAGCTCCATCGCCATGTTTGCCAGCATGTGCTGGACGGCCTGGATGGATGATACCGGGTG
>JAPKYD010000091.1 GCA_026394475.1 Methanothrix sp.
TCAGGCAGCCTATATAAAACTAGCTTTTATACGCTGCGCTGTGGCCCAGCTGTGCCTAGCGCAGGGCGGCAATTCCCGGTTTTCCCTGACCCAGTTGCGCAAAAAGTCGATGGTATCCTGATCATGGGGATAGCCGCTGCCGATCCTGCATCCCAAACGCGCCTCCAGCTCCCGCATGGATGCATCCCTCCTCACCTTGGCCAGGATGGAGGCGGCGGAGACGACGTGGTGGCGCTCGTCCGCCTTATGCTCGGCTATCAGTTCCATGGAGGTTTTGCTCGCAATTCTCACTCGGCTGGCGAATCGTGCCGCGTCCACATCGGCTGCGTCGAGGATGGCCCGGTCGGCGTAGAGCCTCTGCACCACCTGAGCAAAGCTCCTCACCATGAGGTCGTTCATGGTCATGACCAGGCGCAGCTCGTCGATGACATGCGGCGGAACCTCCAGGATGTATTGATCTGTAGCTATTCTCGTGATCTTCTTGGCCAGGATCTCCCTCTTCTCCGGCGTGAGCTGCTTGGAGTCTCTTACGCCAAACGCCGCCAGATCGAAGAGCCTCTCCTCCTCGATCACCAGCCCGGCAATGAACATGGAGCCGATCACAGGCCCTTTGCCAGCTTCGTCTGCGCCCAGGAGGAGCATATTGATAGGGTTGCTTTTGGAGATATTTTAAGTGATCGAAAAAGAAAAGCTGCCTGAAGCTGCCTAAAACGCAGGAATGGTGAGGCGAACATTGTTTTCATCTATATCGCGTGGCAGGAGCTTTGAGCCAAAGTCAGTTCCTCCTGGGATGCCGCAGAGCAGGCTAGGGCAATCCATTTTGAAGCATCTGTACGCAAGCCTTATAAGCTAGTATAAAGTGAGGTTGTAATATCCAAATGAAGCGGGGTAGGGTAGTCAGGATATCCCGACGGGCTCATAACCCGTAGATCAGTAGTTCAAATCTACTCCCCGCTATTTTACCAGCAATTTTCAATAGCTAGAGATGGAGAAATGTATCAATTATTTCTCCTTGTAATTTGCTCGTTGGCATGAGCAATTCGTCCATCAATATGGCAAAGTTATCGGTAGCGTAATCTCACCCTCTAATTCGGCATATGATATCCAAAAGATAACTCGAACAAGAAACCCAGCCTCCTTCCAAGCATTAGCAGCAGCTTCCAATAATATGCAACATCGAACTCAGAGCCTACTCCGGCTCTACCACTCACCTGGCTGCATCTCTCACTTCATAGCCTATCTCCCATGCCCGGAGCCAGGGCAATGCCCTGCTTCTTGTGGAACTGCACCAGAAAGGCCTCGCGCAACCTGCGGTCGATTCCTGGGCACATAAACCGGGCCAGGAAACGGCTCGTAAAGCTCACTATCGGATGCAGTCTGCTCCGAGGTTTCCCCTGATCAATACCGCAAGGAGAACTCGGCCCGGATCTTTGGGATTTTGATGTTTGGAGGTAGAGGAGAAAGTCCGGCCCGCCTGGTAGCAATACTTCAAAAAGATATTTATACGTAAATGTTCATAAGAACTGGTTAGGGAAACAGTTAAACTGCAAGGGGCCGAAGATTGATAAGAGTCTTCCTATTCACTAGCTTGATCTTGATGCTGAATCTGGCAATTAGCTCAGGATATGATTTTGGAACTAAGGTCATGTCGGACGATACGGATATGGGGGGGCCCCTTTTTGACATACCCGGTGGAACAACCGTGGGCTTTTGGGATATAGGAACACCCGGATACGATGAAGCTGATCCAGTATACCTGCATATAGCCCGCTCTTGCCGCGATATGATAACCGCAAACGATGTGCGGCTTACTTCTATCGACAATCATTCCCCAGGATCAAAGGTGATATTTGACGACATCGATATGAGCAAGCCGCTGACTTTGCTGCCTGCAACGATTAACTACCTAAATTTATATGGCAGCCAGGCCTATGATCTCGATGATCCAGTTTATCTGCACCAATATTATTGCGGCCTGGATTATATAAGAGCTGGACATGAGCAAACTGGGGATGAGTCGGGTTATGAATTTCAGGACGAAAGAGTTGCCCCAGCTAAAATAGAAGATTTTGAGATGCGGCTTCCGTATCGCGGTGGAATCTCTGTCCCAGGAGTAAGCTGCATTGAGTTTACCGATGGCTATAGATTATTGATCTCGGATCTGGTAATCGACTTCATTCCCAAAGTGGCTGGCGGGTATCGGGGAATTAAGGTTGAAGTGATTCACGGTGCAAAAGCAAAATACTATCACATTCTCGATACCTGGCTCATGAAAATAGCTCCTTTCTCCGAAGAAAACGCCCGCGATCTAGATACCGGATTTTCTCCTATGACCGCGCTTATTTGCACCAACGATATAAGACTCTGCCGCATCGGAAACTTCAGTCCGGGAACAAAAGTGGTGGATTTCGATCCTGATCAAAATAAGATGCTTGCTTCACCGGCCCTGGCGAAGTTTTTGGGGCGGGCCAAAGATAGCGCAAGGATCAGATATCTGGATAGAAACGGCAATGCTCAATACGACTATCCGGACTACGTGTACTTAAATTATCCCTCGGGAAGGACAGGAGATAGTGTGGTAGTGAACAATGTTCGCCTCACACCAGTCAATGCATCTCCTGATTCTTAATTCATACCGCCCTCTGTGCACCAGGTTCGGGCAGCCGACTTCAAAGAATGGGACCATTGCAAGCTGAGCCAGACCAGGTTGTTCCGGAAAAGGGCTATTCTGAAGAAAAGCAAAAAAAAGAAACCCCTGGCCTTGAATCGAAATACGTGTGTCTTTAATGAGATCGTAACCCGATAACGGGCTCAGATGTACTGCTGGATCAGTTCTTCGGGCTCGCTTATTCTCTCTTTATGCAGGATCTTGGCGGCCGCGCTCTCGAAGTCGCTCTGGTAAACCGTCACCCTCTCTTCCCGGATTGCGAACATGCCTGCCTCAGTGGACAATGCCTTTAGATCCGCACCGCTCGATCCCTCGGCGAGGTCGGAGATGTGCTTGAGGTTCACGTCCTGGTCAAGGCTCATTCCACCGGTATGGATCTTCAGAATGGCCTCTCGGGCTTCCTTGCTCGGCAGGGGAATCTCGATTACCCGGTCGAAACGACCAGGTCGCAGCAGTGCCGGATCGAGCATGTCCAGGCGGTTGGTGGCTGCGATGAGCTTCACCTCGCCGCGCGGGTCAAAGCCATCCATCTCCGCCAGAAGCTGCATCAATGTCCTCTGCACCTCGCGATCGCCGCTGGTGGCGCCGTCCATGCGGCGTGCTCCGATGGCATCCAGCTCATCGATGAAGATTATCGCTGGAGATTTGTTCTTGGCCAGCTCGAACAGCTCCCTCACCAGGCGTGCCCCCTCTCCGATGTACTTCTGCACGAACTCCGAACCTACGACCCGAAGGAAGGTGGCCTCGGTGCTCTGGGCTACGGCCTTGGCCAGGATGGTCTTGCCCGTGCCCGGCGGCCCATGCAGCAGAACCCCTTTTGGCGGCTCTATGCCCACAGTGATGAAGAGGTCCGGGCGCTTTAAGGGCAGCTCCACGATCTCCCTGATCTCGGTGATCTGCAGGTCCAGGCCTCCTATCTGAGAGAAGTGCACATCAGGAGGCTCCTCGATCTCCATGCCGAAGACTGCCGGGTCACGGGGTGATGGCAGAACGCACATTACAGCAAAGGACTGCTGGTTCAAGCCCACTTGAACCCCGGGTTTGATCTCTTCCTCTATGAACTGAGATAGATTCACCACGAACCTGGGGCCTGTACTGCTCTTGACGATAACCCTGTTCTCGTCCAGAACATCAACGATAGTGCCTACGATCATGGGACCGACGCGCAGGCGCTCGAGTTCGGATCGAAGCTTGCGCGCTTCCCTCTCGAACTTGAGCTTCTGGTTCTCTATCAGCCTCTTTTCGCCTTCCACGCGGTCCTTCTGCTCTCGCAGCGCCAGGTTGCGCTCTTCAAGATGGCGCATGCGGTCCAGGATGTAGCGCGAAAAGTCCGCGCCGGCCTGTGACTCATTCATGCCTTCTCCACTATCCATAATTACAAAGATTATTAAACTCCGACCCCTATAAAGGTTTCCGAAATGACCGAGAAGCAATGCGAGATTTGTGGTGCTGAGATCGCGGGTTTGCCCCAGAGGATAGTGATCGACGGCTCAGCGCTGGAGGTGTGTAAGGGCTGTGCGCGCTTCGGCAAGCCTGAGGATAAATGGTCGCCGGTGCCGAAGAAGATGGTTCCTGTGGCGAGGGCTTTCACGGTCAGACGACCCAGGCCTCGCGACCATTTCAAGGATTTGGTCGAGTTGGATCCGGAGTTCGGGCGCAAGATCAGAGAAGCCCGGGAGAGCCTGAATCTTACGCCAGAAGAGCTGGGCGCCAGGATAAAGGAGAAGGCGGCGCTCTTAAAGAAGATCGAGCGAGATGATATATCTCCCGAGGATGAGGTCAGAAAGAAGCTGGAGAAGGAACTGAAGATCAAGCTCACCGACCAGGTCAACGAGGCCAAGGTCAAGTCTGGCAGCAGAAGCAGGGGCCTTACGCTGGGAGATATTGCCAGCATCAAACGGAAATGATATCCAGTGCGGCTCGCTTGATCATCGGCGGGGGAGTTGTGGTCTATCCCACCGAGACCGTCTACGGCCTGGGCGCCAATGCTCTGGATGAGCAGGCCGTAATGAGGGTTTTTCAGGTCAAAAAAAGGCCGCTGTCCATGCCTATTTTTTTGGCCGTCTCCAGCCTGGAGATGCTGGAGAAGGTTGCATTCGTCAGCAGAGATGAGCTGGATCTGCTAGAGCAGCTCTTTCCGGGTCCAGTTTCCGTTCTCGTCCCGCGAAAGAGGATAGTTCCAGATATCCTCACCGCCAGCTCTCCTCTGGTGGGCATAAGGTTCCCCGATCATGAGACCGCTCTGAGGATCATCGATCAGGCCGGGCCCATCACCTCGACCAGCGCGAATCGCACCGGCTCCCCACCTCCGGCCAGTGCCGCAGCGGTCTCTTGCGAGATCTCCGAGATGGTGGACATGGTGGTGGACGGAGGAAAAAGCAGATATGCAGAGCCGTCCACGCTCCTGGATCTGACGAAGAGAAAGATCATCCGCTCGGGTGCGGGCCGGGATAAGGTTCTGAAGGCGATATCGTGAAGGCCAGGATCAGAGATTTCCTTGAGACCAGAGACGGCTGGATCTTTGCAGTCGCAGACTACAGTCACCCTCAGGGCATCCGATCTCTGCTTCGCTACGTTCCGGATGCGGCGGGAGAGCGAGTGGCCCACGGGAAGCGCTACCGCAAGATGGACTTCGATCTGGCTTTTGAGTTTCTGAGGAGGGAGCGGCCCGGCTATGTTCACGACCTTCACGTGGTACCGGAGTCGGATGTGCAGAGACTCTTCCGGCCTTCCGAAGGCCTTAAAGCCGTGGCGGAGCAGGATTTGCGGGTGAAGAAGATCGCCGAAATCCTGGCCAAGGATGGGGTGCCGCGGCAGGAGATGGGCATCACCGGCTCCATGCTCCTCGGCCTGCACAGTCCCAGCTCGGACATCGATTTTGTGGTTTACGGCCCCTGGTGGTGGAAGGCCAGGGACATAGTGGCAGCGGCCAAGGCGAAGGGCGAGATTCTGGATCTGGACGAGGCCACCTGGAGGAAGATCTATCTTAAGCGAAAGCCGGAGACTAACTTCGATGAGTTCATGCTGCATGAGAAGAGAAAGGGAAACCGGGGCATGATAGACGGCACCTACTTCGACCTGCTCTTCACTCGCGATTGGAGCCAGATCCAGCCGCATGCGCCCGGAAGGCCCGTGGGCTGGCGCCGCATTGAGGCCAAAGTGATCGACGCTGAGTTTGCCTTCGACAGCCCCGCCATCCTCCGGCTGGATCATGATGAGGTGAAGGAGATCTTCTGCTACTCCCACACCTATGCCGGCCAGGCGCTGCCCGGCGAGACTGTGGAGGCATGCGGCATGCTGGAGAAGACCAACTATGGCCTACGGCTGGTGGTGGGAACCACGCGCGAGGCCAGAGGCGAGTGGATCAGGTCCCTCACCTTGCTAGAAGGCGGAAAAATAAAAAAGCTCCGGGATTACTACTAACTAAAGAGGTCCTTTGCATGTTGCAAGTTCGTCCCTTTGATATCGAGATAGGGCAGCATAAAGTCATGCTCAATGTCGTGGACGCCAGAGAGCGCGGTCTCTACGCCGGCGACCGGGTCAGGGTAAGAACCAAGGGTGCCGCGACCACGGCCATACTGGACACCACCACGGAGATGGTAAAGACCGGCGAGATTGGCATCTTCACCGAGGCTCTGAAAGAGCTGAAGAGTCCACAAATCGTGGATGTCCTGCCCGCCCCCAAGCCTGCCTCCCTTTGTTATATCAAGAGCATGATGGACAATCAGAAGCTCACTGAGGATCAGATCCGCGCCATTGTGCAGGATATCGTGGACAACAATCTCAGCGAGATTGAGCTCTCAGCTTACGTCACCGCCTCTTACATCCACAACCTGGACTCCCAGGAGACGGAGTGGCTGACCAAGGCCATGATCGAGACCGGCGAGCGAATCCACTTCGATACCCATCCCGTCATGGACAAGCACAGCATAGGAGGCGTTCCCGGAAACAAAGTATCTCTCCTTGTAGTTCCCATCGTGGCCGCAGCAGGTCTTCTCATTCCCAAGACCAGCTCCCGCGCCATCACCGGGGCAGGCGGGACGGCAGATCTGATGGAAGTGGTGGCCAATGTGGAGTTTTCCGCAGACGAGATCAAGGAACTGACGGAGAAGGTGGGGGGAGTGATCGTCTGGGGCGGGGCCACGAACATCGCTCCCGCTGATGACAAATTGATCAAGGTCGAGTATGCTCTGTCCATAGATCCCTACAGCCAGATGCTCGCCTCCATCATGGCCAAGAAGGGGGCTGTGGGCGCAGACGCCGTGGTGGTGGACATGCCCGTGGGCCTGGGAACCAAGCTGGCCACGCCGGAAGCAGGCCGCTCCCTGGCCAAGGATCTCATCGATCTGGGAGAGCGCCTGAACATTCGCGTGGAGTGCGCCATGACCTTCGGAGGATCGCCAGTAGGCCGAACCATCGGCCCGGCCCTGGAGGTCCGCGAGGCGCTCACCGTTCTGGAGAACAAGGGCGGACCGAACAGCCTGAAGGAGAAGAGCCTTTCCCTGGCCGGCATCCTGCTGGAGATGGGCGGCGTTGCCAGCAGAGGCGACGGCTACAAGACGGCTGAAGAGATTCTTACTACCGGGAAAGCCCACAAGAAGCTCATGGAGATAATTGAGGCTCAGGGAGGCGATCCCAAGGTCAAGAGCGAGGAGATCGCCATCGGTGACAACTGTGAGGACATCCTGGCTCCGGCAGGCGGCTACGTGGTGGCCTTCTTCAACAAGCGGCTGGTGGAGCTGGCCCGCATGGCAGGCGCACCCTCGGACAAGAAGGCGGGCGTTATCATCCACAGGAAGATGGGCGAGAGGGTCAAGAAAGGCGAGCCGCTGATCACCATCTGCTCCAGCTCGGACTGGGAGCTGGAGAGCGCTGTGAAAGACGCGAAGAGGCAGATGCCCATAGTAGTAGAGGGCATGCTCCTGGAGAGGTATCCCAGGATCACCGAGCTTTAGGAAAAGGCAAAGAGGGCAAGAAATTGAGTTCTTTCGTGAAGGAGCAGGCATGAAGGTCGCAATTACTTATCATGAGGATTTCGGCAAAAACGGATTCAGTGTGCTCAAGGAGAGGATCCGGCCCTCCTTCGAGACTCTGATGGAGTCAGGGCTGGTGGACGGCATAGATGTCCAGGTCTTCAAAGCTTGGGCTGCGCCTCTGAGGCTGGTGGAGCAGGCTCACACCCCAACGCATATGCAAAATATGCAGACCGACCCCTATCGAGAGGTGGCACTGCTCTCTGCAGGCAGCGTCATGATGGCCGCGGAGCTTGTCGCTAAAGGCGAAGCCGAGTCGGCCTTCGCCTATACCGGAACCGCCGGCCACCACGCCTCGCGGGGAAGCTGCTGGGGATTTTGCTACTTCAACGACGTGGCCATCACCATCCTGCGCCTGAGGGAGCTGGGGCTGAAGCGCTTTCTCATCGTGGATGTGGATCCTCATTTTGGAGACGGCACGCGCGACTTCTTCGGAAACGATGCAGACGTCTTTCACATCAACTTCCACAGCGGCACCGGAGAAGAACACGATCCAGAGAAGAACAATTATGACATCGGTCTCACTTTTGGAGCCAGCAACGATCGATTCTTGAGCGCTCTCAAAAGCGCTCTGGAGCTGGCCAAGGACTTCGATTTCCAAATGGCCTTTGTCATCTTCGGCCACGACTCCCACCAGGACGATTACGGAGGCTTCAACCTTACCTTCGCGGCCTATCCAAAAATGGCGCAGATGATACGCGAAGCTGTGGGTGATAAAGGACTGGTCTATGTCCTGAGCGGAGGCTCCTGTGTGCACGTGGCCGAGCAGGTTATTCCCGACGTGGTCAGAGATCTGGCGGGAAGGTGGCCGGCGTGAGGATGGCCTCCAACTGCTACCCCTGCATCCTGGAAAGGGCCAAGTTCGAGAGCGATCTGGTCTTCTCCTCGGAAGGGGAGAAGAAAGCGGCGGTGGAGGAGCTGCTGGACTTCATGGCCTGCCACAAAGGCGGGGTCCCGGCTCTGGTGGGAACGGAGCGGGAGCTGATCATCAAGAGGCGCAGCGGAAAATCGGATCCTTATCAGCGCCTCAAGGAAGAGAGCGACCGCGTGGCGAAAGATCTCCTGCCCGCGGCCGGGAAGTTTTACGAGGAGACGGATAACAAGATCGAAGCCCTGATCCGCATCGCTGCTGCGGCCAACTCCATGGAGTTCGGCGTGAAGGGGCACGACTTTGATAACTCCACCTTTGGCCGTGTCTTTGCAGACACGCTGCACGAAAAGCTGGCAGGCGATCTGGCCGAGGTTGAGAAACGCCTTTGCAGCTTCAGGAATATCTTCTATCTCACCGACAACTCCGGCGAGGTGGTCTTCGACCTCTTCGTGATAGAGAAGCTCAAAGAGATGGGAAAAGCTGTGGTGATAGGATCTAAGGCCAAGCCCATCTTAAATGACGTAACTGCAAAGGAGCTGCGGGCCATGACGGACGTCGAGGTTGTGCCCACGGGAGAGGTGGTGGGCACGGCCCTGGAGCATCTTGACTCCGAGGCATCATTGCTTTTGCATAATCCGGACTATCTGGTCCTGTCCAAGGGCATGGGAAACTTCGAGACTATATCTGAGTTCCAGGAAAGGTTAAAAGGCCGTCTTATCTACATTCTGAGGGCCAAGTGCGAGCCAGTGGCCATGGAGATGGGCGTTCCCAGGGGGACGCTGGTGGTAAAATCAATTTAGCGGTAGTTCATGTCCACTTCTTCCCCGGCGTTGGCTTCTTGCTCTTCCATCACCGGCCCCATCAGGGAGATATCCAAGGAGAGGCCAAGAAGATTATTTATCACCCCTAATAAATTTGTCGCGGCCTGAATGTCCACCGGGTCTGCTCCGGAGCTGGTTCCAAGCAGGCAGAAGCCGCGCATCTCATGCCAGGGCGCGAGCCCCGCCAATAATCCGTTCAGTCCTCCAATAGCTCCATTGCGGAGCAGCGGGATGCCACTGTCCATGAGCATCGCTGCCGAATCGACATCGCTGGCTGCGCCAAGGACCTTCTCCTTTACCTCTCCGACGTAAGCGGCCAGGGTTATCACGTCAGAGACTCCTTTTGCCCTGACGGTTTCCAGGATCTCTCCTGCCAGTCGATACATCTCCACGATGTCTAGGGGCTGGGCGTCGCCGGAGAGAATGAACATATCTCTTCTCTCCTTGGGGGCCTTCAGCTCGGCATGCAAGAGCTCTGCCAGCCCTTGAGAGACCACGACCTGCGCCGGAAAGCTGCGGGAAAAAAAGGGTTTAATGGTACTGCATTCCAGGGCGATGGCCAGGTAATCGGCAGCCACCTTGCCCACGCTTCCGATTCCGGGAAGGCCGCAAATGCAGACGACTCGAGATTCAAACATCGGCTGCAGAGTTGGCGTTGGGCCTATAACATACTTTCGCCAGCTGCAGCCTATAGATTTCCTTATTTGCCAACGGCCCTGATCAGCCAGTTGACCTTTATGGTCTGGTTCGTCTTCGGCGCTTTGAACTCAGCGGGCACCATCTGGCCGTTGATGGGGTAGAAGAAGGAGTTGCCTGTTCCTGCGTCACCCTCCATGGCAACGCCCATAGCTCCGCGATCGTAGAAGACCACATAGAAGTCTCCGCTTACCGGTATTGCCGGAATCTCCATTCCACTTAATACCGGTCCAATCGAGGAGAGGAAGTACATATTCTGGGCGTCGGCAAACTTGTAGAGAAGGTTGAAGTCTTTATCCCTGACCTCGATGAGGAAGTTCCTGTCTGCTGGGAATGTCTTCGTAGAATTGTTGAATCCGCTCCAGCCCAGTACCTGCACGCCTAAGAGCTTCCAGCCTGCTTTGGGAGCTGTGAACTTTACCGCTTCTCCCACGACCAGGCCAGCTGAGCCGAAATCATCGATGGCGGAGTACAGGGTGAGGTTCATCTCTGATAAATTTTTTCCACTATCCTGCTTGAGAACAGTTAGCTGTGGCGCTGCTGCATTATCCGCAGCCATGGTGGTGAATAAAAATGCGGTGCAACATAGTGCAACCATCAATAGGATCGTCTTCTTCAAATGATCACCCAAGACAGCCACGAAGTTCAATCCATATATAGATGCTGATGGATGTCTGAAATGGATTTTCTATCACTAAAAATGGAATTAGATGAACGATTTAGCTCCCACTCAAAGACATGATCCAGTTTACCTGTGCAGTCTGGTTCTTGGCGAGAGGCAACGTTGCAGGAATCTGCTCGTCAACGGCCATATTGTAGAAGAACGAGTTTTCATTGGTTTTGTTGAGATTCTCACAGGCAACAGCGACTGCCCCTCTGTCGTAGAAACAGACATAGAATTCACCGCTCACCGGTATCGATGGCAGCCCGATCGTCAGCCAATATGGCTCTGTAATATTGAATGCATAGTTGCTGTAAGGAAGCTGAGAATCGCTCATCCTGTACAGAAGATTGCGGTCTTTATCCCTTACTTCCAGAGCAATTATTCTCTCCGACGGGAGAGACTCGACTGTTCCATTGTATCCGTCATAGGCCAGTATGCTGATCGTCTTAAGCTTCCAACCTTGCTTGGGCGCAGTGAACTTGGTCATCTCTGAAACGGCGAATCCGAGCTTGCCGAATAGCCCCGTCATGCTCACGAAATCAAAGCTCTTTTCCGAAAGGTTCCCTTGATATGAATTTATGGTTTGACCCTGGGTAGCCTGTGAATCTGCAGCTGCAGACATGCCGGCCAAAGACAGAGCAGCCAGACATAGTGCAGCCATAAATAAGACCATCTTCAAATGATCACCTGAGAAGGGAATTAAATCCGGTCTTTATATAGATGATGCTAGAAGGAAGGCATTGAGATTATTTATTGCATATAATTATTAAATTTATGACAAAATTTATTGTCAGCTGTAATGTAAATGACTGATTAATTTAATAGATTTAAGATCGAAACCCGTGGTAATCGGCTGTCCGGGAGATCCCATGAATTCTCATTACATTTTGTTGCTTAATTGGGCATCGGATATTTTTAAAATCAAGATTAGCCACCAATGATGCCCTATACGGCGCTGGGTCATCCCTTGGGCAGCTGTATATTTCTCTACTCATATTTTTTCCTTGAGTGATACTATTTCTTCACACAAGAGAAGCTTTATTAAGTAGAAACGGATACGAAAACGGGCCTGAAATCAGGCGTATCTCTACAGACCGCTCTAGGGAGAACTGATGATACCGGACTGGATGAAGGAGGTTGATGTCGGCCCATGCCAATGCAGTGCGGTCTCCGGCGGGGGTAAGAGCTTCATCCAGAAAACTCTGGACGGCGTCTTCGCCTTCCTCCAGGAGTCCGTCGCCAGCGAGAGCTTCTCCAGGAGGGACGGCCTCATGCAGAGCCTCGATCCCAGGGCAAAGCTCGTCTCCATCCTGGTGCTGGTCTTCGCCCTCAGCCTGACCAGAGATATCCAGATACTTCTGGCCTTTTACATCTTCGAGCTTCTGCTCTGCCGCTTGAGCAAGATCGAGGTCGGATTCTTCATCAAGCGCGTCTGGCTCTTCATCCCGCTCTTCACGGGCATCATCGCCCTTCCCATGATCTTCAATATCTTCCTTCCCGGCGACCCGCTCTACCCGGTGGCGTCCCTTGGACCGGGAGCAACCCTCGGGCCTTTTGCACTGCCGGAGGAGATCTATATCACGCGGCAGGGACTCATGGCAGCGGCCATATTCACGCTGCGAGTCGCGGCCTCCGTCTCCGCAGTGGTCCTTCTCTTTCTCACCACCAGGCAGCAGGTGATCTTCAAATCGCTTCGCACCGTGGGCGTTCCACGGGTTTATGTCCTCACCCTGGAGATGGCCTACAGATATATCTTCCTGCTGACGGATTTGATGAGAGAGATCTACATTGCCAAGCGGGCTCGAACTATAAAGCCGGGTTCGCTCTTCGAGGAGCAGAAGTGGGTGGGAGGCAGGATAGGCTACATCCTGATGAGATCCCTGACCACGAGTGAGCAGGTTCATGGGGCCATGATCTCGCGGGGCTTTGCCGGCGATGTCAAGATTATGCAGGATTTCCAGATGCAGAGCCGCGACTACCTGGCCGGAGCGGTCTCCCTGTCGCTGAGTTTATTGCTGGTACTGATCTCTCAAGATATCATCAGGGTCTGAAAGCATGGATGAAGCCATCTTCGATTTGAGAAATGTATCGTACTCGTACCTGGGAAAGATCAACGCCCTAAAGGACGTAAGCTTCAAGGTCTTGCCGGGGGAGCAGATCTGCATCATGGGAGCCAACGGCAGCGGCAAGTCGACTCTGTTGGCTATAATGGATGCCCTGGTCTTTCCTACCTTTGGCGAGTTTCGTGCCTTCGGCAATAATGTCACGGAGGAGATCTTCGACTCCATCAAGGATAATGATTTTCGGCGCTATTTCCGCAAGAAGGTGGGCTTTGTCTTCCAGAACTCAGATGTGCAGCTCTTCAGCTCTACCGTGTTCGAGGAGCTGGCCTTCGGGCCACTGCAGCTTGATCTCTCCAAGGATGAGGTCCGTTCCAGGGTGGAAGAGGTTATGGGGATGATGGACATCGCCCGGCTCCGCGAGCGGGCGCCCCACACCTTGAGCGGTGGGGAGAAGAAGAAGGTCTGCATAGCCTCCGTCCTGGTCAACAATCCTGATGTTCTTCTCCTGGATGAGCCCACGGCCGGTCTGGACCCGAGAACGCAGCTCTGGCTGATCGAGTTTCTGCAGGAGCTGGCCGAAGCAGGCAAGACCATAATCACTGCCACTCACGATCTTGATATCATAGAGCAGATCAGCAAAAGGTCATTGATCCACAAGCACATGCACCGCCATGGTGCAATAGCGCACCAGCACATGCACGCTCACGAGAAGGAGCACAGTCACGAGCACACCTCATGATAGAGAAACGCTATCTAGAGAAAAGCTATATTCATAATGATATTAAAATAATCAAACAGAGTAAATAATAAACAAAAAAGAACGATCAATAAAACGAATAAAAAAAGAAGACGCCTGACGCCTAGTGTCCTTGAAACTGCGCTTCCTTCGGGACCTTGGAGCAGGTGCAGTCGAATACACCGCTCACGCTTCTCTCGGCCCGGTCCATTAGATTCATGTCCAGGAAGCCTCCGCTGCAGCAGGGAAGCCAGGCATAATCCCATTCCTCATCGTCTTCCTCCCAGGCAAGCGTCATGTTCTTTTTCATATGGAAGCTGCCGATGTAATCCTCATCAAGCACGGCCTGGGTATTGTGCCATAGCTTCATCGCTGTTCCGGGAGTTGCAGGCTCCTCCTCCTCGTCCTTCGACTCTTCGTCCCTGGGATATTCCGCCAGTTGCAGGTCACCGAAGTGGGATTTTCCTTCCGTCAAATCCTCCTCCACATTCAGCGAGAGATTCACGGCATCGGAATTCGCGTCCAGCAGCTTGTTTAATGCATGGGCATTGTCCACCACATGATTCAAGGAGCTGAGCCCATCCCGATTCTTGATCCAGACACCATCTTTTATCAGAGAATTGAAGGCCAGAGGATGACGGTCATAATAATTCGTTCCTACGGAAAGAGACATGGGGCTGTAGGTGAGGGCGTTGTCCTCTTTGAGATCTATAACGCTGGTGGTCGTCTCTTCGTACTCGTCGAATTTCTTAACGTGCTCGCGGTGGGCATATTTATCTTCTTCCTCAATCTTCGGATTGAGATTGCTTTCGTTGACATAGGTGCTCTCTCCGGAGAAGAGGGACTCCGTGTCTATGGCCCCGCTCGCATGAGCCTGACTCTTTGCCTCCACACCATTGAACAGATGCCCTTCAGCGCCGATGGCGTCGGGCATCAAAGCATATCTATAAGCCGAGAAGAAGCCAGCACCACTCACCTTCTGATCAATACTAAAAGTCAGATTGTTCTCCTCTCTGAAGATCAGATCATTGTTCTCGTACTCTGCGACGTCCATGCTGATAAGTGCAAATAGTGCCAGAGATGCAAGAATGCCCTCTCTCAAGAATCCTCTCCCTCCTCAGATACAAAGTCTCGTTAATTAGCACGTGAAATTTCTCTTATTTTAAGATATCTGTCAAAGCTCAGATTATATAACAATTAACGCATAAGTTCTACTAAATGCGTATCAATATAGGAGCATAGGGCGGGTAACCGAATTGCACCTCTATTTTCTTTTATCGAAATACACCCCCACTACCGAGATTGCCAATATCGAACTGTGAATCGCGGCGTCTTGGGATCTCGCTGAGCGGGCAATAATCCTTCTCACACACGCGGGCCATGGCCTGGCAATGAGTCGCGAATGCCTTCCTTAGCGGATATAGGCCGAAAAGCTTTGGCATTTGAGCATCATCTTCTCAGCCCTAACTTCATTGATCCAACTTGGCAATAAATTTTTTGATTGAAGCGAATCTTATTCTGCTTTGGCATGGCGCTCTCACCGATTTCTTGTTGCCATTTAGGCAGAAAAATACACAAATATTTCTTACTTGATATGCATACCCGATATCTTTTTATAATAAAACGAGATTTTGGTTATCTGGTGAAATAATGCACATTCCTGATGGCTATCTGGGGCCATACACATACATAGCGTTGTGGATCATAATGATCCCCATCTGGTACTATGCGGGAAAGAGGCTGAGCGCAGAGCTGAAGTCCAAGCAGGTTCCCTTGCTGGCCCTGGCTGCTGCCTTTTCCTTTGTCATCATGATGTTCAATATCCCCGTTCCTGGAGGCAGCACTGGCCATGCAGTGGGCGGCGCCATAATAGGCATCGTCCTGGGACCCTGGGCTGCAGTGATAGCTATATCTGTTGCCCTTGTCCTTCAGGCTCTGATGTTCGGTGATGGAGGAATAACCACCATCGCCGCCAATTGCTTCAACATGGCGGTGGTGATGCCGTTTTCTGCATATTATGTCTATAAGCTGATCAGCCAAAGCTCGGAGATAACCTCCTCAAGAAGGATGATTGCAGCCGCCATAGCTGGTTACATCTCCCTCACTCTCGCGGCTGGACTCACGGGATTTGAGTTCGGAATACAGCCCCTCCTGCATCAAGATGCCGGTGGTATGCCGATCTATATGCCTTACTCCTTGGGCGTGACCCTCCCGGCCATGCTGTTGGAGCATGCCTTTGGTTTCAGCATCCTGGAGGCTCTGGTCACGGCATTGATCTTCGCTTACATCCAGAGAACAGATACATCCATTCTGTATGGAGAAGAATCTCGGGTGCAAAGGGAGAAGCCCAAGGGGGCAAATACTGCCTGAGGTGGGATCATGGATAAGACGGTTAGAAATTTTGCCATTGGCCTAGTATTGCTGATAATCCTGGCTCCGCTGGGTCTGCTCGCCGTGGGAGAGACCTTCTGAGAGTGGGGGTCGGAGGAGCTTAAAGAGAAGCTCGGCTATGTGCCTATGGGCTTGGAGGGGCTTTCCTCACTATGGAGGGCACCCATTCCTGATTATGCCTTGCCTGACGATGGATCTCAGACAGGATTGATGGCGGCATACATCCTGTCGGCGGTCATCGGCGTGGTAATCTGCGGCGGTGTCCTGTACCTTATCGGCAAGAAGGTCGCCAAGGATTAGATTCACAAAATCCGATCAATTTTTGATTCGGCCAGGGTCAGATCTCCATGGGGCATGACCAGCATTCTTGCGTCTTTGCCCTGCCTTTCCCGGGCCTTGGCCAGGGCCTCTTCGAGGGTCTTGGCGGGCTGGAAGAAGCACATCTCAGCTTTTTTTGGAGGTAAAGCCGATACCAGGATCAGATGATGCCGCAAAGATTCCCTAGCCAGGAATGCAGCCTTGTGCCCTCCGAACTCATACTCCCTTCCGAAGCGCTCCCAGCAGTCCTCGGCCCCCTGCGCCGCACGCGCCCAGCGATCGAAGACGGGATGGCCCAGCCCCTCGCAACACTCTGCCACCAGGATGATCGTGCCTCCGGGAACGGCCGCATATTTGGCGTTGTCCAGGGCCTTCTGAGCCTGGAAGAGGTTCATGTCTTTGGGCCGGCCGCCGGCACAGGTCACCACGATCTCTGCCGGCTCAACGATGCGCCGATACATGCGATCTACCACGGCTGCCCCTGCCCTATGGGCCTGGATGAAGCCGCCTGAAACCGATTGTACAATCTCCTTTTTGCTGTTTTGGACCACATTCAAGATGAAATCGAGATCTGCGATTTCTGCAGCTTCCTCCATGTCCTGGCGCACAGGGCTGTCCAGCCTTCCGGAAACCGCGCGCGGATCTCTCATCAGCTCGTGGTTCTTGATCACAGACCTCTCCGAACTGACTCCCGGCAAGACGGCCTTGGCCCCGCCACTGTAGCCCGCATAGTAGTGATATTCTATATTTCCCGTGGCCACAATTAAATCCGAGGCCGCGACGGTCTCCAGGATCTCCACAGGCGTGCCTCGCTCCGTTTGCCCCAAAGGAACGCAGGCCTTGGGGTTGTGCTGGATATAAGGCAGGCTCATGCCGTCCTTCAAAAGCAGCCGCTCCTCTTCAGGCGTCATTCGTCGGTGCGTTCCCAGGCCGAAGACGACTTTCAGGTCAAAGATACCCAGTCTCTTCAGCCTCCTGACCAGAGACGGCAGCAGGAGGTGGGTGGGAGCTGGCCGGGTGATGTCGCTGACCAGGATCGAGGCGGATTTGCAGCCTCGGAACTCGTCCAGGTTTTTGCCCAGCGGCTGGTCCAGAGATCTCTCGATCTCGCCAGGACCAGCAGCCGGAAGCTCTCTGGGAAGCACTACCTCCACACCCTCGCCCGCCTCCAGCTCTAGAACTCCCTGGCCAAAACCAAGCGCTATTCTCACCTTCACCTCTCCGTTAGGTCTTCCAGATCACAGCCCTGGAGAGCATCTCCGAGAAGGCCTCGAAGATTAGCTGGTCCGTCCTGAATCTGAAGAATTCCGCGCCAACCTGTCTAGATGCGGCTGCGATGCGATCATTGTGCTCTGCCATCTTTTGCAGATACTCTTTTCGCTCTCCTTCGGTTATGCGGGTGATCAGGGGCTGGCGTGTCTCCAGATCCACGAATTTGACATCGCCTCCGAAGCGAAGCTCTGCTTCCTCAGGCGCCAGAACCTGGATCATGACCAGATCATGCCTCGAGAGCCGGTAGATGCTGGATAAAACCTCCTCCGTCTTCCCCAGGAAGTCGGATATCACCACTACCAGGCTGGTAGTCCTGATCATGGCCTCAAATTGATCCGCGATCAGCTTGAGGTTGGCCCCGCCCTGGGGCGAGATCCTGTCCAGCTCCTCAATGGATTGAAAGAGATTCCTTCGCCCGCGCTTGGGTTCTCCTGGGTAGAACTTTTTGCAGAACAGGGAGAGTGCATACTTCTCGTTCTCCAGAGTCGCAAGATAGGCAAAGCCTGCGGCCAGGCGGGAAGCATAGGCGAACTTCCCGGCATAGCCCATGCTGCCGCTGGCGTCCAGGAGGATGTGCACCACCAGGCTGCGTTCCTCCTCATGCTCCCGGATGTAGAGCTTCTCCGTTCTTCCGTAGACCTTCCAGTCCACCAGCTTGAAGTCGTCTCCCTTGCGGTCCTCCCGGTAGCCGACGGGGCTGATGCCGTGGCCAAAGCGCAGGGACTTCCTGCCGCCGCTGTAGGCGGTCGAGACGCGCTTCTTGACCAGGAGAGCGAATCTCTCCAGCTCTTTGAAGAACTCTGTGTCCATATCTTGAATTCCCTAGATGTTGAGATTTCTCAACAGATCCGTGACCACATGGTCACGGGTCAGGCCTTTGCGCTCCGCCTCGAAGTTCAGGATGATCCTGTGCCTCAATACCGGATAGGCCATGACGTGCAGATCCTCCTTGGAGACATAGTTCCTGCCTTGAAGGAAGGCCCTGGCCTTGGCGGAGACGATGAGGCCTATGGATGCCCTGGGGCTGGCTCCATACTGGACGCCTTCCCACTTGCGCGTGGCCAGGACAAGATTCACTGCCGCTCTCTTCAGGTCATCGGAGACGGGTATATCGCGGCAGAGCTGCTGCAGCGCGATCACCTCCTGCTTGCTGACCACCCTTTCCACGACCGGCTCTCCCCGGCCCGTGTATCTCTCCAGGATCTGCAGCTCCTCTTCAAGGGAGGGGTACTCCATGAATATCTTGAGCAAAAATCTATCCAGCTGCGCTTCGGGCAGGGGGAAGGTCCCTTCCATCTCAATGGGATTTTGCGTGGCCAGGATGAAGAAGGGCTTGTCCAGGGGATAGGTCTTGTTTCCGACGGTTACCTGCTTCTCCTGCATGGCCTCCAGGAGAGCGCTCTGGGTCTTGGGGGACGCCCGGTTGATCTCATCGGCCAGGACGATGTTGGCGAAGACCGGGCCGGCCTCGAATCGGAATTTCTTGCTTCCATCTGTGTCTTCGATGATGGTGGTGCCGGTAATGTCCGCAGGCATCAGGTCAGGAGTGCACTGAATCCTGCTGTATCCGAGGCCCAGGCACGAGGCCGTGGTCTTCACCAGCAGCGTCTTGGCCAGCCCGGGATTGCTCTCCAGGAGGGCATGACCGCCGGCAAGGATGGAGACCAACAGCTGCTCGATGGCCACATTCTGGCCGACCATGACTTTATCAATCTCGCGCCTCAGCTTCTGGAAAATCCCCGGAGCCGCGCTGTAAACTGCTTTGAGATCCTCCGACATTATTCTCTCCTTTTATCATTTCCTGGAGGGGTTTTCGGTCTAATTATATCTTTTCCAAGCACTCAGAAAGACGTATATATGCAGAGCCTATAGTTATTTAAGGAGATATAGATGGCAGCGGAAGATGCCATAAAGGCCACGATCGATGAGCTTCTCAAGGCTCTCTCGGCCAAGAACATCATTGGCGAGCCGATAGAGATGGAAGACAAAATCATCATACCCATCACCAAGATGGGCATGGGCTTCGGCACCGGGATAGGCCACGGAAGCGAGGATGCCAGCAAAGGAGGAGTTGCGGGAGGAGCAGGCGGAGGAGTGGGTGTCTTTCCGGTCGCAGTGGTGATCGTCTTCAAAGGAGTCGCCGGATCAGAAGGGGTGAAGGTAGTACCCCTGGCGGCGCCCAGCCCCCTGGCAGAGCCGGTTTCCAATATTGCTCATATGCTCATGGAGAAGCTGGTGAGCCGGAAGGAGGGCAGGGAAAAGAAGTCAGGAAACATGGCCACGATCGAGGTAGAGTAGGTCCCAGCCGATGCTCACATGGATACAGGTCTCCTCGACATTGACAGCATTGATTCTGATCCTGGCAGCATTATCCTTTTCGTTTTTGGTCCTTCTACTGGTTGTTCCCTTTCATCTGTCTCTTGAACTGAGCAAGAGAGGCCCTCCAGTGCGAGGGATTTACAGGATCGCGTGGCTGGGATTCACTTTGAGGAAAGGAGATATCCTGTCACATTCATTGGAGGGTATCATGGAGCACAGGGAGAAGGAGGCGAGAGGCGAGGAAAAAGAGGCATTGGCCGCTAAGAGAAGAAGAAAGCTCATGCGGTCTCCATCTCCAGGGTCTCTGCTGGATGCCTTTCCTGCGCTCCTATGCGTCCTCAAGGATCTGCTCAAATCAATAGATCTTCAAAAGATCTCCTGCCGCCTCTGTTTCGGTCTGGACGATCCCGCAAGGACGGCGGTGATGAGCGGCTATCTCTGGTCAGTGGCATCGGCCTTGGGACTCTTCCAGGCAGACATCTTCATCGAGCCATACTTCGATGGAGAGCGGCTGGAAGGAGATTTCGCGGCAGAGTTGAGAGCCAGGATGCTGTGGATGGCTATGGCCATGATCGGATCCCTCCGGGAGCGCAAGATAAGAAGGCTCCTGGCAGAGATGGCCCGGGGGGCCTGATCTTGCAGGATATCAGGTTTCCCGTGGTCGAGACAGAGATCCGGGTCGCCAAGGAGCTGAAGGCAGGCGACAGATCCCTTTATACCGTGATCAGGGTCTCATTTCTGAGGGATAAAGGAAAGATCGTGGGAAGCTGGCTGACGCCGCTGGCCGTGCTCATCGTCGAGCCTAAGGACCAATACGCAGTCTCCCTCACCGGAGAGAGGATGCCCTTGGAGAAGATCATGGAGCTGGCCCCGTCTTTGAAGGCGGTGGTGGAAAAGGCGCGCGGAATTTTCCGCATCAAAGTCACCTGAAATATGCCTCTCCACCTCAACAAGCCCGCGCTGCGTGTCCTCGCCATAGCCGAGAGCTTTGTGCGATCTCGTCCCGCCTCCATTCTGGCTGGCTTGGTCATGCGCGCCGACCTGCGTGTGGACGGCCTGGCATTCGCTCGCGCCACCGTGGGAGGCGACGACGCCACCTCCGGAGTTCTCCAGATCTACGCGCAACTGGATCGGGCGGACGTGAACGCCCTGCTCCTCAGCGGCGCGGCCGTAAGCTGGTTCAACATCATCGACCTGCAGGATGTCTTCGACATAGTCCAGAAGCCCGTCATCTGCCTGACCTACGAGGAGTCCCCTGGCCTGGAAAAATACATCCGGGAGTATTTCCCGGAGCCGGAGGAGAAGCTTCGCCGCTACGCGCGCCTGGGCAAGCGAGAGCCCGTGAAGCTGAAGACGGGCTACGAAGTCTTCGTCCGGGTTTTGGGGGCAACCTCATCCGAGGCCCGCATGCTGCTGAATAAGTTCACCCTGGACGGCCGGGTCCCGGAGCCTGTGCGCGTGGCCCGGCTGGCGGCGAGAGCAGCACTGCATGCGGATAAAAGTCACACTGATAGTAATAGTAGTAAAAACGGTAGTAAAAAGCGTTATAAATTTTAACGAGTGAGGAGAGTAAGCCCCCTTCTGTTCCCGGCGGCATTCAGCTTAGCGCCATACCCGAGCTTGGCTGGACGACCAATTTTTCAGCTCTATTTTGGCTTGCACCCACAGGGTTTCGCCGTTTCATCCGCAGCCCAGCGCGACCTCAGCCTTGCAGCATCATCGCTTTTGCGCGGAGCGGTATCGTTTCTGTGCCAGAGCCGGAGCTCTCGCCCCACATCCTTGGAGGATGTCTGTGTGTCCAGAGGTGGGGGGACTTTCCACACCGGCCAGAATTGGCCAGCGGCAGCCGCCCTTCCTCTCTCGCTATAATAAACTTAGGAAATCAACATATAAGGGCTTTGCTTGGCAGAAGGAAATCTTCGAAGAATGAAATCCGGAATTATTGGCCACTCTGGCGTGAGCTATCCAATGGAAGAGTTCTAGAATCAACCGCCTAAATGCTATTTCAGATAGCGTTCCATGATGGATATAGCGCAGTACTTTCCGCACATGGTGCAGGACCCGCTCTCATCCTTGTCGTGAATCTGTCTGGCCCGCTCGCCATCGATGGCAAATCTGAACTGGCCCTCCCAATCCCTGGCCCTCCTGCACAAAGCCAGCTTCATATCTTCGGCCCTCGGCCCGTATTTCAGGGTATCCCCGATGTGAGCGGCTATCTTGAAGGCCACCACTCCTTCCCTCACCTGAGCCGCATTTGGCAGGGCCAGGTGTTCGGAGGGAGTGATGTAACAGAGATAATCCGCCCCAGAGCCAGCGGCGAGAGCTCCTCCTGCACACCCTGAGATATGGTCGTACCCAACGCCGATGTCGATGGGGAGAGGGCCCGCTACAAACAGAGGCCTGCGGTCGGTCTTCCTCTTGTAAATGGCGACATAACCAGGTATCTTGTCCGGGCTTACATGTCCGCCCATTCCCTCGATGATCACCTGGACTCCCAGCTCATTCGCCCTCGTGGCCAGATTGGCGTTCATTTCGATCTCCATCTCCTGGGGCCCATCCATGTGATCGTGAATGCATCCGCTTCTCATTGTGTTCCCGAGAGAGAGCACGGTGTCCCTGCCGGCAAGGATCTGGCATATCTCGTCGAATTGAGAGAGGAAAGGGTTCTCCTTGCCGCTCTGCAGCATCCATGCCGCTGTGAAAGAGCCGCCCTTGGATACCATGCCCATTATCCTCTGT
>JAPKYD010000056.1 GCA_026394475.1 Methanothrix sp.
CGGGCAAAACAGGAATGAGTTTCAAGCCGTCCAGATTACTGATAAATTCGTTGAACTTATCAACAGCATCACGACAGAGATGGGAAAAACGTCTATCTGCTTCTATTTTTTCCATTATAAGATTCCGGGTAGTCTACCCTAATTAGGTTTATATACTACAACTTAATGAAGCATCTTGCGCCTGGAAGGACTGGATTTACAACTTGACGCGACCTGTTAAATCGTTGCGCGTAGAGGTTAATGAGGGACAGCGACGCTGGCAAATCTGATCTGCTGCTACGGCTGCAGGGTTAACTGATCATGGATGGACGGTTGAGGAACTTATGATGAATGTCGTAATTCCCAACCTCGACAACACAAAATAGGGAGACTACCCTAAAATCCTTCTGACCTTTATTGATAGGTGATTTTTGGAAGTCTACCTATGCTGAGTTGTTTAACACAAAATCCATAGCACCAGGCCTCATTAACCGGATGATACATTGGAGAACTGATCGTGTGCAATCTTTGCCGTCCGTGCGGGTTATGGGACCGTGCGAAGGTCAGATCAACTCAAATATGGTCGACTGCCTGATTTTTCACCTACCTGCAAAATCTAAGCCTGCATCTTTCTGCGCCCTGGCAGATCATATCCTCTCTCTCAAATCTTATCTTTCTGGACTCATCATCTTCAAACTCAGAAGCCCACACCGAATTTTCCACCCTGCAAATGATGTCGCTCACCTTCTCAGAGATATTCTTTCTTCCCGATTTGATCAGCAGATCGTGCCAGGGGCACCTGCTGATGGTCACTCCAAAGCCATCCTTCTGCCTCTCCAGTATAAACATAAAGCCCTCCAGGGCGAGCCGGACGGCGATGGCCTCCTGAAGGCCGTCCAGACCACTGCAGAGGTTCATCATGGCCTTGATGGTGCGGGCCTGAATCTTTGGCAGAACATTCCAGACCGCCTCATCCAGTTGCAGCGCCTCCTCAAAGCCGTGCTTCTCCTCGACCTTCATGAACCAAAGCCCGTCCACAGCGGTGTACGAACGGCGGAAGTACTCTGCCTTCTGCTCATCCGTTAAATCAGTCATGCTCCGACCGCCTGGGCGGCTGCGAGGCTTTCTTGGACTTCTTAATGACCTTGAGGATTCTCTTGCAGGCCTCCATGGAACGGTGGCATTTTTCAGCCAGGTCTCGCGTTTCGACCACTGTCGGATCGCTTTTCTCTTCCAGCTCGGTGGCCGTCCCTGAGTAGATCTTGAAGGCCTTCTTGTAGATCTTCAACGCCTTCTTGCAGCACTCTTCCTTGTCATCCACCTCGGACAGGGCGACGTAGGCGAAAGCCTGATCCCTCAAGACGTCGGCATACTCCAGAGGCGCCTTATCCGGGGTATAGAACTGCAGGGCAGCATCGTAGGCATCTATGGCTCTCTGGCAGTTTTCCGCCATGCTCTCCATCTCCGCCAGAGTGAGATAGCTGTAGCCCAGATTCCTCTGCGCATCAGCGTAGTCAGCCGGGCTTTTTCCTGCATAGATCCCCAGGGCTGCTTCACAGGCCCCGATGGCCTTGTGGCAGTTCAGAGACCTGTTCTCCACTTCTGCCAGAGCCGAATATGCTGCCCAGAGCAGCATCTGGACCTCGGCATGCTCCTTTGCATGATCCCCGGTCCCGTAGACCTGCAGAGCCTCACCGCAGGCCGCCACTGCCTTGCGGCAGTCCTCGGCCTTGGCTTCGGCTGAAACCTCGGTATCAGCCAGCCAACAGTAGGTGATGGCCAGATCCTTCTGGCAGGAAGCATACTCTAGAGGCTTCTCTCCTGCGCTGTAGGCGCGAAGCCTCTCCTGGCAGGCCTCCAAGGCGAGGAGGCAGTTCTCAGCCCTGTACTCGATCTCGGCTAAAGTGAGATAGGCGAGCCATAGGATTCCCTGAGACTCGGCGTAGTCCTCCAGATGGTCTTGCAGCCTGTAGACCTTGAGCGCCTCCTCTGCGGCACGCACAGCCCTCATGCAGTTCTCAGCTCGATCTTCACCCTCCGCCAGGATCAGATAGACATTTCCCAGATTGTTTTGAGTTGCAGCGTATTGTTCCTGGAACTGTCCCAGGGAATAAATCTGCAGAGCATTTCTGTATGCTTCAAGGGCGCGCTCGCAGTTTTCCATACCCTCCTCCACCTCAGCCAGGGTAAGGTAGGCGTTCCCTAGGTTGTTCTGGGTTGCGGCATACGGCAGCGGTTGTCTTTCGAGCGTTCTGACCTGAAGGGCATCGCCGCAGGCCTGAATGGCAAGCCGGCAGTTCTCTCTCTTATTTTCTACCTCAGATAGAGCTATATGGGCGATGGCCAGGTTGTTTTTCACCGCCGCATACTGCTCGGGAGAGCGCTCCAGGGTATGGACCTGCAGGGCTCTGCTGTAGGCTTCTATAGCCCGCTTGCAGTTATCCGACCGATCTATGGCCTCTGCCAGGGTCAGATAGGCGCTGCCCAAGCAAACTTTGACATCCGCATATTGCTGGGGATTATCTTTAAAGGTAAAGATCTTGAGGGATTCTTTGCATGCCATAACTGCTCTTTTGCCGTTTTCCGATCTGTTCTTTTGCTCAGCAAGCTTTCTATAGGCCGATCCCAGCTCATTTTGCAGAGATGCATAATCGAAAGGAAAGCTGGCCAGGGTGAAGAACCTGAGGGACTTCTCCCAGGCGTCGATGGCACGCTTAAGATTTTCTGCTCGATCCTCTAGATCTGACATAGCCGCGTAGGCGAAGCCCAGGCTTCTTACCACTCTGGCACGGTTGCCTGGATAGCGCTCCGCACTATAGACTTCCAGAGCTTTCTGATAGGCATGAAGGGCTCGCGAGCAGCTTACCTTGCTCTTTTCCAGCTTGGCGATCTCGAGGTGGATGTCGCCCATCTTTCTATGGATATTGCTCTTCTGCAAAGAGTCCATCTCAAAGGCCAGCATCTTCTCACATACAGCTAAGGCCTTCTCATACTCCTTGACATCTTCAGCCCTCATCCCTTCGCAGCCTCCTACCTTTAATCATGTCCGGAGTCGAATTAAAGATGCCGACCCGGATTATGTCATTGAAGCCTATCATTCCTCTGAATGCACCGTTGGGAATTGTAATATTCTTGAGATTGCTGCTACATCTAATCTTCGCCTCTCCTGTCCCGAAATGCCAAGAGATTTTTCAAATAGCATGGGTGAACACTCGTTTAATATACCGAAAAAGTTAAATCAAATGAGATCCTATTTTTAAAGAAGAATATCGCGGCTCAAATTGATCTCTTCCGGCAAAGGGTGGAGAGCTCAGGTCCTCATTCCTCCTTCCTGAACCTCTCCCCTGCATTTATTGCCATTTTGGATTGGCTTTCTGGGTCCTATGGAGAACACTAAAAGGGATTCGTCATCAAAAAGGTCACCTTAGAGCTATAACATCGAGGAGGAGCAAAATTGCCCCCAAAAATCCTGAGATGGTAATCAGGGTCTCGGTATTTATATCGAAATTATGCACGCCCCGCCCTGTTTGCGTATCTTGCATATATATTTTTCTGAAAAGCTATCCGCTATTTCAGAGATCTCAAGTCGTCTGCTTGCTCCATAAGCTTGATGACCTCTTCATCGCTGAGCTGAGGGAACTGCTCATAATGTCCCCCAACGGCTGCAAAGTTAGGCGGCACATCCAGAGCTATCAGCTCATCCGCGTCGGCGCGGATTCTCTCTGCTGCATCCCGGGAGGAGACGGGAACGGCCACAACGACCTTTTTCGGATGGCTATGCCTCAGCTCCGCGATGGCCAGCAGGATAGTGAGTCCTGTAGCCACTCCATCGTCGACGATTATGGCCACCTTTCCCTCCCCAGGCAGAAGCTCTCGGCCCCCAAGATAGACCTGTCTTCTCCTCTTTGCTTCATGCATCTCCTTTTCGGCCTGAGC
>JAPKYD010000108.1 GCA_026394475.1 Methanothrix sp.
GGACTCATTAGAAGCATCTGACAGATCTGTTATTGATAGATTTGCAGATATGTTTGATAAAATACCTCTTCCTGTGAAACTTCTTAAGAATTTCGATCCTACAGGTGTTATAGGTTACTTTGCTGATGGTTTGTCAGAAATAAAAGCAAAAAGGAATGAAGAGAAATTATTGAAGACGATATACGAACTCATTAAAGCCGTGTGTATCATAGATCAAAAACTTGGGAGAATAGATCCACATTACTTTGAAGCACAAGTTATTGCTCTTACTGAAATGTATTTTGATCATAGCATGGGTTCGTATCAATTAGAGAAAATTGAGATATTTAGGAACGCTTTCATAAATAGTGTAATTGATTATGATAGGGATCTAGATGAAAAAGAGAATATGTTTAATTTGATCTCATCTTTAACAATGGATCAAATACGCATTCTTAAATTTTGTTATGAATCATATCGGTTTCAGAGCAGAGATATTAATTTTGTAGATATAGCAAATGAGCTTAAGCTCACTTCTTATTCTTATGTCGGTCAGTTATGTCACAGTTTGATTGGAAAGGGACTATTGGTTGGGATGGGCTATTCGGTCTCTAAAAGCGGTCCCTTCGCGGGATATAGTAGATATCGTATTGGCAATTATCTTGACCATTTGATCAAATATATAATAGAGCCAATTTATGAATAAAAAAATCTAGGCTTTCGGTTTCATATCTTTTTTATGCTTTTCAAATATTAAATTACTGTCAATTGTATTCATAGTAAGATGTATAAGTTCCTTCAAGTCCGAAAGATCCTTATTTTCAAATTTTCTATAATAATGAGTCTCATCGTTTCCTAGCCAAGTTGCAAGTTCTGCCATTTCTTGCACTTTAGCATCTCTGATATGGTTTTTTATGCAATTTCCTAAAGATGTTTTCTTGATAGTTTCCTCATCCAGTCTTAATTCGTCCTTTTTACTTATAAGATAATCTTTGATCAAGAATTCAAGAGCCTTCCTGTAACCAACACCACATATATCGCTCAATCCCTGTTCTTCTGCGCTTTTTGCCTGAGTATATACACTACAGAATGAAGAAGATATCGATTTGATATTTTCAGGGAATGACGGTTCAGAGGGACGATAGGGCTCAGATCGCTCAAATTGATATATTTGTCTTCCGCCTTCAGGATTAATCTGCTTAAATAATGCTAGAAAAATCATATTACAATTAGGACATCGATAAATCTTTTGCAGATAATCTGATTTAAGGGCCACGTGATTCAAAAAAGAAGATATACCATCTGGTCTTATGCTTATATGACATAAAGGGCAATTCTTAACTTTTTCATCATCGATGATAACTTCAATTTCACTGCCGTAGATATCTCGTGCTTTAACCTTGGACATATGACGGTTTCTTAGATGATAAGAATATATAGATTATTGATACTACCCCTCAAAAACCCCGTTTTCTTCAATCGCTTTCGCTTCCAGTTGCTTAACTTGAGCAACCTCTACCTCATCCTGTGGTAACCCATCCTGCCACCCTATAGTGATATCTTCCAATTCCACAGCATCAGGAACCTTCTTTAAAACCTCTAGTCGAGAAGCTAATCTAAGAGCTTTCTTAACCTTTGGGTCTATTGCAAGCCTCAATCGAGCGTTCAGGAAGCTGATCTGTCGGCTGTGGCATTGCCTTTTTCAGAAAGCTTGTCGCTCTCGTAAAGCTCGTAGCTTCCTTCCAGGGTGCTGTTGATCAGGGACAGATCCAGCCTGTACTCCTTATTTTGCTTGGTCAATTTGACATCCAGGCGAACATCATCCTGCGAAAGGGAGCCCGTTGCCGTGGCCGGAATCTGGGCTCCCTTCTCCTCCAGAGTGCCGTAACCCTGCAATCGGTCGCCGGATTGAATCAGTATCAGATCAAGAGGGCTTTCCAGGCTCTGTTGTCCCTGGTCCTGCAGCAGCATGACCATCCACTTTCCTGACAGATCTACGGCCGAAGCCTTTTCCTGGACAGCCTTGGGCTCGATATCTGCCGCCTTATCGTTCTTCTTCTCTTCGCTTTGGTTGGATGGGCTGGCGGATGGCACAGTGGCGTTGGGCCCTGTGGAGGACGCCACCGCCTCGTCGAAGACCGGGTCTTGCAGGTAATCGGTGGTCTCCCGAACTACCCAGCGCCCGCAGCCTGCCGACGCCTGGTAGGCGAGCATGGCCATGATCAATGCCGCACATAATATCATCAGTGTCTTCAGGGGTAGTCCTCCTATGGATGGGGATGGATTGATGACGTCTCTATTGTGTTCTCATTCTTGGATTTGTTCTGGGTCTGCCTTTTTGGGATCTTGTCCCGGAGAGGCTAAGCCAATTTCGGCTTGATCACCCAAATCTGCTTGCGGCGGCATTTCCCTTGCCCGTCAGGTCCTCGCCGGAAAAGGCTTCGTAGCTGCCGGAGATGACTCTGTCCACTTTGACCAGATCCAGATTGAAGCGCTTGTCTATCTTGTGAACGTATTTGTCCACTACAGTCTTCACATCCAGAGTCATGGAATTGGCGGATACGGTACCGATGACGATGAGAGGAAGTTTTGTGTTCTGATCATTGAGGTTGCCCATGCCTGTGACGCTCTCTCCCGTCTGGATGAGGATAAGATCCATAGAGCTGCTGGCATTCTCCAGCTTCACATTCCATTTGCCATCCACTTCCATGACCTCGGGCTCAGCAGGCTCAGGGTTGGTCGCCACTGCTTGGACTTCCTGGGTGCTTACTGCATTATCCGTTTGAACTAATGGCTTTGGCTTCGTATCGGGCATTCTCATGTTCGGCCCGGAGATATCATTGCTTTGCTCTGCCGTCGAGCGCCTCTCATCGGGTGCATATCTCGGCTTGGTCTCTGTAGAGTCGGAAGTCTCGGATGTCGGATGAGAATTGATATCGGATGCCGCAGCGATGACATAGCTCACCGCCTTGCTGTCTTCAGAGTCTTGTGAGCTGGAGTGCTTCACCCGGACCTCTACTTGGTTCTCTCCCACATCTGCATCTGTGGCATTCCACGTCCAGGTATTTTCAGCCATCCAGCCGGTCTCATCCTTCAGTTGGCCGCCCGTTGAAGGTCCTTTCCGCAGGAAATCATAGAGCAACTCGCCGTTGCCGGGATTGCTCGCCACGGCCGTCCAGACTATGGCCGTGCTCGGCGCCTGCGGATTGGGCTTATCCGGGGTCAAGCTCTGGATCGAGGCTATCTGGCTGGCTTTGGTCGCGGTCGAGCCCAGAGCTATGGCAGGCTTTGCTGCTACGGATGATCCAGATGAATCCGTGCCGGGTGCCCCCTCTAAATTCTGGTTTTTGCTTACATAAAAGTCGGTGTCACCGGTCGTATCACCCATCCAGTTGGTGCCGCATCCTTGCCCTGCAAATGCCGTAGATGAGAGCGTGTAGATTGAAGCTGTAAAGCAGAAGAGCATGGCTGTAAAAAGCAACAGTGTCTTGTACCTCATCTTTCCTAAACCTCCACCATTCGCACGGTGCTAGGATTTTAACGGCTTTATAGTTTCCCCTTGGAACGTCATTCGACGAAGATCATTATCCTTCATACAAATCATGGCCTTCTCCACAGGAATGAACAGTCCGGCCTGATCTCACCCGTCGTCAGCTTTATCAATCATTAAAGATCAAAAAGCCAGAACCGGCTATTGGCCAAAGGTGATTGAATATGAATGCGTGGGATTGCTTTATTCGGTAAAGTTAAATTTCTTGACACTACCCTGCGTGATGGGGAGCAGACGCCTGGCGTCTCTTTGACCCTGGATGAGAAGCTCGCCATTGCCCGAGGGCTCGATCTTCTGGGGGTGCAGGTGATTGAGGCTGGTTCCGCCATGACCTCCGAGGGAGAGCGTCAATCCATAAAGGCAATAGCAGCCTCGGGTCTCTCGGCTGAGATCTGCAGCTACGTTCGGGCTTTGCCTGCAGACGTTGACACGGCACTGGCCTGCGATGTAGACTCTGTCCATCTTGTTGTACCGGTATCGGACCTTCATATCGAGCGAAAGCTCAAGTCGGACCGAAAATCCGTGATACGCAAGGCTGTCGAGGTGACGGAGTACGCCAAAGATCACGGCCTGATCGTGGAGCTGAGCGGTGAGGACGCTAGCCGTGCGGATCATGATTATCTGGTCAGTCTCTACACCGCAGGCATCGAGGCGGGTGCCGATAGGCTGGCCTTCTGCGATACTGTGGGCGTGCTGGTTCCGGAGAATACCTATGAGATCTTCCGCTCGCTGTGCAACCTAGGCGCGCCTGTCAGCATTCACTGCCACAATGATTTCGGCATGGCCACCGCCAACACTGTTTCTGCGCTTCGCGCCGGAGCGTCGCAAGCGCACGTGACTGTGAACGGCATAGGCGAGAGGGCCGGGAATGCCAGCCTGGAGGAGGTGGTTATGATCCTGGAGTCTCTTTATAAGATCGAGACGGGCATCAAGTGCCGGGACATCTACCAGCTCTCCCGCATGGTCTCTCGAATGACCAGGCTTCCGCTCGCTCCCAACAAGGCTATCGTGGGCGAAAATGCCTTCACGCATGAGGCAGGCATCCATGTGCACGGTCTCCTGGCGGACACCAAGACCTACGAGCCGATACCGCCTGAGACGGTGGGCAGGAAGAGGCGCATCGTGCTGGGCAAGCATGCTGGCAGCTCCTCAGTGGAGCTGGCGCTGCGCGAGTTCGGCATAGGCGCAACAAAAGACCAGCTGGCCCAGATCGTCTCGCGGGTAAAGGAGCTGGGAGACAAGGGCAAGCGTGTGTCGGATGCGGATCTGCAGACCATAGCGGATACAGTGCTCTCCATCCAGATGGAGCCGAAGGTGAGGCTGAAGGAGCTGACAGTGGTCGCTGGCAATACGGTCACGCCAACGGCCTCGGTGAAGATCCAGCTCGGCGGCTCGGAGAAGCTGGAGGCTGGAACCGGTGTCGGGCCGGTGGATGCGGCTATAAATGCCATAAGACGGGCAATATCCGGGGTAGCGGATGTTCGCCTTGAGGAGTATCACGTAGACGCCATAACCGGTGGAACAAATGCGCTAGTTGAGGTTTGGGTGACGATGGCAATGGCTGATAGGAAGATAACTGCTCGTGGAGCAGGCGCTGACATAATCATGGCATCAGTCGAGGCCGTGCTGGAGGGCATCAATCGGCTGATGAGGCTGGAAGAGGAGGAGAGGTCGCGTGTCCAAGACTAAGATGACCGGGGCCCAGGCAGTACTGGAAAGCCTGAAGAGAGAGGGCGTGGATGTCGTATTCGGGCTGCCGGGTGGAGTACTGCTGCCCCTCTATGACGCCATCTATCAATCGGACCTCCGTCACATCCTGGTGCGCCATGAGCAAGGGGCGGCGCACATGGCCGATGGCTATGCCAGAGCCACGGGCAAGGTTGGCGTCTGCCTCGCCACCTCCGGGCCGGGGGCAACGAACCTGGTCACCGGCATTGCCAACGCCTATATGGACTCCGTGCCCATGGTAGCCATCACCGGACAGGTGAACACCTGGCTGATCGGCAAGGACGCCTTCCAGGAGGCGGACATAACCGGAATCACTCTGCCCATAACCAAGCACAACTACCTCCTGCGCAGTGCCAGGGAAATATCCCGGGTCTTCCGGGAAGCCTTCTACATCGCCCACTCGGGCCGCCCTGGGCCGGTGCTCATCGATCTGCCCAGGGACGTGACCGTGGAGGAGGTGGAGTTCACCTGGCCGGAGGTGAACCTGCCCGGTTATCATCCCTCCTTCAAGGTGCACGAGATGCAGATCAAAAAGGCTGCCAAGCTGCTTATGGACGCCGAGCGGCCGGTGATCTACGTGGGAGGCGGGGTGAAGTACGCTGATGCGCACCGCGAGCTCTTCGACCTGGCGACCAAGATCAACGCCCCGGTTACTACCACTCTCATGGGTGTGGGCTGCTTCCCTGAGGATCATCCCCTGTCGCTCGGGATGCTGGGAATGCACGGCACGAAGTACGCCAACTATTCCATTCAGGAGTCCGATCTGATCTTGGCCGTGGGCGCCAGATTTGATGACCGCGTGACCGGAAAGATCGCCAGCTTCGCTCCCCGCGCCAAGATCGTTCACATCGACGTGGACCCGGCAGAGATCGGGAAGAACGTGCGCGTGGACATCCCTGTGGTGGGAGATGCCCGCAATGCGCTGGCGGCGCTGGCAAAAGAGGTCGTGCCCAAGCCGCGTTCGGCCTGGAACGAGAAGATCGAAGCCTGGAAGAAGGATCATCCGCTGCGCTACATTCCGGACATTAACATTATCAAGCCCCAGTTTGTGATCGAGAAGCTCTGCGAGCTGGCGCCCGATGCCATCATCACCACCGAGGTGGGCCAGAACCAGATGTGGGCAGCGCAGTTCTTCGTGCACAAAGATCCGCGCAAGTTCATCTCCTCAGGCGGCCTGGGCACCATGGGATATGGGTTCCCTGCCGCCATCGGCGCCAAGATGGGCTGTCCGGAGTGCGAGGTCATCGACATCGCTGGAGACGGCAGCTTTCTCATGAACAGCCAGGAGCTGGCTACTGCGGTGGTCAATGACATACCGGTCAAGGTGGCCATCCTGAACAACGGCTGCCTGGGCATGGTCCGGCAGTGGCAGGAGCTGTTCTTTGAGAAGAGGTACTCCGCTACTATCCTGGGGCGCACCAGTCCGGATTTTGTCAAATTAGCCGAGGCTTACGGCGCGGTCGGGCTGCGGGCCACCAGGCCATCGGAGGTCGAGCCTGTGATCCGAGCGGCTCTGGCGGCGGATCGGCCCACTATCATGGATTTCATAATCAATCCCGCGGAAAAGGTCTCGCCCATGGTGCCTGCAGGAGCAACGCTCAGCGAGATCCTGGATCTTGAATGGTGTGATGAGGCTAATACCAGCCATCTGGAGAAGATCTACTCGGATGCACGCAAGGAGATCCTGGGCTCGGAGGGATACATATGAAGCACACCATTGCCGTCATCGTGGAGAACAAGTCCGGTGTGCTGACACGCATCGCCGGCCTCTTCAGCCGCAGATCTTTCAACATCGACAGCCTCTCCGTGGGAGCGACGGACAATCCCGACTACTCCCGCATGACTATCACCGTGCAGGGCGACAAGGACGTTCTGGAGCAGGTCATAAAGCAGCTCAGCAAGCTGATCAACGTCATCCGCGTCAGCGAGCTTGCGCCAGCGGAGTCCGTGGAGCGGGAGCTGGCCGTGATCAAGGTGAGCGCCGATCGGGAGAGCAGAAGCGAGATCATGCAGATCGTGAACATCTTTCGGGCCAAGATCATCGATGTCTCGGCCAAGTCCATGATCATCGAGGCCACCGGTGACGAGGAGAAGATCGATGCCATCATCCAGCTGCTGCGCCAGTTTGGCATAAAGGAGCTGGCACGCACGGGCAAGGTAGCCATGGTGCGGGGCCCGAGGGTTGTCAAGGCTTGATGAGATATAGGAGGAATAAAATTGGCAAAGATATTCCATGACAAGGATGCAGATCTGAAGGTGTTGAAGGACAAGACCATCGCCATTGTGGGATGGGGCAACCAGGGTCATGCTCAGGGAGAGAACCTGAAGGACTCCGGGCTCGATGTTATTGCCGCCGACCTGCCCGGTTCGAACGCCTGGAAGAGAGCGGAAGCGGACGGCGTGAAGGTCATGACCGTCTCGGAGGCGGCCAAGGCGGCGGATTACATCCAGATCCTCCTGCCGGACGAGTACCAGGGCAAGATCTATCGGGAAGAGATCGCACCTCATCTGGAGGAGGGCAAAGTCCTGGGTTTCAGCCACGGGTTCAACATCCGCTACTTCCAGATTGTGCCGCCCAAAGATGTCGATGTGGTCATGGTGGCGCCGAAGGGACCAGGCGACCTGGTCCGCAGAACCTACCAGGAGGGCAAGGGCGTGCCGTGCCTGGTGGCGGTGGAGCAGGATGCCTCCGGAGCGGCCCTGAAGAGGGCACTGGCCTATGCCAAAGGCATCGGCGGAACGAGAGCGGGCGTCCTCCAGACCACCTTCACCGAGGAGACGGAGACGGATCTCTTTGGGGAGCAGGTGGACCTGTGCGGCGGCGTAACGGAGATGATCAAGGCTGCGTTTGAGACCCTGGTCGAGGCCGGGTATCAACCGGAGATCGCCTACTTCGAGGCCTGCCACGAGCTGAAGCTGATCGTGGACCTGATCTACGAGGGAGGCTTCATGCGCATGTGGAACAACGTCTCCAACACTGCCGAGTACGGCGGCATGACCCGCGGAAACAGGATCATCAATGAGATGTCCCGCGAAGCCATGCAGGAGATCCTGGGGGAGATTCAATCCGGCGAGTTCGCCCGCGAGTGGATTCTGGAGAGCCAGGCCGGGCTTCCGGTGAAGAGGTCGCTGGAGAAGATCGAGAGCGAACACCTCATCGAGCAGGTGGGCGCAGAGCTGCGGGCCATGATGCCCTGGCTGCAGAGGAATTAGGAAAGCAGTCAACTTTTGGGCTGTCCGGGCGGCTCCGCTGTGCCGCCCTGGGAATATTTTTGGCAAATAATTATATCAAGATTATAATCCTATCCTTGACCGGGCCCTGATCACCTCCGCCACCGACCAGGCCTGGGAGATGCAGCCGCCTGGCCGCTGCGGCATGTCGCCATCGAAGACCTCGGGAATAGTCCCAACTCCGCCAGCATCCAGCTCCAGCAGAGGACGCAAGACCTCTCCTGCCAGCTTCTTGCTCTCCTCTGAGCCATCGTTCACGGAGAGCAGCGCATCCACATAGGGTCCCATCAGCCAGGGCCAGACGGTGCCCTGGTGGTAAGCCCCGTCCCTCTGGCGAGGCCCGCCTTCGTATCTTCCGACGTAGCGCGGATCGCGCCATGAGAGGGTCCGCAGGCCGAAGGGTGTACGCAGATCTCTGGTCACCACATCCAGGATGCTCTTTCTCTTTATCATGGGCAGCAGATCGGGAATGGAGGCGGCGATGATCTGGTTAGGCCGAACCGATGCATCCTCAGGATCGAGAACGTCGAAGAGGCATCCCGTCTCGCTGTTCCAGAACCGCTGGTAGCTCTCCTTCACCTTTCCGGCCAGATCGCTGCTCCAGGGCTCCTCCAGGATGGAAGCCAGCGCCTCCATCTTCCTAAGCCCGCTGTACCAGAGGGCATTAATCTCACAGGCCTTGCCGGCTCTGGGCGTTACGGGCCGTCCATTTACCCGTGCATCCATCCAGGTGAGCGCAGGCCCGGAGCTGATGAGTCCATCCTCCCCCATTCCGAAGTCCTCTCCCGGGCAGGAGTAGCGTTTCACTACTTCTTGAAGGCTCGTCCAGAGCTTCTTTACGAGATCAAGGTCTTGGGAATAATCGTAGTAGCTGAAAGTGGCCTGAATGAACCAGAGGGAGGCGTCCACGGTATTGTAGGATCTGGCACCGAGGTCGTTGGGAAGCACGCCGTCCTTCATGGCGGCGGCAAAGGACCTCAAGACTGCTCTGGCATGGTCAAAGCGCCCCGTGGCGAGCAGCAGGCCGGGCAGAGATATCATGGCGTCTCTTCCCCAGTCGTCAAACCAGTGATATCCGGCGATGATGCTCTCTTTCTCATCCCTTTGCACCACGAATGAGTCTGCAGCCTGAGCCAGCCCTGGAACTGGTGCATGCAGGTGGCAAAGACGAGAAGTCTCTCTTTGAAGCATCTCGGCCGTGTTGGGCATGGCGCTGCGCCAGGTGGAGGCGGCGATATTGAAGGTCGTCTCTTTGGCAAGGTCCAGCTCGAAGTAGCCGGGACAAAAGAGATTCTCCCGCCAGGCCAGGCCCCGGCGGCGCTCTTGCTCGTACTCGAAGTTGTAGTAAGTCGCCTCCTGCGGGACAAACCTTGCTCTGTCCGAGAGGAGAATGAGCCTGCAACTTGATTCCAGGCATGTTCCTGCTCTTCGAGGCTCCTGGCGGATCTCTGGCAGCTCGGATGCAGCGTGGAAGCTGCGGCAGTGGACCAGGGGCAAGATGCGCATTTGCCCCTCTCCGTGACAGATCTTGTAGCTTATAATCACAGTGTTCTCTTTATGGACCATGAAGACGGTCTTCTCGACTACGGCTGTGCCCGCCGCGTAAAGGAACCTTGGGAAAGGATCGAGGCAAAACTCCCGGAGGTGCCGGAATCCTTGCGGATGGATGGCGCCAGGATACTGGTGATTGGCCAGAGAGATGCCGTTGATCTCCTCATCTAGAGACGAGAGCAGAAGCATTCGCTCCGTAGGAGGGCTAAGAGCGGCCACGAGAAGGCCGTGATAGGCGCGGGTGTTGGCGCCTACTGCGGTGGCCGATGCATAGCCGCCCAGGCCGTTGGCCACCAGCCACTCGCGGCTCGTGCCCTGCAGATAGCTCTCCGGCCGGAGGGCATAGCCCCTTTCCATCATCTGCCCACCTGCAAAGAAGCCTCCGCCGTCTTCAAGAGATTCTTTCGCAGTCTTTCGCCCTTGATCTCCTTCAGTTTGGCCAATCTTTCGGCCAGCGGCTCATCTCCCAGGCTGGTCCTGGCCCAGAGAGCCAGATCTCCTCGGTCATTATGATACTCTAATGAGGCCAAATCGACCTTGGACAGGGCTGTTTTCAAACCCACCAGAGTCCAGGCACAGTCTCCTGTGAATTCATCTTTGCCTGTGGCGAACCTGAAAGGCTCATCCGCCAGCCTGGTCTTCTTCTTGAGCCTGTAATGCAGATCAGAGAGAACGCTGAAGTAGGTCACTGCCGCATCATAAGGAGTGCCGTAGGGGCTGAAGTAGCTGTGCACTTCTCCCGGCCCCCCTCCATGGGTGAAGACGTAATAGAGATGATCGGAGAGCCCGAGAGTTCTCCAGATCTCCAGAAGATCCCGGTCCTGGCTCTCCTTCACCGGGGCTTCCAGCCTCTTTTGATAAATGAAGCAGGCCTGCTGCAAGGCATTGCCCAGCCAGCAGCTGGTATCTCTCTCCAGGTCCGCCCAGGAGACGTATCTCTCCGCGGAGATCTCCTCTTTGGGCGCTATATCCCTGGCAATCTCAGACGGTGTGGCGAACCGGAGGTCCTTGCAGGCGAGCACTTTATCCGGCAGATGGCGGAGAAACTCAAAGATCCCCGTCTCCACCCACTGGTGCTCTCCGAAGGTCTCATAGTCGCAGAAGATGTTTATGCACTGACCGGGCGTGGCCGCCAGCCAGGATGCATATTTGTCGGCAGTCAGAGGATACTCCTCCCACCCTCGGGAGGAGAATCGAAAGCCTATGTCGTCTGTGAGCTGGAAGTTCCTTAAAAGCAGGGAAATGTTCGTTTCTTTGGGCCGATAAACGTGGTTCGGATTTGCAAGCACTCCTTCGGTGAATACGGCCTTATATCCCATGCCCTCGACCAGCTTGGCAATCTGATCATTGTAAATCAGCTCCGTGTTTTCGAAGGTGGTAGGCCGCAGCCCGAAGAGGTCCCAGATCATCTCCCGGTGCATCCTCACCTGCTCGAAGAACTCCTGCTTGTCCTCATAGAGGCTGGCGAGCGAGTGATAGTAGGTCTGCTCCATCACCTCCACGAGGCCTGTCTCGACCAGCTTGACAAAGGAATCCAAGACTTCAGGGCGAAATTTACGGCATTGCTCCAGAAAGATACCCGAGAAGCTGTAAGCAACCTTGAAGGGCCTGTCCGATCCCTCATGCTTGCGGATGCTCTCTAAAATGACCTCATTGGCCGGAAGATAGCATTTGCCGGATACGCGGTCAAAGATCCTCTTGTTCTCTGTATCGTCGAAGTAGAAGTCCCATAGATCGGGCACAACCTCTTTGAGCAGCGATCTTTGCCAAAAAAAATTTTTATTCAGGCGGAGAGGCTGATGGACCTCAAAGCAGAGGGAAATATAGGTCATATCTTCCCTATCCGGCTGCAAAATATTTACATCCTTCGCGCTATGCCCTGGGCACCACACCGAAAGAACTAATTACCTTCGTCAGGAAACAATAATGGGCAAATTAGGCGCGAAGACGGGCGAGGGAGAGGTTCACTGTGGCGGGAGTACAGAGCAACAAGTTTCCCAGGGTGAAGTCGGGCATACCGGGATATGATGAATTGGTAGATGGTGGTTTTCATCGAGGGACGGTAAACACCATAACCGGATCATCAGGCACAGGCAAGACCGTATTTGCCAGCCAGTTCATCCATTATGGCGTGAAAAACAGCGAGAAGGGGATGATCGTCACTCCTTCCGAGAGTGCAGAATATCTGAAGAGAGAGATGAGCTCCTCTTTTGGCTGGGACTTCGCGGGAATGGAGAAAGAGGGGAAATTGAGCATAGTCGATGTCACCGATCCTGTGCTCCGCCTCCAGAAGAGCATTGAGGTCGATCCAGTGGACTTTCTCATAAATTTTCGAAAGCTGGTGGAGAGAAAGTTAGAGGAAGTAAAACCGACCAGGCTCTTCATAGATGACCTGACCGCCTTCTTCATGGCCGTGGAGGCTCCCTTCAAGGTAAGGTCTTTGACGGATGACCTCTTCGGCACGATTCGGTCCAGCGGGGCAACCTCGGTGGTGACCATCGGCACAGCCTTTGGCATGAACCAGTTTCTGGAGTATGGCGCGGATTCCGCCACATTGCTCAATCGGGAGAGGATCGGCAACAATCTCATAAGATCAATTTACATCATGAAGATGCGCGGCTCGAAGATCGCCAGCAGCATAAGGGTTCTGGACATCTCCGACGAGGGCATGGCCGTGTCCTCATTATCGCCTTATCCCTGAGGTGAGAATGATCGAAAGGTGGATCGCCCTGGCAGGCGAAGAAGCGGGCCCCCCCTCGAACAAGATGGGCGGCATCTGGAACGTGGTGGATGCCGAGGCGGTGATGCTGGCTCGGCTGGCGTCCAAGGGGTCCATCGAAAGCGGTCTCAAGATCCTGGTCCTGGGCCCAAACTTTCCCACTTTGGGCTCGGATTGGAACACGGGAAAGAATCGCGTCACGGATCTATCAGGCTACGAGAAGCTGTCTTTAGGTCCTGAGCTGGATTCGGTTTTGGCCGACTTGCACACCTCAGGCATTGAGACTGTCGCCGGCCAGAGAACGGTGGAGGGCACTCCCATCGGGTATGTGCTCTTCAACACCAACTATTATCCGTCCCGCACCGTTCGCTGGAGAAACCAGGAGCTTACCTTGAATAATGTCATCAAGACGGAGGCCTTTGATCTGGCAGGCCTCGACTCGATGCAGTTTGAGAGAACCCACTATGGTGCGGAGTACAATCACTACTTGAATCTATCCTATGCCATATCCGAGCTGGTGCGCTGCCTCTCTCAGTCCCATGAAGAGATGGCTGAGAAGTATGAGGACAAGGCAGTATCGGAGTTTGCTAAGTCCGTGATGCCCAAGGTTAGAGTCTCCCTGCACTGCCATGAGTTTGGCGTCTTCTATGCCGTGGCCAGGCTGAAGAAGCTGGGCATTCCGGTGCAATCCGTTTGCACCCTTCATGCTACTGTTCCCGGGCGGACAGTGGGCTACAGGTCGCTGCAGAAGATTGCAGAGAATGATTCCAGGATGGAGCCCGGAACCCCTCTGGGCTTTGCCACCCTGGAAGCTCTGGCCCGCTACGCTGATGCCGTCACCTTTGTAGGCGATTCGACCATGAAGGAGGCCATGCTCTTCTACCGCCTGAAAGGCATCATCATACGAAATGGAATTGAGGTAGATCGGGAAGATATCGACTGGGAAAAGAAAGATCGCTGTCGGGCTAGGATCCAGAAGTTTCTGGCCGACAATCTCTACAAGTTCTGCGACGGTCAGTGTGTGGACCCAGAAAACTTAATCCCTATTTTCACCATCTCTCGCATCGAGATTGAGAACAAGGGATATCCTCAGCTCCTCGATGCCCTGATGCTTCAGGATCATCTGCTCAAGCACAGGGTAATCGGCCAGCGCCATGCGGATGACACGCGAGTGGTGTGCTTCTTGATCGCAGCTCATGGACCAAAAGACAAGGAAAAGCTGCCCGAGGGATTCCCCATCAATCTGACCCCTGAAGTTCTGGTGGGCGAGGAGATCCGTCTGGAGAATATGATCAAGGATAAGGGCTTGGACGAGAGAGAGCTGATCTCCGGCAAGAGACGTGTCGCTGCCCTGCTCTATCCTCAGTGGGTGGGACCGGAGGACGGCGGCCTGGGGATGCGGTCGGATGAGATCATGGCCGGCTGTGTCGCCGGAATATTTCCGTCACAGTACGAGCCCTTCCTTCTCACTGCCCTGGAAGCGGGGAGAGAGGGCACGCCCAGCATCGTGAGCCGATCCGCGGGCTACAGCGATGCTCTTAAAAAAATCAAGCATCGCGTGCCGGGCCTGGGTGGTGTGGTGATAGTGGACAACCTGGAGGCACAGCCTCAGGAGACGGTTCTGGACTACGCTCTGGCCATGGACTACTTCGCCTGGACCTATCTGGAGGACGAGGTCAAGTACCGGCTGCTCTGCGAGGAGTCCTTCTCCCTGGCCAAGCAGTTCAGCTGGAAGGAGCCAGTCATAGAATATTATAAAAATCTCGTGGTTTAGATTCCGACCTGGTGTTAAAAAATGAGAATTGCCTACTTTTGCAATGAGTATCCTCCTCTTATTTACGGAGGTCTGGGAGTGTATGCGGACAACATCTCTCACCAGCTCAACCTTCTCGGTCAGAGGATCTCGGTCTTCACCTGGGGCAATGGCGCTCTGCCCGAGCACGAGATTGCAGACGGCGTGGAGGTCTTCAGGGAGAATCCCGTTCCCATGAAGGACGGCATGGAGATCTTCCTCTCGCCCCAGACCCTGGCCTGGGGAGCAGGTTTGAGATTTCTGCTCGATCTTCTCAGCTACAACCAGCTTTCGGCCGCGGACCTCCTGGCAAGAGGGCCTTTTGACCTTTGCGTGGCCCATGATTGGCTCGGCCTGCCGGGAGGCATGGCCGGGAGGAGAGCAAGGGTTCCCATGATCTATCATGTGCACGGCCTGGAGATCGGCAGGTCGGAGACTCCTAACCCCCAGCTGGTGGCTCTGGAGAAGCGAGGCGCCGAGGTGGCGGATCTGGTCATCACAGTGTCCGAAGCCATGAAGCAGGAGCTTGGGGCCTTGGGAGTTCCGGCAGAGAAGGTTCGTGTCTGCTACCACGGCGTGAACGCCGAGTTTCTCGATCCGGATCGGGCTGATCCAGAGCATCTGGCAGCCCTTAGAAGGAGATACGGTTTCGAAGAGACGGATATCATCGTGCTATTCATGGGCAGGCTGGAGCCGGTGAAAGGCATCATCCAGCTTTTTTCTGCCATCCCTGCCGTGGTGGCTAGGCATCCCAAGGTGAAGCTCCTGGTGGTGGGCAAGGGCTGCCTGGAAGATTGGGCGAGGCTTGAGGCGGAACGCCTGGGAGTCGTTACCCTGGTTACGGATTTCCTGGATGCCGAGGGGAAGATGTATCATTACGCTCTGGCGGATTTATGCGTATTTCCCAGCCTCTATGAGCCCTTCGGCATCGTGGCTCTGGAGGCAGCGGCCATGGGCAAGCCCGCCGTAGTGGGCGCTGCTGGCACGAGCGGCCTGCGGGAGATCGTGGAGATTCCTGTATCAGAAAAGCCCACGGGTGTCCACGTCAACGCTCGCGATCCGCGGGATTTGGCCTGGGGAATTAATCTCGCCCTGGCGGAGCCGGAGAGGCTAAAGGGTTGGGGAGAGAATGCCAGGGCGCGGGTGCTCGAAAAGTTCACCTGGCGCAAAGCCGCGGAGAAGACGCTGGAGATCTATAAAGAGGTGGCATGATGCCGGAGCTCCGCAGGCACTACTTTCTGGACGAGTACTGCATCATCGCATCGGAGAGAAAGAAGAGACCATCGGATTTCCGGCTGCAAGAGGCCGAGGCGGGAGATGAGAAAAACTGCCCTTTCTGTCCGGGAAACGAGGAGATGACGCCTCCTGCATCAGCCGTTTACACGGAGCAAGGGGTGCTGGCCGATGGATCGGAGAGGATTCGAAACTGGAAGATGAGGGTTTTTCCCAATCTCTTTGCGGCCATGGTCCCCAGCCCCTCTCCACCCACCGCAGAATGGATAGCACTGCCTGGCCACGGCCATCATGAAGTGATAGTGGATTCGCCAAAGCATCGGGATAACCCGGCGGATTTCGGCCAGGAACACATGGAGCTGCTTTTACAGGCCTACAGGGACCGCTATGCCCATTACCGCTACATGAGCGGGGTGAACTACATATCCATCTTCAAGAACTGGGGTACAAAGGCAGGAGCATCTCTCTTTCACAGCCATTCCCAGGTCATCGCCATACCCATAATGCCGCCTCCAATAAAAAGAGAGCTGGATGTCATCTCCACGGCATCTTTCTGCCTTTTCTGCAATATCGCGGAGCGTGAGGCGACATCCAACCGGCTCATTGCCCAGAACGATAGCTGGATCCTCATTGCACCCTTTTATTCCCAGGCGCCCTACGAGGCCTGGATTCTGCCCAAAAGGCATGTCAGCAACCTGGAGGAGATGACACAAGAAGATTGCAGAGGTCTGGCCTCCCTGCTGAAGAAGGCCCTGATGAGCCTGCGAATCCTCTTGGAAGATCCGCCCTATAATTTAATGATTTATCAACTTCCTTTTGGCTATCATCTCAACATCAGGATTCAGCCTGCCGTTTCCAAGATTGCGGGTTTCGAGAGGGGCACTGGCATCTACATAAACTCCGTTCCGCCGGAGCAAGCTGCGGCTGAACTCCGCCAGGCATAAACGAACGCCGAAAGGTTAATCAATTATCGGTCTACAAAAGTATCACTGGATGTCTATTTCCTGACGCGGGACTTTCTTAAAAAGTGGCCTAACTAGACAAAAACGGTGTCAAATTCATGTATTAATGATAATCGTAGCGGCGGGCGATCATGAGGACCACATAGTGATGACAGATCGGTGAAGAGATGCGAATTGGAATGCTCTCCTGGGAGAGCTTATACTCAATAAAGGTGGGAGGCGTTGCTCCTCATGTATCGGAGCTCTCTGAGGCTCTGGCGCGAAGGGGCCACGAGGTTCATGTTTTTACTCGCAGAGGAGATTTCGAATCCTACGATAAGATCAACGGCGTCCATTACCAGAGGGCAGACGTGGACAGCTCCGGGGACGCGCTTGCTCAGATGGACAGGATGAGCAATGCGCTCTACGATCGTTTTGGGGCGGTGCAAAAGCTCTTCGGCGCCTTTGATGTTGTGCATGGTCATGACTGGCATGCGGTTCTGGCCTTGTCTCGCATAAAGAAAGAATACGGCCTGCCCTTCGTTCTGACCATGCACAGCACAGAGTGGGGCAGGAACGGCAACAACTTCGGATACGGTATATCCCAGGAGATCTCCCACCGCGAGTGGCTGGGATGCTACGAGGCATCAGGGGTGATCGTCACCACGATACGCATGCAGGATGAGCTGATGTGGATCTACTCCCTGCCCCCAGGAAAGATACACATCATACCGAACGGCATCGTGCTGGGAAAGATGAAGCGCGGCTTGGACGCCGGGCGGGTCAAGGAGAAGTACGGCATCCATCCCCTTGCGCCCATGGTGCTCTTCTGCGGCCGCATGAGCGTCCAAAAGGGGCCAGATCTCCTGGTGGAGGCCATTCCTCAGGTCTTGGGGAACAGATCTGATGTTCGTTTCGTCTTCATGGGCGAGGGCGGCATGAGAGCAGAATGCGAGCGCAGGGCCCGAGAGCTGGGTGTGGCAAATGCCTGCAGGTTTTTGGGCTACACCTCCAGCTCCGAGAAGGAGGAGCTGATAAATGCCTGCGACCTGATGTGCGTTCCCAGCCGGAACGAGCCCTTCGGGGTAGTGGTGCTGGAGGCCTGGGACGCCTGCAAGCCTGTAGTGGCGACGGAGGCAGTGAGCATCATAAGGAACTTCGAGGACGGCCTTCTGGCCTATGTGCAGCCGGAGTCCATCGCCTGGTGCATAAACCGTCTATTGAGCAATCCGGCAGAGATGAAGAAGCTGGCCCAGGCAGGGCACAGTAGGATCGATGCCGAGTTCAGCTGGGATCGCATCGCCAAGAGGACGGAAGAGGTCTATCTGCAGGCTCTGAACCAGGGCCACGAGGCGGCCTCTTAGACTTGTCTTGACGCCGAGATGAATTTGACGGCCGGGCCTCCGGGATTCTAACCGAAAGGTTCATGAATGGAGAGCACAAGGGGCTCTTGGCGCCTCGATAGCTTAGCTCGGTATAGCGCGTCCTTGGTAAGGACGAGGTCGCGGGTTCGAATCCCGCCCGGGGCTTAATTTTTGATGATTCAAAATAAATTAATATTCATAGATGGTGGACATTACGATGTTGCGAATGAACCATTCTCATAACGGAAGCTCAAAGAACTTGGCTGCTTTGTTCCCCGCCGCACTACTCGCTTCTATCCCTACGATGTAGGGTCCTGGGCTGGCCGTCCTTCCTTCCAGTGTGAGGGTGTAATGCTGAATGGGCGATCTCTCCAGAACCAGGGCCGGGAATGGATTTAGGCCAGTATCCTGGTTCAGCAAGAGGAAGCGGAGGGACGATCGACCCACGCTCAAAGAGATATTGTCCTGAACATAGCGGCCATAGGAGGTCTCGGGGCTGACCGCCCTCAACAGCTCTCTTGATTTATAAAATTCGTTGCCAGAGAGGTCCCTCAGGGAATGGAACTGGCCTTCCTCGTCAAAATATGCCGTGGTTGCTATCGGCGGCCATCCGGGCGAAATATTCAGGAGGCAGGGGGCGGAGTAGACCAGATAGGGAGCCTCTTCGGCAGAAGGATCGATGGTCTTGACCACCAGCGCCGGCTCAATGAGGTGCGTGCCGTTGGAGATCCTCCAAGTCCGCCAGGGCCAGCGGAAGCTCACGGAGACTTTTGATCCCTGAAGGATCCTCTGCTCAGTCCAGACCACATCGCCGCTTTTTTTCTCCAGAATATACAGCGTGGCGCTGGCCAGCCCATTGGGGTCTGCAATATCGGCCAGGACGGTCAGGTTGTTCCCTTCCCGAGTTTCCGTTAATTGAATTTCAGGTTGGGTGCATTGGGCTGGCAAAGAGAAGATGAGCATCAGAAAGAGGATCAACAGCCCGGTCCTAGGATGCATGGTAGCTCACCGCGAATATCCTTTCTTCCAGGGAAGGCTTCGTGGGGCAGCAAACCAGCCAGTCATCATCATTGTTCAGGTAGCCTCTGTTAAGGGATGCCATGAATATGTGCCGGTTCAATTGGAATTTTCCGGCATAGGTTTCCAGGCCTTCGCTAGTGGTAGTGTGTCTCTCTTTGGTCATGGTATGGCCTTCGGCCTGTCTGTACTTGAAGCTGGCAAGTCCCTGAAAGCGGGAATTCAGCTGGTAGTCTATGCTTTTGGTAGGGAGAAATTGGTCGGTGTAGATGGCCTTGGTCGAGTCGTTCATGCCCAACTCAAACCAGGCCTTATTGAGATAGAGGAGACAGGAGCGGTCCATCTTGAGGTCCTTGGCAAAGGAGTAGGATGCTCCCACGTAGTCGAGGTTGTTGCCGAAGATATCCTGGTCGGAGATTCCTTTGCCCAGATAATCGATGCTTCTCCTGGCGAACATGGCAACGGGCCAGCTCTCGTTAACGGTAATCCTGTAGTTCTGGCCTCCGGAAAATTTCTCAATGGTGTACTCCCAAGGATTTGTTGTATCAGCTATGAGGCGTATGCGCTCTGCCGTATCCAGAGTGTCGTGGGCAGCTGCGATCCTCTCTCTCATGCGCACATCGTTGAAGTCTGTCTCAGTGTAGCGATAGAAGGTTCCTTCCCCGATAGCTGATCCGGAGATATCGAGAGATATATTGCTGCTCTGCCGAACGCCTGTAGTCCAGCCTGTGTCTCCCTCTGTGACCTGGTAATATCGGCAGGAGCCAAATTCGCAGAGGATGAGGAGGACGGCCAGGAGCAGAAAGAGACGCACTTGGAATTCCAATTGAAAATCTCCTTTTGGTGGGTGGGATCTCTCACGTTTATAAAAGCATTTCCAATGGCTCATAATTCTCGATAGATTCGCCTGCAACCCGATCTTCGCCTCTATGGCTCTGTGGCTGAAAGCCCGGCCCCGTGCATCGGATTTATGTGGAGCTGGCCTGGGGGCAGAAGGTTCCATGGTCCGGCCCTACGGCGCCATCGGCCGCCTCTCTAGACTATGGGCGTCAGGCTGATCCTGTTCCTCTCCTCCAGCAGCATGTTGTAGGGCTCTGTTCTCGGTATTATCCCATAAAGGCAGAGCCCTCCGTTCAGCTCGTTGACCAGGAAATAGGTGTCGGCTGTATGGATGGCCATATTCATGCTCTCCTGGCCACTTTTTACTACTAATACGTTTATGTCGTTGGTCTCCTTCCAGTTGCTGATCATGAGGTTGGTTAAGTTCAGAACCTCTTTGTAGCCGAAGGCGAACTCGATGGCGTCCAGGCCGATGATGTTCAGTATAGGCCGGCCTGTCCTCTCCCTCAGAACGTCCCACTTCTGCAACAGATCCTTTCCCCAGCTCTCCGGATCCTCTCCATGCGGCTGAGAGACGATCACATTCGTGGGAACGAAGATATCGCGCGAGCTGAGCTGATAGCCGATGCTGGGCAGGATGAAGACTCCCCGACCGTTCTTGATGGCGTTGGATGCCAGAGCCGTCAGGAGCTGGTAGTACCTCTTGCCCACGCCATGATCAATCTCCCACACATTGCACGATCCATACTTCAGACCGCCTGTGACCAAATCGAGATCCGGAATGCCGGTGGAGATTCTATCTTCTGCCGGGTCAGGCACTCTGACCATATCGCTGGCAATTCTGGCGTCGTTATGCTCTCGATAAGGCTCAAAGAAACTGAACCGGCCTTCGTGCAGTGTGGTGGTGTAGGTCTTCTGTCTGATCTCCACGCCCCGCAGCTTATCCAGCTTGATCTGCCGGACATAGCGCGTCCTCATGCTCCCTTCCGCATAGCCAGGCAGGCGGAACTGCTCCATGGTCACCACGCCGTCCACGATGTAGTCCAGGGGCATCACATCGGCGAACTCGCTGACAAAAATGAGATGCGTATCCAGATCCCGAGCAAATTCACAGATATTTTGCTCGAAACTGTGCTGAGAGCCTCCGATGAGATGGGATGTGTAGTTTAAGACCGCATCCCAGCTATCGATGATGATCATGGGGTTGTCCATCTCCTCCGCCTCATCGAAGAAGACCTTAAAGAAGTCCAGGACGGCGTAGTAGCTGGAGCGGTCCTTGCCCATTCCCTTCAGGCTCTCCAAGAGCTTGGTTTGGGTCGCATTTACCACATTCCTGGGTGGAACGACATCTTTCACCCAAGGATGGGTGGCATACAGCCTGTGCGGGTCTATGCGGGTGGATATGTACATCCCATTTTTGTTCTCGCAAAGGCAGTTCATTATCTCCAGGGCCAGGGTGGTCTTGCCCGTTCCTGGCAGTCCTTTGATGAGAAGCGTCTGGCCGCCCTCTATCTTGAAGAAGTCCTTGATCTCAGCCGGTATGGACATCTGCTTTCCGCTTGGCATGGCTCGTCTTCCTCGATTAGCATGTGCTGGCAGCGTCACAGAGGCATTTCTTGGCGCGTTTCATGAGGCTGCAAATCTGATCCGGATTCACCCGGAATGAAAAATAGATGGTCTTGTCCTCGCCGTCGCAGAGGTCTATGTCCACCACGGGAAGAGCCTCGACCTTTAAGGCAGGCACATGCCCCTCGCCATGCTTCGCCATCGCGTTTTTGGTCCTCCAGAGCTTGGATGGTCCTACCTCCACAAATTCGACCTGGCCCTCGGAGCTGAGCACAGAGAGGTACTTGATCACCGTGGTCTTGCTGACGCCAGCCCTCTTGGCCACGTCCACAGTGGTAAGACCCACATCCGATTCCCCGATGACTTCCAGGATCCTTTCTTGGTATGAGGTCATTTAGAGCCACCAACGCTCGGAAGAACGAATCTCATAGGCAATCATTATCCTTCCCTTATTTTCTCTCCCTATTTCTCATGCTCATATTTCTATTTTTCATATTAGGTAGCGTCTCATAATTTCTGTAATTTCTCAGTCCTGTATCCTGGCCTCAATCTATTTCTCTTCCATAGATAAGTACCTTTTACCCGTTAGACATTCTAGATTGATGTCCATGAGTATGGCGACTGCCAGCCTTAAGAGCGATCTATCGCTTGGAAACGCTCCTACAACTCTGCTTCTCCTTTTGAGTTCTTTGTCAATTCTTTCGAGTCCGTTAGTGGTTCTTATCTTTCTCCAATGCTCTCTTTGGAAAAGCCCTGTAATTCCATAGTTCTTGGCGGAACCTATCGATGGTGCTGGCCGAATATCTCCTCATTCGGCCTGAAGAGATGGGCGACCATTACACAAAAAGCTGTCAATCACACAAATAGCTATGCCTGGAAGAGATTTTTTAGGCCAGGTCCGATAATGATCGAATAAACGGCGAAAAGATGATCACCGATGGTGACACAAATCCCGATTGATCCTTGGAATCAAGCTCGATTGTATGAATTGAGCGGTGAGGATCTCTACAGATAGTTTAGCGGGGTAGCGATGGAAACAGACGTCGTGGCGGCCATAAGAGAAGAGCTGGAGCAGAGCGCAGACGAGAAGACGAGAGACAATGCCAATCGCTTCTTCAAGGAGGAAGTGAAGTTCTACGGTGTGAAGAGCGCAGTGGTCAGAAAAATTGCCGAGAAATATTTCAAAGAGATAAAAACCAAAGATAAGAAGGAGATCTTCTCCTTATGTGAAAGGCTCCTGGAGTCGAACTTTGGCGAGGAGGCCGCCGTCGCCTTTGAGTGGGCCTACTCCCTCCGAAAGAGATACGAGCCCACAGACTTCCAGGTATTCGAGAGCTGGGTTCGGGAGTACGTCGACAACTGGGCGAAATGCGACACTCTCTGCAACCACACTTTAGGCTCCTTCATCGAGCAGTACCCTGAATTCATAAGAAATCTCAAAGATTGGGCCCGGTCGGAGAACAGGTGGCTTCGACGTGCCTCAGCAGTGACGTTGATCCTCCCGGCCAGGAAGGGGAAGTTCCTGGAGGACGTGCTGCAGATCTCAGACCTTCTGCTGAAAGACAAAGACGACCTGGTGCAGAAGGGCTACGGCTGGATGCTGAAAGAGGCGAGCAAGAAACACCAGGAAGAGGTCTACGACCACATCATGAAGCGAAAGAGTGAGATGCCCAGGACAGCGCTGAGGTATGCCCTGGAGAAGATGCCCGAGAATTTGAGAAGAAAGGCCATGCAGAGATAGTTGATGGAAAGCCTCGAAGAGCGCATCAGAAGGGTGGTTCAGGAGAACGTGGCCCTGGTCCCTTACGATCCCAAATGGCCCAGGCTCTTCCAGGAAGAGAAGGAGCATCTTTTGGCCTGTCTGCCTCGGGAGATCATCGGCCAAATTGAGCACTTCGGAAGCACCGCCGTTCCCGGCCTGGCAGCAAAGCCCATCATCGATATCCTGGTGGAGGTTGCATCTTTGGAGGAGACCAGGCTGAGGATAGTTTCCATCTTGGAGGCGCAGGGCTACGATTACTTCTGGAGGCCGACCTGGGATGATGGCACACCGCCCTTCTATGCCTGGTTCATCAAGAGAGACTCTGAAGGCAGAAGGACTCATCATCTCCACATGGTGGAGCGCCATTTCGAGCACTGGGATCGCTTACTCTTTCGGGACTATCTCAGGGTGCATCCTGAGGCGGCTGGGGAATACCAGAGGCTGAAGATGCGTCTGGCCGCGAGATACCTCCATGATCGCGTGGCCTACACCAGAGGGAAGACCGACTTCATCCTGAAAGCAATGGAGCAGGCGAAACGGGATTTGCGGATGGCCCAACCGCCTGCTGGAGGATACAAGCCAAAAAGTGGTGTCTTGGATATAAAGCATTCTTCTTTCTAAGGGCCGTCTTCGGCGCTTTCCTTCTCTTTGGCCTGCTGCTCCTCTCGCCGCCTCTGCAGCATGTCCACGAAGCCGGAGGTGAGGATGGACGTGGGAAGGGCGAAGGTGGCCACTCCTAATATTATTATCAGACCGCCCACCACTTTTCCCAAGGGGGTTACGGGATAGACATTCTCGCCGATGGTGGTCATGGTCAGCACCGCCCACCACATGGTAGCAGGGATGTTCGGAAAGTTTTGGGGCTGAGCATCGTGCTCCAGGAAGTAGACCACCGTCGAGGACAGAACCAGGAAGAAGATTATGGCCGAAAAGCTCATGGCCAGCTCGCGCTGCTGGGCCTTGATGACGTCTATTATGGTCTGAAGCGACTGGGAGTACCGGTGAAGTTTTAGCAGCCGGAAGGTCCAAAGAATCCTGAGGCTGCGCAGGAGCCTGTGGTCCGTCTGGAATGCCAGCGCCAGATAGAATGGCAGGATGACCATGAGATCTATGAGAGCCAGAGGAGTCAGGACGTACCTCAGCCTTCCCAGAAGAGGATTTTTGTAGCTTGGGTCCATATTGCAAGACCAGACGCGCAAAATATATTCTATAGTAAATATTATAACTGATATATCTAAAAAATAATTGAAAAGAACCTTATGCGCCGCATAGATGCTCTCCACGGTCTCCAAGACCACGGCGGTGACGTTGAGGATCACCAGGATCAGCAAAAAGACGTTCACTGCCTCGGCCGTCCTGTCGTCGGATTCCGTTGCTTCCAGAATCTCGTAGGTCCGGAGCTTATAGCTTTTGGCCATCTTGACTCCTTTGTATCTATCTTAATATATACGAACTTGCCCTCTTTTTAATATGCGTGCCGCCTGCCTCCAGCTTCGCGTCGAGCTCTGCCAGCCCAAGGAGAACCTTTGCAGGGCTTTGGAGCTGGCCCGCGAGGCCTTGCGCCGCGAAGCTGAGATACTGATCTATCCCGAGCTCTTTCTCACGGGCTTCTGCTACGAAGCCGGGGCGCATGACCTTCCGCCTTTTCCCCTTCTTGATCCCTTCCGGGCGCTGGCGCGCGAGCATGAGTGCCTGATCATCGGCTCCTTTTGCAGCGGCCGTCAAAACCTGGGGTTCTGCCTCGATGCGGAAGGCCTGGAGCTGCGGCCCAAGATCCATCCCTTCGATAAGGAGAAGGAGCACTTCGATGGCGGCGATTTCATCTCGCCCGTGGCCACGAAATGGGGCATGGCGGGCCTTGAGATCTGCTACGACCTGCGCTTCCCCGAGGTGGCGCGGGCCCTGGCCCTCCAAGGCGCAGACTTCCTAGTGACCGTGGGCCAGTTTCCCGCGGCCCGCAGGGCACAGTGGCGGGCCCTCTGCCTGGCCCGGGCCATCGAGAACCAGATGCCCCACCTGGCCTGCAACTGGGCGGATGGGGGAGCCTCTCTCATCGTCAGCGCTCGCGGTGAGGTACAGGCCGAGGCTGGATCCGGGGAGGCGGTGATCGTGGACGAGGTTGACCTGGCCGAGCGGGATGCAGTGCGCCGCGAGATCCCCTGCTTCGCCGACCGGCGGCCAGAGATCTACTGAGGTGTGATCTTGAACGCCTTGACCAGGAATTTCCTGATCTCGAAGTTCAGGGAGTACTATCTTGAGTCCTCTCTGGACGTCCCGCCCTCCCTGGAGGCGCGCGAGTGGGGCTTCATCCTCTTCGACGACTCCGGCATGCGCCGCCACAAGTCCTTCTTTGGCCGGGGCGAGCTGGCGGACTACGTGCGCAGCATGGTGCCTGCCCACATCTATCACTCCGCTGCTTACTACCAGCGGCCCGGAGCGCCCACCATGAAGGAGAAGCTCTGGCAGGGCGCGGATCTGATCTTTGATCTGGATGCCGATCACCTGCGCAAAGCGCCCCAATCCTACGGGGAGATGCTGGCCATGGTGAAAAAGGAGACACTGAAGCTCCTGGGCTTTCTCACGGCGGACTTCGGGTTTGCGGAGAAAAGCATCGATGTGGCTTTCTCTGGAGGTAGGGGTTACCACATACACATTCGAGACCCAAGAGTGCTGACCCTTGGTAGCGATGAGCGGCGGGAGGTGTTGGACTACCTGACCGGCAGGGGGCTTGATATCAATAGGTTGAGATTTAAGGTAGTGGTCTCCGGTGATTTCGGTGATGACAAGGTTCGTGCCCTCAGATGTTCGCCTGAGAATTCGCTTGGATGGGGCGGTAGATTCAATGATGCTATTGTCAAGTTCGCTGAGGAAATTCGCAGCATGGATGAAAAGAGCGCAGTGATAAAGCTGACCAAGATAAAAAGCATCGGAAAAGTTCGCGCTGTCGATTTCTATTCACGCATCAAGAGCGATCAGGTTTTAGAAGACATACGCTCTGGCAATCTGGATAGTTTGAAGGGTGTTCAAGAAATTTGGAAATACGTTATCGATAATAATCTTGCTGACCAGTTTGTGCAAGTCTTGGGTGGCGAGACCGACGAGCCTGTCACCGCCGATGTGCGCCGGCTGATTCGCTGTCCTGGAAGCCTGCACGGCGGCTCTGGCTTCCGGGTGACGCCATTAACCCTGTCCGGCCTGGAGGAGTTCGATCCCCTGCAGGATGCCGTGGTCTTCGGTGATGATCCCGTGCCCCTGGAGATCCAGAAGCCCTTTTGCACGGAGATGAAGGGCGAGCGCTATTCTCTGGCCGAGGGCGGAACGGAGGTGCCGCTGCACGCGGCGGTCTTCCTCATGGCCCGGGGTGTGGCGGAAGCGCGGGCAAAGCTTTGAATCAGTGATAAATCTATATATAGTATCCAATCTTTGATAAAGAGCCGCGCCTAAGGGCTGACGGAGGATGAATGGACCTGGCCAACACGCTCCGGGAGGAGCGCAAGTCCGCGGAGCTCCAGCATCTGGATAAGAACTTTTACCAGCAGGTCGGAGCCTATCTGGTCGGCCTGGGGCAGGAGCACTCCAAGGTAGGAGACCCCTTCAGCGTAGAGGCCCAGATCCTCCATGATACCCTCAAGGGCGAGAAGAGCAGTGTGAACAAGCTCATCGACCAGAGGCTGAAGAAGATCGTCCGCCGGGCGCTGCGCAACGCCCGCACCGATTCCAGGGAGGACGCCTTCCAGGGCATGACGGAGGAAGAGGAGGAGATCTACAGGAGCCTTCTTTCGGGCATTGCAAAAGGACGCGAGGCCATAATGGCTCACGTGTCTCACACCGAAAGGCCTTTAACGGGCAAGAAAGATATAATCCGGGACTACGAAGTTGTTAGGTTGCTGGATAGTGTTCCTTTGTTTGTGGGAATTGACGGGAGGATTTATCTCCTCTCCAAAGACGATGTGGCAGCCCTTCCGGCCGTTCACGCCAAAAACCTGCGAAACAAAAATCTAGCGGCTGAAGTGAAGATTGAGAGAGATGATCTGAAGTGAAGATGCCAAAAAACCTTAACGCTTACTGCCCATTCTGCAAAAAGCACACCGCCCAAACGGTGGAGCGGGTGAGAAAGGGCCGGGCTTCCTCCTTGACTCACATTTCCAGGCAGAAGCTCAGAGCCAATGGAATCGGAAATCAAGGCAAGTTCTCCAAAGTGCCTGGCGGCGACAAGCCCACCAAGAGGCTGAACCTCAGGTACCGCTGCAGCGTCTGCAAGAAGGCTCACAACCGGCCTGGCTTTCGGGCGGGCAAGTTCGACCTGGTGGAGGGATAGATCTGTCATCCAAGTTCATCAAGGTAAAGTGCAACGACTGCGAGAACGAGCAGGTGATCTTCGCCCATGCCTCCACGATCGTGAAGTGCCTGGTATGCGGGCGGACTTTGGCTGAGCCCACGGGCGGCAAGGCCGAGATCAAGACCCAGGTAGTGGAAGCCTTAGAGTGATCTTTGATGCAACGTGAGGGCTGGCCAGAGCCTGGATCCCTAGTGGTCTGCACTGTGACTCAAGTGGTGGACTTCGGAGCCTTCGTCTCTCTGGATGAGTATTCCGGCAAGCAGGGCCTGATTCACATCTCTGAGGTGGCCAGCGGATGGATAAAGTACATCCGCGACCACGTGCGAGAGGGGCAGAAGATCGTCTGCAAAGTCCTGAATGTGGACACGTCCCGGCACCATATCGACCTCTCCCTGAAAGATGTGAATGAGCATCAGCGCCGGGAGAAGATCCAGGAGTGGAAGGCCGACCAGAAGGCCTGGAAATGGCTGGAGATGGCCTACAAAGACCGGCCCGAGGATGTCAAGCGCGTGGCCGACGCCCTGGTGGCCGCCTACGACAGCCTCTACCTGGCTATGGAAGAGGCGGCGATCAGCGGAGCTGATGCCCTGAAAGATGCGGGCCTGCCAGAGGAAGACGTAGCCATCCTGGAAAATCTCTCCAAGGAGAACGTCAAGATACCCTCCGTTAACATCAGCGGCTACGTGGATATCACCTCTCCGGCTCCTGATGGCGTGGAGGTCATCCGCAAGGCCCTCAAGCAGGCCAAGCGCATCAAAGACAAGGATGCGACGCTCAACGTCACCTACATCGGTGCGCCACGCTACCGCATTCATGTTACCGCTCCCGACTACAAGCATGCTGAGTCTGTTCTCAAGAAGTCTGCTCAGGCTGTGGTGAAGTACATCGAGCAGCACGGCGGAGAAGGCACCTTCCTCAGAGAAGCATGAGATCCAAGATCCTGAGGTGTACGGCCTGCGGCCGCTACACCCTGAAGGATGCCTGTCCCCTCTGCGGCGCCCCTGCTGTTATTACCAAGCCGGCGAGGTTCTCTCCCGATGATCCTTATGGAAAGTACAGGAGAGCCCTTGCCCAGGAGGCAAAATGAAGGAGACGCTAGTTCACCGCGTAAGAGAAATGACGCTTAAGAATCCCATCATGGTGGAGGGGCTACCCGGCGTGGGTCATGTGGGAAAGCTGGTGGCCGATCACATGGTGGAGGAGCTGCAAGCGGAGAAGATCATCGAGATATACTCCCCGCACTTTCCGCCCCAGGTCATGGTGAAAGAAGACGGCACCATCAAGCAGGTCAGGAACGAGATCTATGCTCGCCAGGGAAAGGATGGCGAGCCGGATCTGCTCATCCTCATCGGCGATTACCAGAGCGCCACCAACGAGGGGCACTATGAGCTCACGAGCATCTTCCTGGATATTGCCCAGAGCTTCCAGGTGCAGCGCATCTATGCCCTGGGCGGCTATGGCACGGGTCAGTTCGTTGATAGGCCCACAGTCATGGGTGCTGCCACCAGGGCGGAGCTGGTGGAGGAGATGAAGCAGCAGGGGGTAGTCTTTCACGAGAACGAGCCGGGAGGAGGCATTATCGGTGTCTCCGGGCTCCTGCTGGGGCTGGGAGCCCTGCGGGGCATGGATGCCGTCTGCCTGATGGGAGTTACCAGCGGATATCTCGTCGATCCCAAGGCGGCGCAGGAAGTGCTCAGGGTTCTCTCCCGCATTCTGGGGCTGGACGTAGGCATGCAGGCTCTGGAGGAGCGGGCAAAGGAGATGGAGAAGATCATAGGCAAGCTCCAGGAGATGGAGCGGGCCCAGGCACCTTACGAGGCAGGCGGAGATGAAGATCTCAGATACATCGGATAGCCTCACCGAATATGCAGATCAGCTCCTGGCCTTGGCAAAGCAAGAGGGGGCGGAGGAGGCAGAGGTCTTTGGCGTCTTGGGCCGTTCCGTGGACATAGACCTGCGAAAAAATGTGGTGGAACTGGCCAGCGAGAGCTTTCACCGCGGTCTGGGCCTGAGGGCGGTGGTGAAGGGGGCGGTCGGCTTTTCCAGCACCAGCGACATGAAACTCCTAGCATCAGTCGCCCGTAGCGCCGTAAGGGCCGCCCGGGCGAGAGGGTCAGACGAATCCTGGCGTTCCCTTCCCTTTCCTGAGAAGGCCGTCCAACCGGAGGGTGTCTTCGATGCGCAATTGGAAGGAATCGGGCCGGAGGTGTGTATTGATCAGGCGGAGAGCATGCTGCAGGGCTGTGCCGAGGTTCAGGGAGTGGAGCCTGTCTCCGGGGGCGTGGTTTGCGCTTCTGGAACAAGTTTTGTGATAAACACGCATGGCATTGAGCTGCTGGAGACCTCAACGCTGATGCATGCCTCTCTGGAAACCATCGCCAGAGGAGCAGACATTGCCACAGGCAGCGAGTTCCAGAATTCTCGAACCCTTCTTACCTCCCTGGGTGAAGTGGGGAAAGCAGCGGCCGAGATGGGCCGGGCATCTTTAGGAGGCGTGAAGGCCGAGAGCGGAACCTTCGAGGTTCTCCTCAAACCTCTGGCTTTTGCTGAGCTGCTGGAGAGCACCTTGCTGCCTTCCCTGTCCGCAGACAGCGTGCAAAAAGGGCGCTCTTCGCTGACGGGAAGGGTGGGAGAGATAATCTCTGCGGAAAGCCTCCGGGTTATGGATGACGGCCTGCTTGCGGGCGGCATGGACTCCTCGGCCTTCGATGGGGAAGGCGTGCCATCTCAGAAGAACGTTCTCATCGAAGAAGGCGTCTTAAAGGGATTCCTCTACGACAGCTACACGGCGGGAAAAGAGGGTCTTAGGTCCACGGGCAACGCGGTGCGCTCCGGATACTCTGATGTTCCCCGAGTGGGCATCCGAAACCTGATCGTAAGCTCCCCGGTGGCCCATGACCTACTGGCGGAGACGAAGGGATATCTCGTAAACGGTCTCATCGGTGCCCATACCGCCAACTCCATCTCCGGAGACTTCTCTGTGGAGGCAAGAAACGGCTTTTGGGTCATGCCGGGCGAGGAAGCGAAGCCAATTCGGTCCTTGATGCTTGCCGGGAACATCTTCGATCTCCTCAGGGATATTGAGGTGGGCACAGACCGGCGCATGGTGGGCGCCATTGTCACACCAACGGTCAAGGTCAGAATGAAAGTAGTAGGCAGCTGAGGGTGGTTTTGATGATTATCGGAGGGCCGGCCTCCCAGCTCTTGGCAGGCAGGGTGGCGGCCATTTTAGGAGAAACGCTTGCTTTTTGCGATTACAGGAGATTTCCCGATGGTGAATCGTACACTCAGGTGATCACGCCTCTGGAGGACGAGGTAGCGATAATCCAATCCACGCCTACGGATCAAGATCTCGTTTATCTGTTGCAGCTCCTGGACATCTATCGGGATCGAAAGGTTTCGCTGGTCATACCCTACTTCGGCTATGCCCGCCAGGACAAGGTCTTCAAGCCCGGCGAGCCCATGACTGCCCGGGCGGTGGCCACGGCGCTCAATCCCTTCTTGAAGAACGGGCGGATCTATCTGGTGAACATCCACTCCCCGTCGATATTGTCTCATTTTGAGTGCGAGGCCAAGAACCTGGACGCAACGCCCCTCTTGGCCGAGGGGATCGGCTCTCTTGGTCTTGAGGATCCAGCGATCGTATCCCCCGATAAGGGCGCGGTGGCCATGGCGAAGACGGCAGCGGAGCGTTTGGGTGTAGATTACGATTACCTCCAGAAGACCAGGCTCTCTGGCACGGAGGTATCCATGGCGCCGAAGGAGATTGATGTAAAGGGAAGGGACGTGGTTATCATCGACGACATGATCGCCACGGGCGGCACCATGGCTACGGCAATCTCCCTCCTTCGTCAGCAGGGGGCGAGGCGAGTCTATCTGGCGGCAGTACACGCTGTGCTCACGGGTTCGGCGGTGCTCAAGCTCTACCGCTCCGGAGTGGAGACAGTCCTGGCTACGGATACTTTGGACAAGGGCATCAGCACGGTCTCTGTTGCACCGCTGATTGCGGAGGCACTGAGGCCGAAGTAGCGGAACTTGCGGCAATAGAATAGATTCGGGACGCAAGGCAGAAGCTTATTAATGTGCAGCCATAAATTAAGAGAAGGATGAAGGTTCAGGCCAGGATAACCGGCGGCAAAATTCACGAGGTCGGATACAGATTCCATCTACTCATCAAGGCCATGGAATTAGGTTGCGAGAGGTTCTTTGCTCGCAACCGATTGGAGGATGGGCGTCAGCTTCTCCTAGCTCTGACTGAAGGTGACGAATTTCAGATTGCGGAGTTCAAAAGGTTCACAGAGACCAGTCGGCCTGAGGGCGCTGAGGTAGAAACGGTCGCTCTCGAGGATTACCACGGGCCTGTGATGTCTGTTGATAGGTATCTTCATTTTTTCATTGCTGATCAGCTAAACAAAGGAATTACAGCGCTTTTGCGAAATGACCGCAAACAAGACGAGATGCTTGAAAAGCAAGATAATCTGCTGGAAACGCAAGAAAAATGATTGAAGTGTTAGAGATCAAAAAGCAAAGGATAAGCCTTGAGCAAAGGCTGAAGCGAATTGAAGATGATATCGTTCGGCTTAAGGCAATGGTTGGCCTGGAAATTTAATTTTGCTCTGGTGATATTTTTATGTCCGGCAACACCTTCGGCACTCTATTCCGCATCACCACCTGGGGCGAGTCGCACGGCAGTGCCGTGGGCGTCGTTGTGGACGGCTGCCCGGCAGGTTTGTCTCTAGCTGCAGAAGATATTCAAAAAGAGCTGGACCGCAGGCGTCCCGGCCAGAGCCGGGCCTCTACAAAACGTCAAGAGGCGGACCGCGTGGAGATCTTATCGGGCATCTTCGAGGGCAAGACCACCGGTACGCCAATCTCCCTGATGGTCTGGAACAAAGATGCCGACTCATCAGCCTATGATGCTCTTCGGAATACCCCTCGGCCGGGTCATGCCGACTACACCTACCAAGCCAAGTACGGCCTTCGCGATCACCGGGGCGGCGGCCGGGCATCCGCGCGGGAGACGGTGGGCCGGGTGGCCGCGGGTGCTATTGCTAAGAAGCTCCTTCGGCAAGAGGGAATCGAGATCGTCGGATACGTAGCCGAGCTGGGCGGGATAAAGGCCGACATCATTTCTTCGGATATGAGTGAACTGAGGTCAACAGCCGAGTCCAATCCCGTTCGCTGTCCTGACCCGGCCGCGGCCGAAAAGATGCTCCTGCTTCTGGACCAAGTCCGGCAAGAGGGCGACAGCCTGGGGGGCATAGTAGTAGTAGCCGCCAAAGGTGTGCCCGCGGGCCTCGGCGAACCGGTCTTCGACAAGCTGGATGCCGACCTGGCCAAGGCCTTGATGAGCCTTGGCGCAGTGAAGGCGGTGGAGATTGGCGCCGGCCTGGATAGTGCCCGCCTGCGAGGAAGCGAGATGAACGATCCTATGGTCATCCGAGAAGGCAAGATCGAGTTTGAGACCAACAACGCGGGGGGCATCTTGGGCGGCATCTCTACGGGTGCTCCAATTGTCTGCAAAATTGCGGTGAAGCCGACTCCTTCCATTGCTAGGCGACAGCGCACCGTCGATCTCGTTAGGGGCGAGGTCGCAGAGATCGAGATCCGAGGAAGGCACGATCCGGCCATCCCGCCCAGGATCGTGCCCGTGGCCGAGGCCATGGTGGCTTTGGTCTTAGCGGATCACCTTCTCAGGCAGAGAGCAGCAAGGTTTTGATAGTATGCCTAAGGAGTTTCGAAGCCTCATCCCCCTGGAGGAAGCCAAATCGATAGTTCTCGACCATGCCCCCCGGACAGTGGAGGAGGCAGTTCCCTTGGAACGCGCCAGGGGTGCGGTTCTGGCGGAGAAGATCATCTCTGCCGTGGATGTTCCGGGCTTTTCTCGCGCCTCCATGGACGGTTACGCTGTCCATGCCGCGGATATCCTTGAGTCCAGAGAGGACAGGCCAGTGCGCCTGCGGCTCGCAGGCAGTGTTCCCATGGGCGCATCCGCGGATGTCCAGGTTGCCAAGGGCGAGGCAGTCGAGGTCTCCACCGGCTCCATGATGCCTCCGGGCGCGGACGCGGTGGTCATGATCGAGTACTCCCAGCACGAGGGCGACGAGATCTTGATCCGCAGGCCCGTCCATGCCGGAGAGAATGTGCAGGCTGCGGGCAGCGACATCGCTCTCGGCGAGGCGGTGCTCTTTCCGGGAACGAGGCTTGCGGCGCGCGAGCTGGGCGTGCTGGCCGCGCTGGGCAGGGAAAAGGTCAAAGTCAGGAGCCTGCGGGTGGGTGTGGCCTCTACTGGCAACGAGCTTGTGCCACCCGGCCGCCTTCTAGGGCCAGGACAGATCTATGACATCAACTCCTACAGCATCGCCGCTGCCGCTGAGGAGTGCCAAGCTACGGCTATCGGCTACGGCATTCTTCCTGATAGGAAAGAAGAGATGTCAAAAGCTCTGCAAGAGATGGCCAATGAGTGCGGCCTGATCCTGGTGAGCGGCAGCACCTCCGCGGGTGCAGGCGACATGATCTACCAGGTCCTGGATGAGATAGGGGAGACGATATTTCACGGCGTGAACCTGAAGCCCGGCAAGCCCACCATCTTCGGCCTGATCGACGGCACGCCCTGCCTGGGCCTGCCCGGCTATCCCGCCAGCGCCCTGACCGTCTTCGGGCTTCTGGCCGCTCCCGCTATTCAAAAAGCCTTGGGCCTTAAATTTCATGGGAGAAAGCTAACGGGAAGGCTGGCCAGACCCGTGCGCTCCGAAAGCCGCCAGCAGATGCTGGCCGTAGGCGTCTTTGGGGGCCTGGTCTATCCCGTGGACAAAGGCAGCGGCTCCATCACCACCCTGGCCAGGGCAGATGGCGTAATCGAAATTCCCGCCGACGTGGAGTACCTGGAGAAAGGCGATGCGGTCGAGGTGCTCCTCTTTGGAGAGCTGGAGGCTCCCGACCTGGTCGTGGCGGGCGAGAACTCCGTGCTTTTGGAGAAGCTGGCTGAGACCCTGCCCTTCCGGGTCAAGCTGCTCAATGTCGGCTCTGCGTCGGGAATGATCCGCCTGGAGGACGGGCTGGCGGACCTGGCAGTCGTGTCCGGTCCGCAGAAGCAATCGGGTGGAATAACAGTGCTGAAGGGCTTTCGCCGGGAGCTGGGGCTGATCTTCAAGGACGCCAGGGTTTTGCAGGACATCGGACGCAGCCGCATGGTGGGCTGGCCGAGGAATTCGGCAATGAGGGCCATCTGTGAAAGAGTCCTGAAGGATCAGGGAATTTCAGATCTGAAGTACGTGCGTCTAGCCAGGACGCATTCCGCTGTCGCCACAGCCGTGGCTTCGGGTCAGGCCGACTTTGGCTTCGGGGAAAAGGAGGCTGCAGAGCAGGCAGGACTTGGCTTCCAGTTCCTGACGGGGGATGAGATCCACTTTCTGGCCGATCCTGCAAAGCTGGACGATCCGGCGTTGAAATCCTTTATTTCTGCGCTTCAGAAGTCTTGAGGGGCGCGCAGGCCTTCGCTTTCCGCTCGTAGTAGCTGAGAGGATGCCTTATCCTGCGGCAGAGTTCATCCTCACCCGGGCAGTTGCCGTAGGTGGTCATGGTGGCACACGATGGCGGCTTGTACTGGGTTCCGGAGGCGCCGGCGATGTGCTCCACCTGGTACCTGGTCCTCTCCTCCTCAAAGTCCGGGCTGGTGTTGAAGAGCCGGATGACCTCCTCTGCGGTCATGTTGATCTGCAAAAGAAAGCTCACCAGGGCAAAGCGCGCGGAATGGGCGAGATTCGCGCCCCTGGCGACCTCGGCCAGCATCCTCCTTATGCAGGGAGGAAAGGCGCTCTCCTCGACCTTTCCCAGGTCAACCTTCAGGCGGGCTTTTACGATCTCCAGCTCCCCCCGCAGGGGAGTCAGGTAATCCTCAAGCTTGGCACAGACCGTCTCATCCACCGGCAACGGAAGACCTTTTTGGACCTTCTCCCTGACCGCCTCCTCCAGGAGACGTTTCAGCTCCTCCTCCGTCACGGTGAGATAGCCTTCCTGGAGGTCCCGGTTCACCAACTTCCATTTGGGGCTATGCATCCTGTGCGCCGCCCGGATGTACTCGGCAAAGTAAAGCTTCCATGGCCCGGACCCCTGAGGATGGAGCCCCAGGTCGTTGGCCAGCAAAATCAGCTCCAGCTTTTCATTTTGCATCCTTTTGAAGGCCAGCTTGGCCTCCGCCAGAGCATAGCGGCGCAGGAGAATGGAATCATCCAGGCAGGAGACCATGAGTCTGGCCAGGGGATAGGAGAGCAGCTCTGCCAGATGCTCGGCCTCTGAGTTCGCTTGCTTGTCTGGGATTGAGCCGGTTATGGCTCCCTGCACCCGCTCCGCGGCGCGACTGCGCACAGACTTAAAAGAGGTTTTGCCGAGCAGGTTCTCCAGGGAGTAGCCCAAGCTTCGCACGCGCTCGGCCGCTTCTTGGGTAAAAGGGTAATCGGATATTCTCATTCCTGCTCAATGCGCGGAGCCAGCAGGTAGTTGACCTCCACGGACTGGCCGATCTTGAAGTTCACCCGCAGGGGGTAGTCTATGCCCATCTCCAGGGTGACTTCACCCGCCTTGCCGATGGACTTGGACATGTCTTCCAGATAATCCAGCGAGAAGAGAGATCTGGCCTCGCCCGGCTTCATGCCCAGCAGTTCCGTGCTGGAGATCTTGAGCTTGAGGGAGTCTATGTCTCCTTTGGCCTCCATGTAGAAGCCCTCGTCTGAGACGCCCAGGATTACGTGATCGCTGACCTTCTCCGCGGCCTTCACCGCCCGCCGCAGCTCTACGCCCGGCAAGGTCACGTGCGCTGGCAGATCCAGCTCAGGGATGCGCGGCTCCTTTCGAATCGCCGTGGGATCGATCAGGCTTAAGGTATAGGACAGAGACCCTACGCCAATTTTCAGCTTGTGGCTCTCCTCGTCCAGCTCCAGTTGAACGTTCTCGCCCTTGTCGGCCATGCTCAGGACATCGCTAAGGCGTACCAGGTCTACCCCTATTTCACCCTGGTCGGCCTTGAAGAACTCGAAAGCTTCCGCGCCGATCTTGAGCGATACCATGGCCACGTTAGCCGGGTCTACGGCCTTCAGTTCCAAGCCCTTCTCCGATATGGAGAACTTCACCTCATCCACCAAAGAAGAGACTGAATCGATCGCATCGCGCAGAGTTTCTGCGTTGATTACTGCCTTGAACATTCCTTGAGCCTCCTGGAAGAGGATAATTTAATATTTGATATAGTTGATGCTTAGTCGTACTCTCGCCAAGTTTTGTTGCATTTGGTGCAGCGGAAGAAGCGAACCTCGCTCTCATCGGCAGAGCGAAGCTGGCGCAGCCACCAGTAGGCGACATTGTTGCCGCAATCGGGACACCTGGCATTGGTGGTGGGAAGTCCTGCGGACTCCTGCTCCAGGACGGGAACCACGCGGTCGAGCCGCAAGGTCTTGCTCACCATGGCCTCGCCCGCGGCTTTCGGCATCTTGTGACCGCATTTCCGGCAGACCATCATGCCGCCTTTCGGCATCATCATGCTCTTGCACTGGGGACAAAACTCCATCGCCAGGGAGTAATCACTCGTCATATTAAAGTTTGCCAATGACCATTGATGGGCAAAGAGAGGCGAGATATGAGCACGGCCATAAATGTGATCTGCTTGGACCGCCCGGGAATGCTGCGCGATATCGCGGGCGTGGTGGCCAAGAGGCAAGGCAACATTGTCTACACCCAGCAGTTCGTGGTGGAACGAGGCGTGAACCAGGGCAAGGCATCGGTCTACATGGAGATCGATGGGCTGGCGGAAGGGGTAGACGAGATGGTGGCGGAGCTGGAGGCCTTGGATTCCATCTTCGAGGTCTCCATTCACAAGACCTTCGAGAAGATCTACGGCTCTAGGGTGATCATCATAGGAGGCGGAGCCCAGGTAGCCCAGGTAGCCGTGGGCGCCGTCAATGAAGCCGACCGGCACAACCTGCGAGGAGAGCGCATCAGCGTGGACACCATCCCTCTCGTAGGCGAATCCGCCATTGCCGATGCGGTCAGCGCCGTAAGCCGACTGCCCCGTGCTTCCATCCTCGTCCTGGCGGGCGCGCTCATGGGCGGGCGCATCACCGAGGAGGTGAAGAAGCTTCAGGCGGAGGGCATACCGGTCATAGCTCTGAAGATTGCAGGATCGGTTCCCAAGCAGGCTGACCTGGTGGTGACAGATCCCATCCAGGCCGGCACCTTCGCCGTGATGCACGTGGCCAGCACGGCGATCTTCGATATCCGTAGAGTGCGGGGGCGGGAGTTCTAGCCTTTGAGGATCGCCGCCAGGTCCAACAGCCTCTCTTCTTCGAAGAGATCCTCTACGGTGTAGAACTTCTCCTCCACCTGGAGCACAGGCGCGGAAAGGGTGAATACACCACTGATGCGCAGCTCTGTGAGCGCCTCGGGGGTGGTCATGTCCAGGTTCTCGAAAGAGATGCCCGCCTTTGCCAGCGCTTTTTTAAGCTGTTCGCATTTGGGGCAGGAATTGGTGGAATAGACTCTGTACTTCAAACGAATCCCTCTCTAGCGCAGCACCGGGGGGTAGGATTTCTCCGCCCAGACGGCATATCCGCACATAACCGCCCTATCGGCACACTCCCTGCAGCAGGAGAAGTTGGCCATGTACTCTATACCTTCCATCTCATGCTCGAAGACCTTATTGCAGCTGAAGCCTGAGACCCTTCTGAAATCGAAGCCTTTGCCGAACTCGTGCTCCTCTACCTCCGGCGGTCGCTCCTCCACCAACCAGTGTCTGGGAAGGAGCACTGGCAGGATGGCCATGTCCATGCCGCATCCGCATGGACCATAAACATCTTCAAGATCTTTATAAATTATTGCCTTGCATCCGAATTCTCTCATTTTTTGCTCCTCCCTCTCTTCCGGTGTTGCTGCAACGTAATAACATTTACCATTCCACATTCCTGGATTTGCCCTTCCTGATGAGTTTGCAGATTGAATAACCGGATATCCTCGTCGGAATCTTCAAAAAATCCTGATAAAGGAATCCATCCGAAATAAGAAATCTGGATTTGGGCAAATTATGATGATTCTTCAGAATAGTGCAGACCTTTGCGTTACAAAAATTATATATGGAATTAACGGTGCATAAAATGCCTATTAGGGCTTGCAGATCCGGAAGGGTCGTTATTTCTGGCTCTTCTGGCCGCAAAGTCCGGATTTATGAGGTGATAGAAGAATGGCGATACTTCCTGTTGCCCCGGTGAGCAGGCTCATCCGCGAGGCGGGGGCGAAGAGGGTAAGCGAGGGCGCGAGGGATGCGCTGGCAGAGGTCCTGGAGAGCTATGGCTTAGAGGTGGCCCGCGAAGCAGTCGGCTGGGCCAGCCACGCCAAGAGGAAGACGGTCAAGGCCGAGGACATAAGAGAGGCAGTCAAAAGAGTTAAGCCTCCCGCGGTCTCTGAACGGTGATCGATGGCTAATGTTGTCTCCGAGGGGTTAGACTACCGCGCCCTGGGGCTTATATGCGGCATCGAGATTCACCAGCAGCTCGATACCGCATGCAAGCTCTTCTGCGGCTGCCCCACAAAGCACCGGGAGGTGGAGGAGTCCAACTTCGAGTTCTTCCGGTATCTTCGGCCCTCGAGAAGTGAGCTGGGTGAGATAGACCGCGCCGCTCTGGAAGAGGTCCTGGTATCGCGCAAGTTTCTTTACAAATCCTACGATACCACCTGCCTGGTCGAAGCGGACGAAGAGCCTCCGCGAGAGATAAATCCTGAGGCCCTGGAGATCTCGTTGGTCATCGCCTGCCTGCTCGCCATGAAGATCGTGGACGAGGTGCAGACCATGCGCAAGATGGTGATAGACGGCTCCAACACCTCCGGCTTCCAGCGCACGGCCTACATCGGTTCCAAAGGAAGCATCGACACTGCGCAAGGGCCCGTGGGCATTGGCCTCCTCTGCCTGGAGGAGGAGGCGGCGCGCATCGTTGACGACCGGGGCGACAGCCTGGTCTACTCTCTGGACCGCCTGGGCATCCCTCTGGTGGAGATCGGAACCGCTCCGGATATCATCTCGCCGGCGCATGCCCGAGAGGTGGCGAAAACCCTGGGAATGATCCTGCGCTCCACAGGGCGTGTCAAACGCGGTTTGGGCACCATCCGCCAGGATGTGAACGTCTCCATCAAGGGTGGAGCGCGCGTAGAGGTGAAGGGCGTTCAGGACCTGAATCTCATCGACAAGATCGTAGAGCTGGAGGTGCTGCGCCAGGTCCGGCTGCTGGAGATAAAAGAGGATCTGTTGCGCCGCAAGGCCAGCGGGAACGACAAAATCTGGGATGTCACTGCCCTCTTCTCCGCTACGAAATCAAAGGTAATAGCCAAGTCCATCAAGAGCGGCGGCGTGGTCCTGGCCTGTCGGCTCGTGGGCTTTGATGGGCTTGTGGGTCGCGAGGTTCAGCCCGGTCGCCGCCTGGGCACGGAGCTGTCCGACAGAGCGAAGCGAGCCGGAGTGGGCGGCATCTTCCACACCGATGAGCTGCCTGCCTATGGCGTGACCAAGGATGAAGTTGAGGCAGTGCGCGGCCTGCTCGCCGCAGACAAGGGCGACTGCGTGGTCATGGTCACCGGCCCCAAGGAGAGGGCCGAGAAGGCGCTGCGGGCAGTGCAGGTTCGCGCCCGGGAGGCTTTGACCTGCGTGCCGGAGGAGACGCGGCGGGCGCTGCCCGATGGCTGCTCGGAGTATATGCGGCCCCTGCCCGGCTCGGCCAGGATGTACCCAGAGACGGATGTGCCTTCCGTCGTCGTCACCGACGAGATGCTGGACAAGCTCGAGCTTCCTGAGCTCTTTGCAGCGCGGGCGAGTCGCTTCCAGCGCGATCATGGTCTCAACCCGGAGCTGGCTCGCGTCATGGCGGCTTCGCCCAACTACCAGCTCTTCGAGGAGATCGTGGCCGAGTTCAAGGTTCCATCATCCATCGTGGTCCGGGCCCTGGAGACCATCCCCATCGAGCTGGCCAGGGAGGGCGTTTCTGTCTCCCAACTGACAGACCAGCATTTCAGGGATGGCTTCGCCCTGGTCGCCTCGGACCGGATCGCCAAGGAGGGTCTGGTGGATCTGCTGCGCGCCCTGGCAAAACATCCAGAAATGAGCGCTGCTGAGGCTGCCAAGGCCGCAAGCCTGGCGGGCGTGGATGAGGCAGGCGTGGAGGCCGTGGTGAAGGCCGTGCTGGCCAGCAAGGCGGATCTGGTCAAGGCTAAAGGCGAGAGGGCAGCAGGTCCCCTCATGGGCTTGGTGATGAAGGAGCTGAGGGGTAAAGCAGATGGCGCTTTGGTGAGCGCCATATTGAAGAAGGAAATACAAAATATACTGAACTAGTGAGCCCCGAGAAAGCCAAGAAGCCTGATATGCTCCTCTGGGAGGAGACGCTCTTCAAGGACAGGGATCTCTTCGAGCTGGACTACCTGCCCGAGCACTTCCTCCACCGTGAAGCGCAGATGAACAGCCTGAAGTTCTGCATTCGGCCCGCCCTACAGGGTGCCAGCCCCGTCAACGCCCTGTGCCTTGGCCCACCGGGCACAGGGAAGACCACCACGCTCTTCAAGCTCTTTGAGGAGATTGAGGCCCACACCTCCAAGGTCGTTCCCGTGCATGTCAACTGTCAGATGGACTCCACCAGATATGCGGTCTTCTACCAGCTCTACAAGAAGATCTTCGGGCACGCGCCTCCCTCCAGCGGCATATCCTTCAAGCGCATCTTCGAGAAGGTGGCCCGGGCCTCTGCAGAGAGGGAACAGGTCCTGATCGTCGCTTTGGACGACATAAACTATCTCTTCCACGAGAAGGAGGTGGACCATGTCTTATACTCCCTCCTGCGGGCCCATGAGACCTGTCCCGGCGCCAAGATGGGCGTGATAGGTGTGTTGAGTGAGCCCACTCTGAACTATGTTCTCGATCCCAGGGTAGTCTCCGTCTTTCAGACAGAAGAGGTTGTATTTCCCCTTTACACCCGGGAGGAGCTTCGGGATATTCTGTTTCGGAGGGTGCAGCTGGGCTTCTATCCCGGCGTGATGGCAGAGGATGTCCTGGGGACGGTGGTGGACTACACGGACAGGTCCGGCGATCTGAGGGTGGGAATCGACCTCCTCAAGAGATCCGGGCTCTCCGCGGAGAAGCGCGCCTCCAAGACTATCTCCGTTCAGGATGTGGAGAGCTCCTACGAGCGCTCCCGACTGGTTCACCTCACCTACGCCCTAAAGGCTCTGAAAGAGGACGAGCTGAAGGTGCTGCGGCTGGCTGCAAAGCTGGAGAGCTGCCGCGCGGGCGAGCTGTTCAGCCGCTTCCACGAGATGACGGGCACAGGGTACACCCGCTTCCACGAGATCCTCAATAAGCTGGATGCCATCCGGCTCATCGATACCGATTTCAGTGGCGCAGGCGAGCGGGGCAGAAGCCGCGTCATCCGCATACGCTACGAGCCAGGGGAGATCCTCAGCCGGATCGGCTCCTGATTTTCTGCAAGAGATCGCTCTATAAAATCCTGATTTGGTAAATTCTCTATATAGATCATATAGGCAAGGGCTTTAACCGCGAATGTGTTCTCCTCTCATGCATGGATCGGCCAAGGCTGAAGGTGCCTCGCAAATATGGAGAGTGGTTCATAGAGGCGTTGTTGTTGGTATCCGCCATCGCCTCCATCTTCATCACCCTTCTCATCTTCTACTTTCTCGTCAACGAAAGCCTTCGAGCGTTCGCCGAATTGGGCATCTTTTCGCTGCTTTTGGGCCAGAAATGGCACCCAACAGGAGATATCTACGGCCTTTCGCCCCTGATAGTCACTTCCCTCATTATCACCCTTCTGGCACTCTTTATTAATATCATCATCGGATTTCCTCTGGCCATCTACCTGGCAGAGCTGGCAGGTCCGAAGAGCAAGGCGGTATTGAAGCCAGCCATCGAGCTGCTGGCAGGCGTGCCCTCCATAGTCTACGGATTTTTGGGAGTGATCGTATTGGTGTCCTATCTGCAGGACAGCTTTGATATGCTCACGGGTAGGTCGATCCTGGCTGGGTCCATACTGCTGGGCATAATGTTCATTCCCTATCTCACCACCATCTGCGAGGATGCTTTGAGGGCCGTGCCCAGTGAATTCAAAGAGGGCTCTCTGGCCCTGGGGGCCAATAAATGGCAGACCTTGAGGCATGTAACCATACCGGCAGCCTCGTCCGGTATAACTGCGGCCGTCCTCCTTAACATCGGAAGCATAATCGGCGAGACCATGGCGGTGCTCCTGGTGGTGGGCAATGTAGCCCGATTGCCCTCTCCCCTCTACAACATCTTTGATCAGGGCGCTACCTTCACCTCGGTCATAGCCGGTGAGATGGGAGAGGTGGCCAGGGGATCTATGCATTATCACGTTCTTTTTGCGGTGGGATTCATTCTTCTTATCGTGGTCTCCTTTCTCAGCCTGATTGCAGATCTGACCAGGGCTCGAATAAGGAAGAAATTCGGAGGATACTGATTGAAGATTAAGCCAGCCTTGGCTGCATCCTTTGCGATAGCTGCATTTCTATTTGCATCCTCAGTGGCAGGTCTTGTGCTGCAGCCAGACCTGAGCAGATTGGTGCCCCTCTGGGAAGCCTGCCTGCTGGGCAACCCTTTACTGATCCTCATATCTTTTTTGACCGCCAGTACAGTTTCGAAGAAGGCTATGCCCATCCTGGCCATGGATCTCATTTTTTGCCTGGCCGTTCTTTTCCTGGTATTTTCTGACGTTCTTCACCCGGGATTTGTCATCAAGAGGCCTTTGGGAATGGGAGCGTCCTTCGGATATACTTTTATTCTTTCCCTGCTGGTCTTTCTGGCCAGTCTGTTGAACATCAAGGATGCTCTTAACATCGTCTACGGCTATAGCGCCAAGGGGAGGGAGGCTCTTGTATTCCTGGCTATCCGATTATCGGCCGTATTATCGCTTCTTCTCCTGGGCGGCATCCTCTTCATAATAATATATAAAGGAATATGGGTCATAAGCTGGGAGTTCCTGACCACGCCTCACAGAAGGCTGGGCCAGGCCGGCGGAATCAGCACGGCAATAATTGGATCACTTTGGATGGTTCTTGGCGCCATGGTCGTGTCCTCTCCGCTGGGCATCGGCGCGGCCATCTACCTGCATGAATATTCCAGGAATCAGAAGCTCAACCGCCTGATTACTATAGCTGTGAGCTGTCTGAACGGCGTTCCCTCGGTGGTCTTTGGACTCTTCGGCCTGGCCTTTCTGGTGACATTTTTTGGGGTCTCCCTCCTGTCGGGCTCCATAATCCTGGGATTGATAAATATACCCACCATAATTCTGACCAGCCAGGAAGCTCTGAAGAGCGTCCCCAACTCTCTGCGAGAAGGCAGCATGGCTCTGGGGGCAACGAAGTGGCAGACGATAAGCAGAGTCGTCCTGCCTTCGGCAATGCCCGGCATCCTCACTGGCGTCATCATGGGAGTGGCCAAGGCGTCGGGAGAGACCGCGCCCATAATGTGGACAGCAGTGACCTTCACCGCCACGCCGGTTCAGATGATCTACGGTGTGATACCAAATGTTTTCCAGCCGGTGAACAATCTGGATTATCACCTCTTGAATCTGATTTATTTCTTGGGAGCATGGGATGTCGAGGCCAGGGCCTGGGGCACGGCTCTGGTGCTTATTGCTCTGGTATTGGGCACCAATATGCTGGCCATAATTGTGAGAAATCACTATCGCAAGATGATATCGTGGTAGATCCAGCCGGATATGACGGCATAGTCATAGCCGTGAGCAAGCAGATCTACAATGCCGGCGTGACGTCCCTAGGCAAGGACCAGGTCCAGAAGATCTATTCGGGAGAGATCAATAACTGGAAGGACCTGGGCGGCCCGGATGAGCCGATACTGGTGGTGGCCAGGGAGGCGGGCTCCGGAACCAGGGATACCTTCAACGAAGAGATCATGGGCAGCAAGGCGGCTGAGACTCCTGGTGTGAACACTGTGGCAAACAGCAATGCAGAGGTGCGAACTGCCATAACCGGCAGCGATAAGGCCATAGGATACTTGGGATTTAGTTATGCCGAGGACGGCTCGGTGGGAGTGATCACCCTGGATGGCGTAAAACCTACGAAGGAGACCATCAGAGGAGGCAGCTACGAGCTCAATCGCAAGCTGTACTTCTACACCTTTGGCGATGCAACGCCTGGGGCCAAGGCATTTATAGATTTCATGACCGGTTCTGAAGGCCAGAAGATCGCCGAGGAGAACGGCTTCGTAGCGCTTTAGAGAATCGTTCTATCCTTCTAATTTTTTTAAACTCAAAGTTTGGTATAGGATCTCTCTATTTTAGATAATGTGAGGAAAAAGGTATGCCGTGATTCAACGATGACTCTGTTTATCGACCCTTCACCCTATCTCTGAGCTATATCGTATACTTCGGGCAACAAACTTCGTATGCTCTTAAATTCTCTAAGTAATTTGGCGCCCTTTGCAGTCGTTTTATATATGACAATTGAATCTGGGGTGGTCTCTAATAGCTCGTTCTTCATCAGCAGCTCAATATATGGAATTACCGTTCTGAAGTTGAGGTTTGCTTGATATACTATCTTGGTTTTGCTTGCCCCACCGGTGCAGATATCCAGAATTTGGGAGATTATGGTATCTCTGCTTCGCTTCATTTTTTCGCCTTTGCTCAACTCGTTTCCTTTTCGTTTGGATACCGTTCATTGCTCTTTTGCAGCTATATTTCTCTAATCTAGCAATATTGTCTTAGGTTCGCAAGACCATATAAGTTTATCGCATGGCATTGATGCATATTTCTATGATGGAAAAGCAAGACCTTTACGCATTATATCAATCAGCGAGATTTCTATTTGCGCGCGTCACAGAGTTCTTCTTCACAATCGCATATGCTCTGATGCGGCCTCTCTCCTATAATTATTCTCCTTGATTACTATTGACATTATTCGCGGTTAAATTGACTCCAGGGAAGGTCCGTTATTAATTTGGGGGAGAGTCCTCCTTTCACCCTTCTGTTCCTCTCCTGAGCCACCCATGCTGCCTTCGCCGCTCCCGCACGCCCGGGCGGGCCCGCTCGCGCGCGCGTGGGGGGGGCTGCGGGGGGGCAGCTCTTGGATACGGCATCGTAGGCGAGAGGGCCTGCCATCGGGCCGGAGCCACCGACTTAGATAACCTCGATGAGACGATTGGAACTTGGTGGAGAACTAATCCTTCTCTGAATTCTCTCGCTGCATCTGCAAAACTATCGGATACATATTGAGGTACATGGGCGGGAAGCTGCGGCTTGCATATTTCTTGATCACTTTAAACCCGAATTTCTCATAAAAGCCGACGGATTCTTTTTTTGAGTCAAGAGTTATGTACCTGCATCCGACCTCTCTGGATAGCTGGTATACCTTGCCTGTGGCCCATAGGAGCAGGAAGCGCCCTATGCCACCGCCCTCAAATTTCTCGTCAACAGCCAGCCTGGCGATTTTTATGGCAGGATAGCGAGGATAGGTTCTGCTTATCAGATCCTCCTGGGACTGCTTTGCATCTCCCTTCAGGAAATCGTTCAAGTCATCATTGCTGCAGCGAAAAACCGAGAGGTTGTGGCGCTCTCTTAGGTATTCCACATGAAGCTCATCAAGAGGGATCTGCTTCATGAAACCGGATGCTCTTTGCAGATCCTGATGGCTTCCCGAAACATCTCCATCTGCTCTTTAGTGGGCTTTTTGGGGTTCCTGAGATCCTCTAAGAACTCTTCTGCATCCTCCCCCTCCAGGATCAATCCCAATTCTATTGGCCTCGCCATACCAACGTTGCCTCACGGGTTATTATGCAGCAGGTCGGATATGAATCTTTGGTCAAGACTTCGCCGCTCCAGCACGCCTGGGCGGGCTCGTGCGCGTGTGGGCGGCGGGCCAGGCCACACGGAGTTGTCGCGATGCGGGGCGCCAGGGGCCTCGCACCCCTTGCGATATTCTGGCTATTCATCAATCTTTTGGCTATGCTCTTCACTATCGTCAGCTTACTCAATATCAGTGCCTAGTGTTCTCTCCAAAGAGATAACAAGCTCCGGCAGGTCATGGTTTAGGATATGCCAAAGGATTTCATAGTCGATGGCGTCATAGCCGTGGATCAATCGATTTCTCAAGCTGATGATCTGCGTCCAAGGTATCTCAGGATGTTTCGATCGTTCCTCCTTTGGAACCCTATTGGCCGCTTCTCCGACGATCTCCATAAGCCTGACTATTGCCAGGCCAAGTACACGATCATCGGCAAGATCCTCCAGGCTTTCGCCCTTTGACAGGATTATCGCCTCCCTGGCATGATCGAGCATTTGATGCAGGGGAATCTCTGAATCACGCCGTGACATATTGCACTTCCGATTCTCTCTCGATTTTATCCCTGAAGTAGGGGCTCAAGAATCCGGAGGTGTTAAGATCCACCTTTCTCCCGATAATTTGAGACAGCTCTTCTTCCATCGAGAAAAAAGCCAGTCCCGGAGTATGGCCGGGCTCGAACTCCACAAGCACATCGACATCGCTATCCGGCCCGAAGTCGTCTCTCAATACCGACCCGAAGAGAGACAGGCGGCGGATATGATGCCTGCGGCAAAAATCTGCTATTTTATCCAAGTCAATAGGTATACGAGCCATGTCTGTTTATGCCAAGATGCTATGCATGCGCCAAGATTATAGCTTTTTCCTGAAGCCATACGTTGAACAGAAATTGGCCAAATCCTATATCAATTCGATCGCCTTGATTCTTTCGCTCCGCCTAGCGTCCAACTGCCTGATGCGGTCCCACACGCACGCCCGAGCGGGTCCGCTCGCGCGCGCAGGAGGGCGGCAACAAGAGGGGCGGGTCTTTGTTGCTGGGCACCTTCTGCGTAGCGGGCAAGGTGATACCGCCTTCGATAACCCTCAATGAGATCCTCTCGATATTCTCGATCCATCCAGCATAAGGCATGCTAAAGGCCAAGCCAATCACGGGCAGGGAAAAGAATGGATTTCACAAGATGAACTCACCCTAATGGATTAAAGCATTGATCTAATTTTTCTTGTCCTTTCTTACATTTCTCTTCCAAGGGTATGATAATCTTTGAGGGCAAAAATTCAATCAATTGTTCTTTGCTCGCAAACTTGACTATTGGCAGAACCCAATCATTTACATAGAAATCCCTGAATATTGAATATGGTTTCCTACTATCCTCAATGATCGGCGCGATGGGGACTTTAAAATCCATTATTGCGCCTAGCTCCTGAGGCACAGATGGTCCGCTAAGATCAACAATGACAAACCTAGACAAACCAGCTAATGTCTTTACAGTGTCCGTGAAGGTCTTTCCTTCAGGCCGGCCAAAATCAAATATAATAGGTAAATAATTCATTTCTCTTAATTTTGCAGCAATTAGTTGTAAGACTTCATGACCTTCATTCTCAAAGCGCCCGAGGAGAAGGACACCTTTTTTCATGACTGAATTAATAACATCGCGAAGTTTTTTATGATTAAGTATCAAGTAGATAAATTGGGCGACCTCAAGATTGTCTGCAGTAATCTTTGATTCACCTTCCCGTGTTATTATTAAATTAGATTGGTCTAACGGCACGCCTTTTAAACTCCATACAGAAATTCCGTAAATGCGACACCCAGTGAGTTGAACTCGATCACAATCTGTATCAATCAAAGTAGCATACTCAAGGCGTGCGTTCTTAAGATTTGATCCATTGAGCTTTGTTCCTCTTAGATATTGCCCTCTGAGATCTGCCTCCTCAAGGTTTGTATCACTAAGATTTGCCCATCGAAGGTCTATCCTCCTAAAATTCGTCCCCGAAATCTCACCAAGGGATAGATCTCCCAATTCTCGCAAAGAGACATCGTCAAAGTCAACGTTTCTAAGGTTTGGGATTGACAAAGGGATTCCGCTTAGATTGGCACTGCTGAGATCCGGCTTTACTCCAGGGTTGGCTCTCCTCCAATCATTCCATTTCAATACCCCTGTCTGAAGTATATTTAATTCTTTCTTTTAGGATGGATATTTAATTATTCCCCCTCCACCCTCCTCTTCCTCTCCCCCGCCTCCTTCGCCGCCTCCGTCCTGCCCAGCACCTTCGCCACCGCCTCGATGGCCTCCAGATACCGGACGATCTGGTCCAGCCAGTTGATCAGGTCGCCCTGGTAGGCGTACATGCCGTACTTGTCGGAGAACTCGTCGATGATCTGGCTTGGACTCTTGCCTTCCGCCCGCAGCTCCAGGATGCGCAGCGAGATATTCCTCTGCGGGCAGCCGCAGTAGGGGGCTCCCTGGCAGGTGCAGCGCAAAAAGTCCCGCGAGAAGTCCAGGCAGTACCTCTGGATCTTGTTCTCCAGCTCGTTCAGGTCGGCACTGCTCAAGAGATCCAGGAAGGAGCCGTGCAGCGCCCGCTGCGAGATCTGCATCCGCAGCTTCATGGAGATGCGCTCTGCAAACTTCAGGTAAAGATCCTCGAAGCTCTCCAGGGCCACCGCCACCTCCAGCGGAGATCTGCCCTTCTGCAGCTCCTTGGCGATCAGCGCCACCTCATCGGGCGCCAGGAAGTGCGCCGCCGCTGCGGCCCCCAGGCGCGTGGGCTCGATGCCCTTGATGAGCCCAGCCTTGGCCAGAGCTTGCAGCGAGCTGTCCAGGTCATCCATCCCCAGGGTCAGGTCGTGCAGCCTTTCCAGCTCCTGGCGCGAACGCGCGGCCACGGCATTGGCCAGGACCTCTTCCAGCTGCTGCGCCTCATCGAACTCCGGGGCCACGTCCTCCATCCGACCGTGCAGGAGCGCCAGGGCCACCTCATCTTCCGACTCGCCCCGCGCCGAGGAGAACTTGCGCCCCGGCTCGGCCAGAATGTAGACCAGGCCCAGGTCGTGGTAGCCCGGCCTCCCGGCGCGGCCCAGCATCTGGTTGAACTCATGCACATTCAGCCACTCGATGCCCATGGCCAGGGACTCGAAGACCACCTGCGACGCCGGAAAGTCCACGCCCGCGGCTAAAGCGGCTGTGGTCACCACGGTGTGGATCTTTCCCTCGCCGAAGAGCTCCTCGATCCGTTTTCGCTCCGGGTACTGCAGGCCGGCGTGGTAGGCGGCAGCGCCGGGAATGGCGTCGGCCAAAGCGTAGCAGTTCTTGCGGGAGTTGGTGAAGATGATGGTCTGGCCGCGGTAGCCGGTGGACGAGGTCAGCGTTTGCGCCTCTTTGGATAACTCCAGCAGAAGCTTGCGCTTTTCCGGTCCTGAGGAAAATATGAGGTGGCGCTCGATGGGCACGGGCCGCACCTCGTATTCGACCAGCGTTGCGCCCAGCCTCTTCGCCAGCGCCGCCGGATTGCCCACAGTGGCTGACAAAAAGATGAACTGCGCCTGGGGCGCAGCCAGCTTCAGCCTGGCGATCATGCCCGCCAGCCGGTGACCGCGCTCCGCATCCTCCAGCATGTGGACTTCGTCGATGACCACCGTTCCAACCTTGCCCAGGCTCTTCTTGGTGCGCATCACCTGGTCGATGCCCTCGTAGGTCCCGGCGATGATGTCGGCGTTCAGGCTCTGCGGGATCTTGCGGGCTTTACCCAGGCGGATGCGGCTCACACCCACGCGGATGGAGGTCTGAAAGCCCAATTCGCTGTAGGCGGAGAGCTGGTCGAACTTCTGGTTGGCCAGGGCAACCAAGGGAACCAGAAACAGCAGCTTGCCCTTGCCTTCCAGCAGATTCTTGACGCCAGCCATCTCGCCTATCAGGCTCTTTCCCGTGGCCGTGGCGGATACTACGAGCTGGTTTCTGCCCTCCAGGAGCCCTGCCTGCACCGACCTGGACTGTACGGGCAAAAGTTTGGTCAACCTGCGGCGCAGCATCTCCATGAGCGGCAAAGGGAGTTCGATGGACTCCAGATGCAAAGTGGACTCCTCCCGGCTGGCGGGGATGGTGTCGAACCTGGTGAGGTCGGGCTCCAGCCTCTGCAAGGATAAGAGTCCCACCACGTCATCCAGGTTGCGCCTCTTCTTCAAGATGCGAGCCAGATGCGATTTGGCAGCGCGTCCTAAACCGCGGAAATCCGCCTCGCGCAAGAGCTCCGCCGCAGCGCAGTTTTCGCAGATGCGCGCGCCCTTGTAGGCGATGGCGTCCTTGCCCACGTAAGTCGCCCTTCTCTCGCCCAAGCAGTGGTTGCAGACCTGAACGAACCTGTAGTCCAGCTGGTAGGCATCCAGGAGCTCAATGAACTTCTTCTCCAGAGCGGGATCGCCGCGCGCCAGGTAAATGGCGCTCGCCTTTCGCAAGAGCTTCAATGCATCCTCAGGCGGGAGATACTTCTCTGTGTCCTTTTTTACCAGAAACTTGAAGACCCTCGGCCCCTGGGGCATCTCTTTCAGCCGCAGATGGCCCTCAAAGAGAGTCTTATCTCCGCTCTGAGGTAATAGTAGTATGCGGGACCTGTCCGCCTGAGCCAGAACCTGAAAAGTCATCCTAAAGTGAGGTCGATCAGCTCGTATTTCAGGCCTTCCGATTCCAGGCGGTTGAGGAGGCTTGGAATCTGCTCATCCACGCTGACCACCAGAGAGCTGATGCCGTGGTAGGCAGCCTCTACTGCCGACTCCTTGGCCCCGAAGATCACATCCGGCTCGCGCCCCACTTTTCGCAGCGCCACCAGGGCCTCGATGCCAAGACACCCCACCATCTTCTCTTTGGAGAGCTGCTTTTCCAGGAGCTGCAAGTCCACCTTTCTCGAACCGCCAAGCTGCACCCGCGGCACCTTGCAGACCGTGATCCGCCCCTCCTCCAGGCTGATCAGCCCCCGCAGGTCAGACACGCCCACGTCTTCTCCGGATTTGGTCTCGCCGATAACTACTCCGCTGGCCTCAATGCCCTCTTTCTTGTTGGCATACAGGAGGCCGCTGCGCATCTCCAGGGAGACGCGCTCGCCTTCGGCCAGATCCAACTCCGCCAGGGCCGTCCAGACGGAGACGTGGCTGATGATCTCCTCCATGACCACACGGGCATAGCGCTTCAGCTCGGCAGCGCTCTCTAGCAGCCACTCCACGCCCTCCTTGGTGATGCTGTAGCGCATTCGCCCATCCGTCGTGACCAGCCCGTCCGCCACCAGCTCTTTGATGTATTCTGAAACCGCCTGGGGTGTAACGCCTAGCCGCTCCGCCACCTCCTTCTGGCGCAGGTTGGGCTGATGGGCTGCGATCTCGACAAGTATTTGGAAACGCGAGCTTTCTCGCTTGCTCTGCAGGATATTGGCCATCAGAGATCCTCTTCATAAGGCTCGATGCGCTGGCCCCTCACCGCCAGCCTCTCCGCCCTCTTAGCCGCACCGCGGATGAATATCTGGCTCAATCCCATCTCCCGGGAGAGGTTGGACAGGGAGTTGTTGCCGCCACCGACCATCTTCTGCAGCTTCTCGGTCACCGACCGCAGATCCTCGTCGGACATGAAGGTGAGGCTGATGAGCTCGCTCAGATCTTCCATGGAAGCCCCGAAGTTGGCCTGAACACGGGAGTAGGTGGAGTGATACTCCTTCTCAGGGCTGGCCCCAGGCTCCGGCACTCTCCATTTGGTCTCGATGAGGCCGCTCTTGCGAAGCAGTGTCACGCTGCGATGCACGCTGCTCTCGTCCCCGATAAGCAGAGCGAGCTCTCGCTCGGTATGCCAGTCCTTGCAGAGCTCGTCAAAGACCTTTTTGTGAACATTGGAGCCGAAGGCCTGGAGCAAAGGGACCAGATCCGAGGGATCGTTGATGATCCGAGTTCTCTTTCCCGTCACAAAGAACCTCACATGTTTTCGGTATATTGCCTCAAATCAGCCTGACCGTCTCCAGATTCATAGGCGCCATGGTGGGGATTCTGTATCTCTTGTAGATGGAGCTGGCCAGATCGAGGCAGTTGCCCTCGTCGCCGTGGTTCGTCAGAACCTTTCCGGGCTTGGGATAGATCCTGCGCATGTATTCCATGAGCTGCTGGCGGTCGGAGTGGCCGGAGAAACCATCCACCGTCGTTACCTCCAAGTTTATCTTCACCGTCTGGGTCTTGCCCTCCACAGAGAGAGGCAGCTCCTTCCAGCCCTTCTGGATGCGCCGCCCCAGGGTCCCCTCTGCCTGGTATCCTACTATTACCAGCGTATTTCTCTCGTCCGGCCCCAGGCGCTTGAGATACTCAATGACCGGCCCTCCGTTGAGCATGCCGCTGGTCGCCAGGATCACGCACGGCGTCCCTTCGATGATCTCCGTCCTTTGCTTGGGCGTCTCCACCTGCACAAAGCACTGGGCCAGGAAGGGATTGATTCCCTTATGGAATATCAGATCCCTCAGATCGTTGTTCAGATACTCAGGGTAAGTGGTGTGGATCGCCGTGGCCTCATAGATCATGCCATCCAGGTAGACCGGCACTTCCTCTATGACCTTCTTTCTGATGGCCTCCTCCAGGACCACCATGACCTCCTGGCTGCGGCCCACGGAGAAGGCGGGAATGATGACCTTGCCGCCCCGCTTGACGGTATCCTTGACGACTTTGATCAGGTTGATTTCGGCCTCCTTCCGGGAGGGCTGAAGGCTGTTGGCTCCTCCATAGGTGGCCTCTGTCACCAGGGTCTCCAATCGCGGGAAGTTGCAGACCGCGGGATCAAAGAGCCTCGTCCTCTCGAACTTGAAGTCGCCGGTGAAGGCCACATTATAGAGGCCGTCTCCGATGTGGAAGTGAGCGATGGAGGAGCCCAGGATATGCCCGGCGTTATGCATGGTAAGCTTGGTGTCGGGGGCGATGTCAGTGACATCTCCGTAGTTGAGGGTGATGGTATGCTTGAGAGCCTCACGGATCATGGCGGAGTCGTAGGGAAGCCGCTTGCCCTCACGGCCAGCCACCTCGATGTAATCCAGCTGCAGCAGCACAAACAGATCCCTGGTGGGCGGAGTGCAGTAGATGGGCCCATCGTAGCCGTATTTGTAGAGCATAGGGACCAGGCCGGCATGGTCCAGGTGAGCGTGCGTTAAGACCACGGCATCTATTTGATTGAGCGGATAGACCTCGGGCACATAAAGGAAAGGCGTTGCGGAATCGTCCGACCCCACGTTTATGCCGCAGTCGATGATGATCCTGGACTCTGGAGTGGAAAGAAGCATGCAGCTCCTGCCCACCTCGCGGCAGCCGCCCAAAGTTGTGATCCTGACCCACTGATCCTTGGAAGCGATGTCCCTGTGGATCTTCCGGCCCACAGTGCGCAAGATGTTCTTCCTCTCGGACTGAACACTGCGCAGATAATCCTTGATGTTGGCGATGGTCGAAGACCGCACGGGCGGAGTTCTGACCACCTTCGGAGTCCAGCCGATAAGCTTGGTTATCTCGCGGAGCGTAGCTCCGTGCCGACCAATGACCAGGCCTGGCTTCTCCGCCTCGATCTGGACCTCGCCGGTCTCGCCATCGAAGTGGTAGTTGGTGAGAACCGCCTCTTTGGGCACAACCTCCTGGATCTTGGTTATGGCAACCTCGGGCTCGGCCAGGACCTTCAGATCCGGCCGGACCACAACCCGCTTGCGCAGCTCCTTGGCCAGGTTGCGAATGATCTCACCGTCGTCTGCCAGCCTTTTCGGGTCGTCAGTGTAAATGACCAGCTCCGGGCCTTCGAACTCCAGCCCCGTGACATTGATGTCCGGGGGCAGCTTGCTCTGCACCTTTCGTTTGAGCTCAAAAAGTACTTCTTCTACCGACAAGGGAACACATCCAAAAAAGGTTAGAGGAGCAACATGATCTCCTGGAACTCTTGCTCGCCTACCTCCTCGTATTTATCAGTAATCCTGACGAGCTCGATCTTATCGCCCGAAGCGGAATCTCGCTTCATGGCGTTATGAATTGCCCTGGCAGCGAGCACGGTTCCATCCCGCATGCTCAAGCCCGGCTTGTACATGGCTTCTAGGACGCCATAGGCTATGGGAGAGCCGGAACCGGTGGATACGATCCTCCTCTCCTCAATCTGCCCGCCCAGCGCATCCAGAGAATAGATCTTGGGGCCATACCTGTCCACGCCGCCCATGATGAGCTGAACCATGAAAGGATAATACCTTCGAGAAGAGAGGATATTGGACAGCATGGAAGTGATAGCCTTGATGGTCATGGGCTCGCCCCTCTGCATCCTGTAAAGCCTTGCTTCGACCTGAACCATCCGGACCAGCGACTGAGCATCTCCCACCACGCCAGCGGTAGTCAGACCCACCAGATCGTCGACCTGGTAGATCTTCTTGGCTGTGCTGCTGGCTATGAAGCTGCCCATGGTAGCACGGCTCTCCGATGCAAGGACCACACCTCCATCGCAGAGTAGACCTACCGTAGTTGTACCTTTGAACACCTCGACCATCTAATTACCTCAACTAAAATCAGAAACGGACATGATCTTCTTTACATCGACGCTATAAATACTTTCCGCCGATGCTTTCTGCCATTTCCAAGAATAGAGAAAGCAAAAAGCATACGAACGCTAGAAATACGAGACCGTTCAAGCTAATCCTGGTGAACGACCTAATCGCATGGATCCATAGGTACTACATCGATCCCATAATCTACGATACCAGCTACAATCCCATAGATACCGCCACCTGGGCGATAATCCTGGGCCTGGCCATCCTCGGCCTGATGAGGCTGTTTCGTCGCTGGGAGCTGAAGATGGATGAGAGGCTGATAGTTTATACCCTTCCCTTCATCCTGGCGGGTTCGAGCCTCAGAGTGATTGAAGATGCCGAGCTTGTTTCGCCGCCATGGAAATACTTGCTCATAACGCCCCTTATCTTCTTTTTGGTCTTTCTGATCACAGCCACCTGTCTTCTCCTAACCAGAAAGATTCTGGGTAAGGAGTTTTACAGGGGCTATGCGGCCATCGGCCTGGCCTGGACCGCTCTTGACCTGGCCGCCCTTTTCGCCGTCGGATTCAGAAACGCCTGGGTCATAGCCGCGGTCCTCCTCCTAGGATCGACCTTTACCGTGGGCATCCTCTTTCTCAGACACGCCCTGCCCTGGCTGCAGTTTCTGGACGACAGATTAAACCTGATGATCATCTACGCCCACCTGCTGGATGCCAGCTCAACTTACCTTGGCGTGGATTGGTTCGCATACTACGAAAAGCATGTAGTCCCCACTTTTCTTATAGACCTCACAGGCACGGCAGCAATAATGTTTCCATTAAAGCTATTGATACTATTACCAGTGCTGAGCATGATAGATCGATCCCTGGAGGACCCGTCTCTTTGCAATCTCACTAAGCTGACTCTGATAACTCTGGGGCTCGCTCCTGCCGTTCGAAATACCCTTCGTCTGGCCCTGGGAGTTTAAAAAAAACAAAAAGCAATGAAGCGAGAAAGAAAAGGGATCAGTCCGAATGCGCTCTCTGCACCTCGACCTTTTCTCCATTCTTCAGCCGTTTGAGAACGCACTTGGCCATCTCCGAGGACTTGGCGACCCGAATGTCGCCTCGACGACCCACGGTGGCGGTGAATATCGGCTCCTCGCCCACATAGACCTCCACGGACTCGCCAGCAAGGTCTTCCAGCCAGATAATGAGATGCTTGGCCGTCTCCTCCACCCGCGGAGCGGAAAGGGCGGGCTCATCCTTGGCGCGAACATCGATGTGCATTCCCAGAGTCTTCTCGATCTGGTCTATGTTCTTGCCGGCCTTGCCTATCACCTTCGCCGCCTCGTCCTGAGGAACGCGGATCACGGCGGATGAGTCGGTGAGCATTTCCACCTGGAAAGGCCCGCGCACATGATGGGAGATCTCCTTCTCGATCTCTCGCGAGGCAAGCGTCCAGGACGGCTTCTTGCCCTCCTTGCAAACAGGCATTACCACGATCTCCTCGCCGTAAGTGTACATCTCATACTCCGGCATGCCGGTCTCGAAGTCCTTGACCACGATCACCGGCCGGGCCAGATCCGCCTCCACCATCCCCGAAGGAACCTTGACCACGAACTCCACGTCCAGTACTTTGGTAACCTCGCCCTTCTCGATGAAGACCACGGTGTCCACCACCTGCGGTATCATGCCCAGGTCGACCCTGCCCAAGAGCCGCTGCAGCGCATCGATGGGCTTGTTGGCATGCACCACTCCGATCATGCCCACCCCAGCTAGGCGCATATCGGCGAAGACCCGGAAGTCGCGAGTCTTGCGGACTTCATCGTAGATGGTGTAGTCCGGTCTGACCAGCAGCAGTATATCCGCTGAGGCCTCCATGCTCCCCTCCAGGGGGCCGTACTGGGTTATCTCCGCAGGGACCTGCAGATCGCGTGGTGATTCCAGGGTCTTGACCACGAAGTTGCACTTCAGCAGATACTCGGCCACGCCTGCCGCAAAAGTGGACTTGCCTGAGCCCGGAGGCCCGGCGATGAGAATTCCCCTCTGGCTCTCTTTGAGCCTCGCCTTCAGCTCTGTGCTGTGCCGATAGGAGTCAAAGCTCACCTTGGCCACGGGTCTTACCGCAGTTATCTCCAGCCCATCGGAGAAAGGAGGCTTGGCTATGGCGATCCTCATAGGCCCGAGCTGGATTATGGAAGCACCCATCTTCTCCATCTCCACGTAGCCTTCCGGGTCCGCCTTGGCTCGCTCGTAGATCTCCCGAGAGAGATCCCGCAGTTCCCTCTCAGAAAGAGGCCGCTCGCTCAGACGAACCAGACTGAAATCGCCCACCTTGCCGCGCTTGGCCATGGGCACTGCGCTCTCCTTGAGGTGCACGGAGAGCGTATCTTCGGTGAAGTACTTATCTAAAGACAAGGGCTTGATGGCCTCGCGCTGCGGGCGGACGTACTCCACGTCTAGGCCCATGGCCTCCGCCACTCTGAACTGAACGTGGTCGCTGGTCAGGAAGGACGCCCCCAGCTCGAGGGCGACATCCCGGATCATGGCGTCAATCTCCCCTCCGCCGGCGAGCTTGATCTGGTCCAGGTTGGGCCGAATACCCACATACTCCAGCTCAATCTTGCCTGCCTTGGCCAGCTCGGAGAGCCTTCTCAGCTCTTCCAGTCCTCTTAAGCCGATATCTCGCCCGTGGTTGGCCTGGGCCTCCAGCTCCGCTACTACCGCTTCCGGCACGACGATTCTCCGGCCCTGGAGCTCACCTGCTTTGATCTTGGCAGAAACCCTGCCGTCTATAACCACACTGGTATCTGGCACTAACGGTTGCGCCATCGTTGAAAACATCCTTTAATTATCAATTATCAGCTAAAGCTGAAATAGAGCTAGAGATATACTATATCCATCTTTCGCTTTTTAGCAATCCATTCCAGCACATAGTCTATGTCCAGCAGCCTTCTGGTCTGCAGGCCGGCATTTACCAACAGAACGGGACCGCTCTTCATGGCCAGAGCGATCTTCCGGGAAGCTTCCGCGCCAAATCCAGGGTCCAATCTCTTCAAGAGATAGAGCTTGAGATCACAGCATGCGAAGCCTTCATCGGTCATGTGGCCAAACTCGATGCAGACATTTCCCTTTCCAGGCTGCAGCCGGAAAGCTACGCTGTAGCTGGCAAACTTGCTCCGGTCATAGAGCTTCCTCTCAAAAAAAGCCGGCCGGAGATCCTCTTCCAGTATGGCCTTCCCCAGAGCCTCCAGCTCCTCCTGAGCCTTCCGGGAGTATAGAGGGCAGCCTGCCAGCTTCAAAGCGGTGAGATTCTTTAAAGATGCCTCCTTGGCATGACAGTGCTCGCTGCCATCCACCGCCCAGAAATCGTTGGTGAGGGGAAAAGAGGCGGATGCATAATTGTCACAGCTTTTGCACTTCATCCTGATGATGGCTTCCTTGTCCAGGAAGGACGCGATCCCCTCTAAGACCGCAAGCGCGTCTGCAACACGAAAGTCTGCACCGGCCCCGAGAGTTTTTTTTGCTTCCCGGACCGCAAAGAGTATTTCGTTCTTGTCCATAGACTATCCTTCATGTGCCAGGGTCTTTTACCAGGCACATGAACTCAATTAATGCAGAACATCTTACATAAGAACTTGCCGCGGCTCCGAAAGAGATATATTTACTCATCACTTTTTCGCGGAGAAGAGGAGATAAGCTCGCCAAGATAGGAGGTCAGCCCTTGAAGGAAATACGCTTACACGGTCGTGGAGGTCAGGGATCCGTCACTGCGGCCGAGATAATAGCCGTTGCGGCTTTTGAGGATAAGAGGTTCTCTCAGGCATTTCCGGCCTTCGGTGTGGAACGCAGAGGAGCGCCGGTCATGGCCTTTGCCAGAATCGCCGACCAGCCCATACGGATAAGAAGCCAGATCTACGAGCCCGATTACGTCATTGTGCAGGACGTCACATTGCTGGACGTGGTCAACGTGGCCAGCGGGCTCAAACCCGATGGCAAGATAATAATAAACACCGACCGACCGAAGGAGAAGCTCAAGCTCAGCACCAAGGCAGAGGTGATCACCATCGACGCCACCAAGATCGCCATGGAGGTCCTGGGAAGGCCCATTGTAAATACCACCATGCTGGGAGCATTTTCTGGTGCGACCAAAGAGATCGCCCTGGAGAGCCTGAACACTGCCATCTCCGATCGCTTCAAGGGTGAGCTGGGCAAAAATAACCTGCTCGCCATTAAAACTGCCTATGAGAGGGTTTCTTGATGGAGATAAAAGCAGGCAAACTGGTAGATCCGTGCAGCACCCAGATCACTAAAACCGGTGCCTGGCGGACATTCGTTCCCGTGGTCGACCATAAGGAATGCATCAAATGCAACCTCTGTGAGATCTTTTGCCCCGAGGGCTGCATCCACCAGGTCTCCAGCAAAGATGTCGACGCTCTGCTCAAATATGGATACAAACCAGATCAGATCAGCTCTTTGCCCAAGGATGATATCCTCTTTGTTCCTGACCTGAACTACTGCAAGGGCTGCAGCGTGTGTGCTCACGAGTGCCCGCGCAAGGCGATAGAGATGTTCCTGGAGGAGAAGTGATGAGCCAAAAAATGTCATCTCAAGCTTATGCCGATAAGCCCGCAAGATCCGCCAACATGAAAGTGGTCGAAGGCTCCTACGCCGTGGCCCATGCGGTTATGTGCTGCTTACCGGATGTGATCTCCGCCTATCCCATAACGCCTCAGACTCACATTGTGGAGCACCTCTCGCAGATGGTGGCCGATGGCGAGCTTGACAGCGAATTTTTGACCGTTGACTCTGAGTTCTCAGCCTTGTCCGTTTTAGTCGGCGCCAGCGCTGCCGGTGCCAGAAGCTACTCCTCGACCACCAGCCAGGGGCTGGCCCTGATGTACGAGGTGCTGTACAATGTTTCCGGCATGCGCCTGCCCATCGTCATGAACGTCGCCAACCGCGCCCTCAGCGCCCCGCTGAACATCTGGAATGACCAGCAGGACTCCATCGGTGCCCGCGATGTGGGATGGCTGCAGATCTATGTGGAGGATGTACAGGAGGCGGTGGATGCGACGCTCCAGGCCTACAAGATTGCCGAGGATCCTGCAATAAGGACGCCCATCATGGTCTGCATGGATGGCTACATCCTGACGCACGTCTATGAGCCGGTGGAGCTCCTGGACAAAGAGCTGTCCAGGGAGTTCCTGCCTCCCTTCCAGCCTGAGAACATCCTGGATCCAAGCGATCCCAAGACCTTCGGAGCCTTCGCCGACCCCACCACCTACACGGAGTTTCGATACCTGCAGTTCGAGGCCCAGCAAAAAGCCCTTGGGACGATCGAGAAGGTCGCCAAGGAGTTCGAGGAGACCTTCGGAAGATACTACGGAGGGCTGGTGGACAGCTACCGTGCGGAGGATGCGGAGATAGTAATAGTAACCATGGGCTCGGTGATTGGAACCATCAAGGACGCTATAGATGCCAAGCGAGCCGAGGGCAAGAAGGTAGGGTTGGTCAAGGTCAGGTCCTACAGGCCGTTCCCGGTCCAGGCCCTTCGCAAGACTCTGAAAGATGCCAGCGTCATCGCCGTGCTGGAAAAGGATGTGGCCATCGGGGGCGAGGCCGGGCTGCTCACGGACCTGAAGGCGGCCTTATACAACAGCAGCATCCGCACGCCGATCATCGGCTTCACGGCCGGCCTTGGCGGCCGCGACATCACCATCAAGGACATAAGGAAGATCGTGGAGAAGGCCGACGCTGCCCGCAAAAAGATAGAATCCGAGTTTGAGTTCCTGGATCTAAGAATGGAGATCCTTTAGGAGGTGAAGAGAATGGAAAAATCTTTGCTCGCCCCAGGGCACAGGGCCTGTGCGGGATGCGCCATGCCCACTACCATCAAGCTCGTCCTGGATGCCGCGGGACCGAACACCATCGTGGTCTCGCCCACCAGCTGTCTGGAGGTCACCACCACGCCCTTCCCGGAGAGCGCCTGGTGTGTTCCCTGGATTCACTCCTTATTCGAGAACGCCGCCGCCGTAGCCTCGGGTGTGGAGGTGATGCTGAAGAGAAAGTGTAAAGATACGAACGTGGTAGTGATCGGCGGTGACGGCAGCACCTTCGACATCGGCATGGGCTCCAACTCCGGCATGTTCGAGCGCGGCCATAAGATTCTCTACGTCTGCTACGACAACGAGGCCTACATGAACACCGGTGTGCAGCGCAGCGGCTCCACGCCCTTCTGCGCGCAAACTACCACCACCCCGTCCGGCTCCAAATCCCTGGGCAACCCCCGGCCCAAGAAGGATATGCCCGCCATAGCCATGGCCCACAAGGTGCCCTACGTGGCCACGGCCTCGGTAGCCTACCCTGTGGACCTGAGAAGGAAGGTGAAGGCTGCTCTGCGGGTCAATGGGCCATCCTACATTCAGGTAAACGCGCCCTGCATCACCGGCTGGACCTTCGACGCCGGAACCATGATTGAGGTGGCGCGCCTCGCTGTGGAAACTGGCCTGTGGCCCCTCGCGGAGTGGGTCAATGGAGAGCTGGTCGGCGTGAAGAAGGTGCGCCGTGCGAAGCCCGTGGAAGAGTACCTCAAGAGCCAGGGCAGATACAGGCATCTCTTCAAGAGACCTGAGGGTGCAGATATCTTGAAGCAGATTCAGGCCATGGCGGACGCGAACATAGCCAAGTACAAGCTGGCGGACTAGGTATGTACGTTGGCCGGATAGTAGTAGTAGGCAAAAGTTTGGGGAGGAGCTTTGTGGCCTACCGGGTCTCCTCCCGCTCTTTTCCCAACCGAAGAGCGGAGATCCGGGGCAAGGGCATCCTCGTCTCGCCTTCGGATCCAGCGGACCTGGCGAAGAATCCCTACATTGCCTACAACTGCATCCGCGTCCTCGACAATGTTGCCGTCGTCGCCAACGGCACGCAAGCAGACATGATCCTGGAGAAGATCGAGGATGGGCTGCGACCTTTGCCGGCCATCGCCCTTAGTCTGGTGGCCTTTGGCTACGAGAGAGACGAGCTGGACACGCCCCGGCTGGCGGGAGCTGTGAGAGGAGAGAAGGCCTGGCTGGGAATAGCCAAGAGAGAGGAGTTCAGGGCCAAGGAGTTCCATCTTGGGGATGGCGACGCATTCATGGTGGCTACCTACGAGAAGACGGAGTTCGAGCCCCTCAGCATGGGCGGCATAAGCTCAGGCGAGATCGCTCGGGCGGCCTATGATCTGTCCTTCCAGAGGCCCGTTTGCGCAGCGGCTGCCCTATCTCTTTCCGAAGGGCAAGGGAGTGAGAGCAAGGGATTTGAGCTGGCAGTCTACAATCCGAAGTAGAGGGATGTTATGGAGATCAATGGTGTACAGATAGACGACACCTTTGCGGAAGGTTTTCCCATAAAGGTGGCAAGGGTGCTGATAACCGCTGTAACGGAGCGCTGGGCTCTGGAGGCGGCGCGCGAAGCCACGGGTTTTGGGACGTCCGTCATCGGATGTCCGGCCGAGGCAGGAATAGAGTGTGTGGTGGGCGGAGACGAGACTCCGGACGGAAGGCCGGGGGTTAACATCCTGATCTGCAACATGGGCTACAAGAACCTGGAGACATCCCTGCTCTTCCGGCTGGGCCAGGGTGTGTTGACGGCCCCGACCACGGCCGCCTGGAGCGGCCTGCCGGAAGCGGAGAAGCAGTTCGACACCGGCAAGAAGCTGAGCTTCTTTGGCGACGGCTACCAGAAGCAGGCTGAGCTGTACGGCCGAAACGTCTGGAAGATACCCCTCATGTCTGGCGAGTTCGTCATCGAGCAGAGCTTCGGAGCTGTGGACGGGATCGCCGGCGGCAACTTCCTGATCCTGGGCCAAAATCAGATGGCCGCTCTGACCGCCGCCGAAGCGGCAGTAAACGCCATCGGCAAGCTCAAGGGCTCCATAACCCCCTTCCCGGGAGGCGTCGTTTCCAGCGGTTCCAAGGTGGGCTCCAGGTACAAGTTCCTCAAGGCCTCCACCAATACCGCCTTCTGCGCATCGCTGCGGGCGGACGGGGTCTGCACCCTGGCCGAGGACGTCTCAAGCGTCTATGAGATTGTGATCAACGGCCTGGACAGGGAGGCCATCCAGAAGGCCATGAACGCAGGCATCAACGCCGCCTGCCGCGTGCCCGGCATTCTGAAGATCACCGCAGCCAACTACGAAGGCAAGCTGGGCGCTCACCAGTTTCCGCTGCACGCGGTGCTGGAGTAGATCCAGCTCCAATTGACCATAGCCATGACAGACCAGGAGATCGAAGAGACCAGCGGCAAGATAAAGGCCTGGCTCACTCAGGAAGGGCTCTTCAAGGAACAGGTTCAGGACGAGAACCTCAGCTTTCATCTCGCGGCCGAGTATCCAGCCCGCTCCGGCAGGCATGTGAGCATTATTCAGCCCAAGAACCGCGAGGACATGATAGCGGTATTCAGCAGGATCAGGCTGGCCGAGGTGCACAAGAAGGCACTTTCAGCCATGCCGCTCAAAGAGAAAGAGCAGTTCCTCTGGAGTATGCGCTACGACCTGCTCTTTCAGGAGTCGAGCTTCGAGATGGAGCCGCGGGGTGGCGACCTGGAGAGCATCCATTTCACGCGGGAGATCTACTACGACGGCCTGACCAAGAACAAGCTCATGGAGGCCTTGCGGGAGAACTTCAAGTGCGAGCTTTATGTGGTATGGAAGTTCCAGGAGGTCTTCGGCGAGGGACAGGCGAACAGAATCTTTGCTGCAACCTCAGCTTTCCGCCTGGCATCCTTGATGGCCAGAGCCAAAGCTTGATCCTTCTCAGGCTGAGGGTCGAGGAGGTCGAAGGTTACTTCCTGGATGCTGTTTGAGCCTGCGGCAGTGGCCGCGTCCAGGACCTTGCCCACAGCAGAGGTGTCGTTCAACCTCACTGTTACCTGATTGGTGGCGATGAACTCCGGCGGTTTTGGCTTCTCGCTGGCAGTCTTTGGTTCCTCCTGCGGCGCCGTCATCAGGCTGTAGCGGCTGGTCTGGATATCCTTCTTGGCTATCCTCGCGTCAAGCAAGACATTTATGGTTTTGTTCATCAGCCGGGCGTTTTCCGCAGCCGCACCAGCGGCGCTGGCGTTATGGGTCTCCACGCCCAGCACAACTGTCACCATGTCCGGAGCGGCGCTGACCTTGCCCTCGCCCTGCACCATCAGCTTGGATATATTGTTCTCAGCGGCAGATGCAGAAAAGGCTGCGGCCAGCAGCAGCATCAGCCCCAGAAGCACCATATTCGATCTTTTCATAAAATCCCCTTTATAGAATCAATCTGAACAGCTTTAAAGACTATGCTAAAATGACCAGAGGACATAGAAAAAAATTTTTCGTGCCCCTGGCTCTATATAGCCATCTCATAGGTTACCACTACGTAGGAGGTCACATCCACCATGCCTGGCTGGTCGGACGAGCTGACAATGGGCAGAGAATAATCAGAAATATCCATTAAGTCTCCCAATCGCCCTCCTGCCGCGGCTGCCATACTTATGGCGTTCTCTTTGGCATTCTCTACCGCTTTCTGGCGAGCCTGGGCCTCGGCCACGCTGGCGTCGCTAAGACCGTATCCTTCCACACCGGCACTGGCACCGGCGGACTTTGCTGCATTCAACACGCTGTTTATCATGGACTCGTCCTTGGTCTTGAGCCTGATGATCGTCGTCTTCTCCAGAGTTGAGAGTCGTTGGGTGTTGTTCTCGCATACTGTGGTGTTGTTCACTGGATTGCAGACCCTGCTGCTGGACTGAAAGCTCGTTACTCCGCTGGCCTGGCCAGGCAGAATCGCCTCGTCCTTGACGCCTGCCGCCTTAAGGGCATCTATCACCTTATTCATCTTCTCCTGGACCTCGCCCTGGGCCAAAGTCGGAAGGTATTAAAACAGACGGTCCGAAAAAAAGAAATAGTGCCCAAAATCAGGCAAGCCAGGGTATGAAAAAGCCTATGCCGTAAAGATCTCTCCCGAAGTCACCAAAATTTGATATAGATTCAGAAGAGAGATAATTAAATAATCAGGGTGATCTTCTTGGACTCAAATTCCAATCTACCAGAACCTGTTGCTGGGGCTCCAGCGCCCGTCCTGGAGGAAGCACAGGCCAAAGCACCGGGGAAAAAGACCTTGGGAGAGATCTTCTCCAAAGCCTTGGAGATCTACAGGGAAAATCCCATAATGATTGTGCCGTCGCTGGTTCCCATTGCAGCGCTCATTCTGGGATTGGTGCTCTTTGCGGGCTTCGTGGGAGTGGCTGCCATCCTGGGAGGAGGGGGTCTTCTGGCGTTCTCAGCGCTGGGAGGTTTGCTGCTGTTCGTAATAATATTGATAGTCCTGTTCTTCATGGCAGAAGGAGTGACCATAGAGATGATCAGAGAGGCATCTGCAGGCAATAAGGCGGATTTTAACCTGGCTTGGGAAGCCTCCAAAGGCAAGATGGAGCCGTTGATCCTCTCGTCCATCCTGGCGGGCATAATCACCGTTGTAGGATACATTCTCCTTATAATCCCGGGAATAATCCTGAGCGTCGTCTTCTACTTCGTAGCCCAAGCGGTTATGATCGACGGCAAATCCGGGATGGAAGCCCTCAAGACGAGCTACAACTTTGTCAAGGAAAATGTGTCCGACGCGGTGATAATAATCATCGTCTCCGTGGTTATAAGCATCGTGCTCCCCACAATTCCTCTGATTGGAGCCCTGCTCAGCCTCATCGCTCTGCCCTACATCTATGCCCTGGCTACATTGTTCTACATGGACCGAAAGAAGATGCCGCCAGCAAAGCTGGAGACCAAAGTGGACGTGTCATAAAAAATGCTCAGGCTTGGATCATCTTTCTTATTTTAGCCCGGCACTGTTCGACCACCATTTTTTCTTCAAACAAAATATAGTTTCATATTTTCATCACGCCATGACTTTCAGATTCGATGGCAAGAACAGGATTGATGTCCGAATATCATCATAATAAATAATCGACCGTAAGCTATATCCACCTTCTCCAATACATTAGGAAGTATGAAGCACATTGCCATCCTTCTCCTGGCCTTATCCTTGGCGGTCATTATGCCGGCGATGAGCCAGGATGCCAACTACTGGCTCGCTCAGACGGGAAGCGATTATCGCAACGGCTCCTATTCGCTGGCCCTGCAGGACATCACCGAGTACCTTTCACTAAACTCCAGCGATGCCCAGCGCTGGATGACGAAGGCCAACCTGGAGATCAAACTGGGAAAGTACAACGATGCCCTGGATAGCTTTGACCAGGCGATCAAGCTGGACGGCTCCAATTCCCAGGCCTGGAACGATCGCGCCCTCATCCTCTCCGGCTATCTAAAGCAAGATGAAGACGCCCTGGACTCTCTGAACAAGTCTTTGGAGATAAACTCCAAGGATGCCAATGTCTGGTACAACAAGGGAATTGTATTGGAAAACATGGGCAGACTCAGTGACTCGGTAGCCTCTTTGGAGCAGGCTACAGAGCTCAATCCGAAACTCGCCCAAGCCTGGAATAAGAAGGGCGAAATTCTGATGGGTCAGGATAATTACCAGGAAGCCCTCTCCAGTTTCGAAAAGGCGAATGCGCTTGATCCTTCCAATGAGAGATTCCTGAATAACAAAAATGAGGCTCTGAGGAACCTGGGGCGCGAGCCAGAGGTGAAGATGAAGTTCAAAGGGCAGGGTTGAATCAAGTAAGAAAAAAATGAGGAGGGATGACCTACTCAATCTGAATCGTTCCTCCCTCTGAAAATTGCGCCTTATTTCCTGTAACTTTTGTCTCAAAGTTTGAGACTTCCCAGAAATTAAATAAGAAGATTGAGGATCTTCACCCTACCCTCGGCGAGAGGACTCTGCCATGAAGGACCGCCCTGCAGTGATACTGCTCATAGAAGATGACGAGACTCACGCCATGCTCATCACCCGCGCCTTCGAGGATGTAAAGATTAGCCACGAGATCCACTGGCTGTGTTGCGGAGATGAGGCTCTGGATTATCTCTTCCACAAGGGCAAGTTTGCAGACCCTGAAGATAGCCCCAGGCCGGATCTGATACTCCTGGACCTCAGGCTTCCGGTGGTAGATGGGCATGACGTTTTGAGGGCCATAAAGGGATCTGAGGATCTAAAAGCGCTTCCTGTAGTGATATTGTCCACTTCCCAGAATAAAGCAGACATCGCCAAGGCGTACTCCAATTATGCCAACAGCTATCTGGTAAAGCCAATGGGCTCGGATATGTTCCGAGAGATGATGGATGCCTTGGGAAATTACTGGCTCAAATGGAATGTTAATGTCTAGCTGGAAAACTATTATAACCGTAATATTATATCCTATGATCGGAAATTGCTTTCCACCGCGCTGACCACGAGGGCAATGCCGCAGGGAGTGAAAGCATTTGCAGCATCTTCGCAGCACTTTTTTCCGAACTCTGAAACTTGCCAGGGCTTAAATAGGAAAATACTAATATTGTATAAAAGTCCTTTTAAGCAGCCTTGGGTGGCTAGAGGCTGATTTCTCTCGTTGACAGAGGAAGGATAAGGGTGGCATGAAATTAAACGATCTTCATTCCAAGATCACAGATCTGCAGCTCAGGATCGATGATCTGATGAAGAGCACCCTGGACCCCAAGGATGCTTTGGCAGCCGCTATGAAGGAGCTTTCCAATGCCCTGGAAGAGATGGACATAGCTCAGAAGGAGCAATGCCAGCAGGATGACAATCTACAGTCATCCCATCTCGCTGTTGAGGCTGAGCGCCAGCACTATCTGAAGTTATTTAACTTTATGCCCGACGGATGCCTGGTAACTGACCTGAAGGGGACGATCAAAGAGGCAAACATTGCAGCCTCGGATCTCTTACGATCTGAGATCATAGACATTCCCCTGGCCGCGTTTTTAAAAGAGGATAATCTCGACGACTTGGAAACCAATCTGGATTGCTTGAAGAGGGGAGAAGTGATTCGAGATTGGGAGGTTAGGATACAACCGCCTGATGGGACACCCGTTCCCGTCTCAATATCGGCCAATGTCATTCAGGATAAACCAAGCAGCTTGAGCTGGTTGATCCACGATATGACGGAACATAAAAAGGTTGAGGAGGCACTTAGAGAATCCGAGGAAATGTACAGGCTGCTGGTAGAAAATGCCAATAAAGCAAGCGACATCACGGAAAGCAGGCTGGCCGAAGAGAGGCTTCGCCTTTTTAAGTCCGCTGTGACCAACGCCAACGATGGAGTGGTGATCTTGATGCCGGATCCCGCCGACAAGAAACGCCCCAGGATAGAATATATCAACCAGGCCTTCCAGAAGATGACCGGATACGATGAGAAGGACATAATCGGGAGATGCCCCGAGATTTTGAGCGGCCCTGATACCGATCCCGCCCGGATTGCTGAGATCAAAAAGGCCCTTTTAAATAAGCAGCCAACAAGGGTAGAAAGGATCAACTATCGCAAGGATGGAACAAAGTACTGGGCAGAGCTGAGCCTGGTCCCGCTCCTGAACAAGGCAGGGGAAGTCGATCACTGGGTATCAATAGAGCGCGAGACCACCGACCGCCGTCGCTATGAGGAGGAACTCAAGGAGGCTAAACGTGTGCTCCATGAGAACCTCAGTTTTCTGCAGAGGCTGGCTGACACCATACCTAGTCCAGTATTCTACACAGGACTCAACGGCCGGTATTTGGGCTGCAACAAGGCTTTCGAAGAATTACTAGGCCTGAGAAGCGAAGATATCAAAGGAAGATCCGAGTATGAACTGATGCCAAAGGATATGGCAGATAGGTATCATGAAATGGACGAAGCTCTCTTCTCCAGCCCCGGAACTCAGGTCTATGAGGCACCGGTTCAAAATGCGAAAGGCATCATCCTTGATTTTGTCATCAATAAAGCTACTTACACCGACGCAGACGGCGCCGTAGCAGGGATTGTAGGAGTCATGCTGGACATCACCGAGCGCAAGCGAGCGGAGGAGGCGCTGGCATTCAACAATATCATCCTTCGCACACAGCAGGAGTCATCCATCGATGGAATACTTGTGGTGGATGAAAATGGGGAAATATTATCCTTCAATCAGCGTTTTGTTGACATGTGGGGTATTCCTCCCGAAGTAATAGAGTCAAAATCCGATGAGCGTGCGCTGCAGTCGGTGATGGATAAACTGGCAAGTCCTGAAGAATTCATGCGCAAGGTGAAACACATCTACGAAGTCCGGGATGAGATAAGCAGGGATGAGGTCGTTCTGAAAGACGGCAGGTCATTCGACCGCTACTCTGCCCCGATGCTTGGTGCAAGTGGAAAATATTATGGCAGGGTGTGGTATTTCCGGGATATCACCGATCATAAGCAGGCCGAGGAGGTCAGAGAACGACTGGTAAGAGAGCTTGAATCCAAGAACACAGAGATGGAGAGGTTCATTTATACTGTATCCCATGACCTCAGGTCTCCACTGTTAACAATAAATGGTTTCGTGGGCTTCCTTGAGTCTGACCTGGCCAAGGGCAGCTCTGAGCGTGTCAAGGTAGATCTCAAGATGATCAGCTATGCCATATCCAAGATGGACAGGCTTCTTAAGGACACTTTGGAGCTTTCCCGCGTAGGCAGGGTCGCCAATCCTCCTGAGGTAGTTCCCTTCACGGAGATTGTCCAGGAGGCGTTGGGTCAGATGAGTGAGAAAATAAGGGTCAGGGGTGTCCGGGTGAAGATCGAACCCAATCTGCCATCGGTCAATGTGGACCGCATGAGGATTGTCGAGGTGCTGATAAACCTGATGGAAAACAGCATAAAATATATGGGAGGCCAGCCGCATCCAAATATAGAGGTGGGATGCAGACTAGATGGTGAAGAAAAGGTATTTTTTGTGAAAGATAACGGGATGGGAATAGATCCCGGCCAGCATGACAAGGTCTTCGGACTCTTCTATAAGGTGGATAAGAAGAGCGAGGGATCAGGCGCTGGGCTGGCCATAGTTAAGAGGATTATCGAGATTCATGGCGGGCGCATATGGGTAGAGTCAGAGCTGGGGAAGGGCTGCACAGTCTGTTTCACTTTACCCGTGGCCAAATGAGGAGGCATTTAATTCGAGGAGGTAAGTTATGGAATCATCTGAAGGCCAAAAAGATATCAAACAGATCCTGCTGGTAGAGGATGAGGAGGCTCACGCTCTGTTAGTTCGAAGGATATTTGAAGAGAATGATGGTGGCTGGAAAATTGATCATGCCACTTCGGTTGGGGAGGCCAAAAAGTGGATAGATGAGCACAGCGGCCAGGATTTTCTGGTGATCTCAGATTATCGCCTTCCTGATGGCACAGGGCTAGACCTGACCGGTAGAGCAGAGCGCCCTGAGGAGATGAAGTTTCCATTCATTATCATAACTGGAGTCGGATCTGAGAAGCTGGCAGTCCAATCCATAAAATCAGGGGCCATGGACTATGTGGTGAAAGGAGAAGATCTACACCAGCTTCCCCAGGTTGCCAGACGTGTGTCATGCAGGAATGGGGCAGGATCATAGAGCGCAGGAACGCCGAGAGAGACCTGCTGGAGTATATCAATGGCCTGGAACAGTCCAGCGCCAATCCAGAAGAGTTCATAGATAAGATAGCCCAATATCTGGAGACTTCTCTCACCTATGATCGGGAGTCCAATAAGCAGTTTATAGAGACCTTCAGGAAAAGAGCGGCCATCGGAGAGCGTGATGACGCGACAGGAGCGGGAGGCATGCGTCCTGGCTTGGGCGATGCCTTGGACCTGCTCTCCAAAGAGGGCCTCAGTGGCGCCATGATGGTTGTAGATCTGGAGCTTGGCAAGAACTCCGATAGCTGGGAGGCCTGGTCCGCCAAGGCCGATATTCTCTGTTTCCAAAATCATGGTATAACAAGAAGCTTGCCCTGGAGGTGCAGCTCAAGAAGTCAATGAAAAAGATGTCTGTCAGAGCGACCTCGAAAGATAGAGCGTCCAGAGGTAATAAAGGCCCCAAAGAGGGCGACCGTTCAGGCGATGATAAAGGCGATGGATCACTCAGAGCGACCATAGGCCGAGTAAAGTGATGCGACTCCTTGCCGGGAGATCAGGAGCTGGGATCGCCCCTAGCATGGCACAAAAAAATCTGCCTGATCGAGCCCGGTACACCTACGTTTACCACCCATCCAGGAAGCACAAAGAGCAATGGAAAAAGATAGCGAAGAAGGCCAGGACCCCACTTTCCAAGTTCATCATTGGGACTGTGGACAGCGTTATTGATGAAAATGCAGAGTTCAAGCCCCTTCGCGACGATCTCCGGCAGAAGGCCGTAGTCATCGAGAGATATGAAGGCGAATTGAAGAAATACCGCTCACAGTCTTTTCTTATTGATATTTAAGCTGCCCCAAAAAGAGATCAAATCGTGAAGCTCTCTTATGTTATGAGATCTGCCTTCTCTTTCCCCTTCCAAGCATAAGGTAACGCTTTCTCCGAGGACCGAAATATGGCAAATTCTCATTGAATGTGGTACTACCGATCCATTGCAAGGAGATGCCCCCGGACGGAGAAGCGCAATTATTCGGACCTCGATGATTCTATCGAAAGGCTCAATAGGAGGCAAAGAGCTACAATGATAAAATAGACTCTATGAAGGCTTAAAGGTGGTGTTATGAAAGGCATTATTATATTTTCCTTAATCTTCCTAGCCGGGCTTTCTCTGGCCTCCGCCTATACTCCTGAGCAGCAGACTACTCTGGAGGGCATGCGCCTAAGCTTCCAGCTTGGGCAAGCCTACCAGCAGGCACAAGCTGGCCAGAATGCGGCCGGATTCAATGCCCTGGTGGATCAGTATAATGCATTCATCAGGACAAACTTCGGCGAGGATCCCAACTTGCTCATGTCAAAGATAAATGGTGCTTGGGCGGGCCCCAAAAATTTAATAGAGCAGAAAACGCCTTTCAATGCCAGTAGCGATCTGTCCAAATTTGGAAAACAGCAGGTATTGACTCAGATTCCCTCCGGAGTTAGTAAGGAATTGGCTGAGGATGATCTTGCCTGGAACGTCCTTAATAATTTTTAATTTTTTTCCCCAATGAAGCCCCAATGCTTGCTTTCCTAGATCGACCTATTAACGCCGGGGGGGCCTCCTGGCGAGAGGGCGACAGATACCGCAAAGTGTATCTGGGAAGCTGCAGGAAAACGAGCCCCCCCCCCGAGGCCCTGCAGAAAGCACGCAGAATAAAAGCGGAAGCGCTAGGATATGGCAAGGAAGGCATCGAGCGGCATGTATAAGGCGGCGAGGATGACGAGATATCGAGGTCCTGGCCTCCGGCGACCCGAAGAAGATCCTGTGAAGAGGAGAGAATAAGCTCCTAGGCCGATTGCTGTCGAAATTGAAGATCTGGAGGTAATAGGAAATGTATAAAAAACTAGGAATATTGGCAATAGCGGTTACACTACTGCTATTCGCGAGTGCTGGAATGCCTATAGGTAAACAATTACCAGGAAAAAATCCAGTCCCAGTTGTAACTCCACCGGCCAATGGAACGGGATACTTCGGGGACATTACGATTCAGGGAACAGCAATCAGCAAATTCGCCCGGATCGGGGCATGGGGTTGGAACGTTTATGTAGATAAAGTCGTGCAGGGGCCAACTGAAATGCAAGGCAAAACAATATCAGTCTACCTGACTTCGGCTGACCCAAAGAAATATCCTCCGTGGTTCCTGGACCCCACGATCGATGTCGGTAACATCGTGGAAGCCTATGGCGGACCAGTGTCGGGCAATTACAATATCAGCTTGACTGGCGACGCCAATTACTACCTTAAATACCTCGGCCTTGGGATGACCTAACGCCAACGCGGCGCTAGCTTCTTTTTTATGCTCAGAGAAGTTCTATGGCATTATGCATGATGCTTTTATGTAGTCCCGAATGAGCTGCCGCCTGGATTGCCGGCAATGCATCTGCCATCGCGGACTTCTATGCAGAAGACGCGATGCTGCTGCCGCACAACAATTCGCCGGTCATTGGCAAGGAAGCGATTCGATCAGGGTATAAGACTTTCCTCGACCAGTTCAGCATTAAGGGCACATCGGAAATTGCAGAGCTAGAGGTAGCTGGTGACTGGGCATTCATGCGAGGCACATACACAACTACGGTGATCGCGAAGGCAGGCGGCCAACCCGTCGAGGAGGATCACGGCAATTGGCTCTGGATCGTGAAACGCCAGCGTGACTGCTCCTGGAAGATCTTCCGTGCCATCGGTGTCAGCGAGCCTCTGGTCACCGAGGTGCGTGCCCCGGCCGTTCCTGAAACTTCCAAACATGGCCGGTGATCCCCGCCTGCGTGGTCGGCAAAAGCGTGTGCCCCTAATCGGAGCGAACTACCTTTGCGAATTCTGATTCCGTCCAGGCTTTTAATGTCTTAGTAACAACGTTGCCCATGCTGCCTATTTGAAGGAGGAATTTCAGCATGCTTTCATCATTAGGCATCTCAATTATAACCACAAAATCATACTCACCAAGGGTGTAGTAAATCTGTGCGTTCCCTCCAGCCTGCTCTATTAGACGTCTGGCACTTTCATCTCTCTTAGGAGCATCAACAAAGTTTCTTATACCCTGCTGAGTGAAGTTACCTAGACATATATATTGTGGCACTTTCTTCACCTACCTGAAATCGATTTAAGGGGAACCCAGCGTCATGTTGGGCCCTATTGCTACAAATTATCGTTATATCATAAATTGTTTTCTAGCTCCAGTTCAGCGGAGTCTAGCGTGGCGGGCTATGCGCCATGTAAGATATGCCATCCACCCGGAACAATCTGGAGACGCCCAAAGACAAGAGGTAAACCGACCTGATAGAGAAAATTTTCTGATTATATCTCAACCAGAATTAGGACCAGTGGCGGCAAGCCTCTAGCCAATAGGCCTTGAAATTGATTTATGCTTTGGCTCAAGCGACGAGGCGGGCAAAGCTCATAGTTTTTATAGTTTTAAAACCTATATAGCTTAGGTGAAATAGACTATGTTAAAACTTATAAAGAAGATTATAAAAATAAAGCTATTTGTGATTGCTTTGCTGGCTCTGTTGTGGTTCGCGAAAAAGAAGCACCGCTGCTGTCATAATGAGAAAGAATAGATAACCATTTTACGACAGAGCCGGAGCATGAGGAAAATTGCGGGAATGAGCCCGCAAACTCTATTATTCCCTGGCCAGGGGATAGGATTATTAAATTAACTTCTTATCCCTCAGAAGTTGCTGTCCTTTAGCGGCAATACCTACATGATTTATACCATTTAAAAGGCTCATGCCAGGGGCGTATGTGCCTCTCGCGACTTTTACATATGCTTCGTCATCCATTATCTCTAATTTAGATCCAAATAGAAAGAACCTGGGAGGATATCAACCCTTTTGGAATCTAAAGAAGTTGGCCTTCGAGACTATCTTATGTAACCAATGCCATATTTCAATTCATCTCTTCATAATAATAGCTTTGCCATGGAGCTTCTATCAAGATAAATGAGACTTATTCTATTCATATTGATAAATGATAATAATCCCTCTAAAAAATCGATATCAATGGAAGGACTTACAAAGTATTTTTATGCCCAAACCCGGACTCGAACCGGGGACATTCAGATCTTCAGTCTGACGCTCTCCCAACTGAGCTACTTGGGCAAGGTGGGCCCGACGCGATTCGAACGCATGACCTCCGCCATGTCAAGGCGACGTCATAACCAGCTAGACCACGGGCCCGCAAGCAGATTTCCTATCTTCTGCTCGAAGATAAAGGCTTCGGTCTGGTCCAAACCGGGCGGTGAGAGCAGGGCACATCGCCGGTCCTGGGGCCTCAGGTGTAGAACACCTCTTTGTGATATTCGCCCAGCGCTTTAATGGTTATCTGATCCTTTCTGGCCTTGAGGATGGCGTCGGCAGCGGCCTGCGCCGCCTGAATGGTGGTGATGTAGGGGACGTGGTAGTCCACGGCGCTGCGCCGGATCTGGTAGCCGTCCTTCACGGACTGCTTGGTGGTCGGGGTGTTGATGATCAGCTTGACCTCTCCGCGTTTCATGTAGTCCAGAACGTTGGGGCTGCCATTGAATATCTTATTCACCCGCTCCACGTTTAGGCCGGATCTCTTCAGATACTCAGCCGTGTTATCCGTGGCGATGATCTTCAGGCCCGCCTCGGAGATCTTCTTGGCGGCCACGGCGACGGCGGCCTTGTCCTCATCCCGCACGGAGATGAAGACCAGTCCATCCAGCGGCAGGCGATTGTCTGCAGAGAGTTCCGCCTTGAAGAAGGCCAGACCCAGGTTGTAGTCTATGCCCATGACCTCGCCTGTGGACCTCATCTCCGGCCCCAACAGGACGTCTGCGCCCGGCAGCCTGTCGAAGGGCAGCAGAACCTCCTTGACGGAGACGTAGGGCGTTTTTGGCTCTCTGGTGTGGCCCTGCTCCTTCAGGGTACGGCCGATCATCACATTGGCAGCGATCTTGGCCAGGGGCAGACCCACCGCCTTGGAGACAAAGGGTATGGTGCGACTCGAGCGGGGATTGGCCTCCAGGACATAAACCGTGCCGTCCTTGTAAGCCATCTGCAGGTTCACAATTCCCTTGACCTGTAGGGCAAGGGCGATCCTCCTCACATAATCCCGCACAACCTCCAGCACCACGCCGGGCAGAGTCTGGGGCGGAATTATGCAGGCGCTGTCGCCCGAGTGTATCCCGGCCTCCTCGATGTGCTCCATGATGGCTCCTATAAGCACATCAGTGCCGTCGCATACAGCGTCCACATCTATCTCCACGGCGTTCTGCAGAAAATCGTCAATGAGCACGGGATGCTCATGGGAGACGCGCACTGCCTCGCGCATGTAGACCTCAAGACCTGCCTCGTCGTAGACGATCTCCATGGCTCGGCCGCCCAAGACATAGCTGGGCCTGACCAGAACCGGATAGTCGATCCGAGCGGCCACGACCTTGGCCTCGGCCGGGGAGAAGGCTATGCCCGCATTGGGCTGGGGAATGTTCAGGTCCTGCATGAGCTTGTTAAACCTCTCCCTGTCCTCAGCCAGGTCGATGCTGTCCGGCGAGGTGCCTAGGATCTTTGTCTTCAGGCCGCGGCGGGCGATCTCCTTCTCCAGGGGTATGGCCAGGTTTATGGCCGTCTGCCCTCCGAACTGCACCATGACTCCGTAGTGCTGCTCCTTCTCCAGGATATTCATGACGTCTTCCAATGTTACGGGCTCGAAGAAGAGCTTGTCCGATG
>JAPKYD010000130.1 GCA_026394475.1 Methanothrix sp.
GTATCTATACCCGAGAAAAAGCAGAAGTCGTTGTTTGACTTCTGAGACGATTTTTGCGAGCCTCTCAAGGTTTGACTGACTCGTGAGCCGCCTCAACTTCCGGGCAGCTCAAGGGACAGGAGCTATCGTCCCCGTCGTCCCATTGTGCCAGCACCGGGTCGAAGTAGAGAGTCTCATTGGACCGCTCCTCCTTCGAACAGGCGCAGCTTATGCCTGCAGGGCGAGCGGTCTCCTTTGCGGGCGAGCAGCTGCCAAGCCAGGCCCTGTTGATGATCGATTGGTTCCACGCTTTAGCCTGCCCAAGGCTGCAGTTGCCTGCGACCTTGACGCGGTTGATGATATCTCCATCGCATCTCTTGACATCCAGATGGATCTCGATCTTCAATGTGTCGCCGATGGCGAGGTGCACCAGCGTCCAGCTGGAGCTGTTCTGGTCGAGCTGCGAGGGCCGCATAGAGGAGTTGAGGAACCTGGCATTGCATGGGAAGAGGTCCCAAAGGAAGAGCGGCCCCAAGGAGGCGTTGCCATCGTTGGTGATGGAGATAGTGTAAGCCGCCACATCGTTCTGCAGGTGTCCGTCTTTTCGAAGGTAAAGGTGAGGCTCGTCGTACCTGGAAACGCCAGAGAGGATTATCTTTCGCGTCACCTGGTAGTCGCCCACGAGAAGAGCATCCTGTTCCACCTGCGGAGATTTGCTTTTGCCGTAGCCAGTCCGGAACTCGGCTTTGCCAGAGAAGGATGTCTCGCTCTCCAGCTCTTTGAGGCTTGCGGCAACCGCCTTCTTCTTCAGCCGCCCGGCACTGGAGATCTCCTCACTGATGAGGCTGGACGCGCTCTTGGACCACATTCCCTCCGCCCATTTCTGAGATAAGTTCAAGGAAGTGCGGGAGGAGATCTTGTAGCTCAGGCTGCCGTGAGCGGCACCCATGTCCTTGGCCATGAAGCTGCTAAGGGTCTCGATACGCTCCTCAGAGCGATAGGTTCCTGTGCCCGATTCGTGGCTCCTCTGGCGATTTCCTACTTGCGTGTCCGAGGCAACGTATCCGCCGCCGGAGACGGATCGATCCTGCACCAGATCCTGGCCGAAGTCATAGATATTCTCTTGAATCCGGAAGATACCTGCATATTCCTCATTGGTGAAGGTATCTCCCCCCCTTGCCGCAAAATTAACGGGCCTTTTCAGCGTTCCGAGGTTCGCCAGCCCTTGGAGATCGGATTTGATTTCAAGCAAAGAACCATTCTTATCCAGATTGAAGTGGCTCTCAGTGTCCAGCCTGGTCGAGTATCTGTACAATTCTTTGAAGGAAGTGTTGGTGAGACCGTTCCTGGCATGACTCTCCACGGACCAAAGGGAAGAGAAGCTCTGCGAGCCACCGCAAGGAAGCAGAAAGTCAGTTAGATAGTAATTCGCCCTTATGCTTCGGTTCATCCTTATGGATTTGTTCTCGGTTAGAAAACGCAAATCCTCTTTGTTCTCATAAGCTCCACTGCCGTGCTCACGGATGGAGAGATCCGTCCCCTCTTCACCAAGCACCAATACCCTCGCCAGGGCCGAATGCTGCATCTGATCAGAGACCACGTAGACTCGATTGGTCAGGACGGACGGCTCCCTGGAGGTGGTGTAATCCCGATATGTTCTGACGAAGCCTTCTCCTTTAACCGCCTGATGGCTTTCATACTTCACGTCCGTACGAGGAATACGCACCGTCAGGCCAATCTCCACGCACTCGCCAGGATCAAGGCGGCCAAACCTCCAAACACCGTCTTCTGCCTGAGGGGGCCAGGCGGAGACGAACTCCACCGATGAGTCGAAGACATCCCTCACCGTGATATTGGTCGCCGGCTGGCCGCCGCTGTTGCAGACTTTTATGACGTAGCTTACCTCCTCGCCCCGACGCACCGCCTTCTGAAGCGCGGTCTTGTTGACCTCCAGTCTCGTTCCATTCAGAACCTCGGTGTAAATAATGCCCATCTTCGGCCCGAGCTCATCGCACTTTATGGAGAAGCGATTGGCTAACAGGGCGCCGTGCGCCAGCGTCTCGCTCACCCTGACCCGGATGGTTATGCTGTGAGGGCCGTCCGGCGCGAGCCGGGGTATCTCCCAGGTGTTGTTCGCATTATCGGGCGCCGGATCGGAGGAGAGGAAGGAGATCCTGGGATCTTGCTCATCGATTATAATCACATTGTTGGCATCGAGTCTGCCTTCGTTCTCGTAGGCTAGGGTATAGGTGAGAAGCTCGCCCACCTCGACAGGCTCAGGCTCTGCTCTCATGCTAATTGAGAGGCTCATAGCGTTCAGCCGGCAGGAGGCGCTTTTTTGGTAATCGTTTATGCCGCCCAAGCCCGTTCGCTCCGCGGTGCAATCTCCGGCCAGGCTGGTCCAAGTGATTTTGGCGCTGTTGACGACCTCATCCCCTGGCTTCGCCAAGACAGCGGCATTGAACCGGAGCAGAACCTTATTGCCTTCGTCCCAGGCGAGGTCCAGGTCTTCAAAGTGCCATTTCATTGCAGAGGCGTCAAAAGTCGCCGCAGGCCCTGACAGAACCTCTGCAGAGCCTGGAGAGTAGACGAGGCCCTCCGGAAGAACATCTTCCAGGTCCACATCGAAGGCTGAGGCGTGGCTCTGAGAGGAGTGATAAACGGCTAAAGTGAAGGAGAGGTTTTCGCCTGCAGCAACCGTAAAATCTGACGCCTGCATCTCCAGGACTAGGTCGGGCTCAGCCACGGTCAGAGCCCCGGCCTCGTCCCCATCGGTCTTCAGTCCTTGCTCATCCGTCCAGCTCATGTCGGCCCTGGTTCCCGCCAGTACAGAGCCGTCCTGGTTCTCAGGCGAATTTGCCAGCAGGCAGTTGTAATCGATCTCGATGCTCTGAGCCGGACCCACATCCCCAAAAAACCAGCTGACCTGCATAGATCCGTCGCCATTCGAGGTCAGGAGCTCCCGTTGCAGAGTAAGCCCACGCATAGATAGGCTGCTTCGATTGTAGCTCAATCCTTTAGGAATGGTGTCATTGATCCAGAGGGTCCTAGCGCCTCCGGGAAGGTCGGCAAAGATCTCGTAGCTGGCCAGATCTCCCACAACTAGGCTGCGGGAATTGTCCGGTTGCTTTCGAAGGGCGGTCCTTGGGCTCACCTGGCTCTGCAGGCCAACCTCCTGGCAGGGACCATAGCCCCAGCTGGCATTGAGCAGATTGGAGTAAGAGTCCAGGAATAACACAACCTTGGCTTTGAGTTCGACTCGCGCTACTGCGCCTGGCGCCAGTGCGGCATAGCTCCAGGCCAGACCCTGGCCGGGCGAATCGATGCTCATCAGCTGCAGGCCCCTCCCCAGAGAGTCCTCGACTTGAACGCTATAAGCTGTTCCATTTCCAGCATTCTCCAACTGGAGGGTCCAGACTACTTCATCGCCCTCTGCGACCTCAAACTTATCCGGCGTTGCCGAAAGCCTCAGATTGGCTCTTCTAACCGCTATGGATGGCGACTGCGCCGAAAAAGAGCCCGCAGAAGACGAAAGCTCTGCCAAGAGGGCCGCCGGGCTGGTCGAGCCGCAACCGGCGGTGAGATTGAACGCCAGGGCCAGAGATTCACCGGCATAAATATCGGAAGAGATCCCACCATTCGGCCCGCCCTTGGTGGACGCTTGAAATCTCCATTCCAGATCGTTTCCCAGATCCTTGCCATCGGGATAGCGCGCCCAGCATAGATCGCTATCCTTATCGTCCTTGGCCTCCCGCGTGCAGTCGACCTCCCTGCCTGCAAAATCAAAAAGGGTGACTTTGGTGAGATAAGAGTTGATCAGAGTGCCATTGGTCCAGGGCACGACCAGGTATCTGCCTGCCACGAGGACTGTGCCCGACGGGATGAATACGGTTTTTCTATAGTAGCTGTCTACGAGCCTCCATCCGCCGATATCTACATCTTGGGAAGAGGGATTGTAAAGCTCAATCCATTCTTTCCCTCCGTCAGTGCCTTTAGGATTCTGCTCCCACTCATTGATCACTACGTGCCGGCAGGCTTTCAGTGCGAGGCTCAGGTCCCAGCTCAAAGACCGCCCGCTCACGACCGGCTGGCAATCTGATTCCCTGTCGCCAAAAATAGCCCTGGAATTTCCTGCATATTGGAATCCCTCCGGGACCTCTACCAAAGCCAACAGGCTGCTGGCCTCAGCGCTGCAAACGAAACTCAAGCCGTAAGCTCCGGCTCCACAGACGTCTACCTCTGCCGGAGCAGAGAGGCTCAACTCCGACGCTGCGGCGGGTGATGAGACGACCAGCAAAACCAGGGAAAGAAGGATGCAAAATTCCAAGAAGCAGGCAAGGCATGGTCGGAGCAAGGGTCGGATTGGGTTGCCGGATGCTTCGTAACTTTTTCTGATTGGTTCTAACGATGAAGATTGAGCACTTGAGACTCTCTTGTCATCTCCTCGCCATGCTCCAGAATTGCAGCCTGCGGAAGGGATATCACCAGACACAAAGATCAATTCACCTTACTTTTGATACGTATCTGAATTACTGATTGCAATTAAGGATTTATCATATTTAATTATTCCCTTTGGTTGGCCTCATGATGGGCATAAAAGCAGGAAAGAAATGATTGAAAGGAGAAAAGCGGTTACAGATACTTCAATATGAATAATCCGCCGCGTTCTCCCTGCCCCATACTTGGGGCTGGACTAGTACCGCATCTCTTCCAGCGAAAAGCTCTTGCCGCGCGCTTGCCGATACCGTTCGCTCTTACCTCGCGGCGCGAAACCGAGGCCGTTTGCCAGGGCCTTCCCGCGGCTCACGGAGTGCGCCGCAGGGCCTCCAGGATATTAGTAATAGCTGCCAGCCGCTTTTCCAGGTCCCGATGCATTATCCTGATCAACGGCAGCTCTTTTGGCGCCACGGCCAGGCCTGACGCGATGGCATGGAGGCCGTAGAGGGACACGACGGAGACGCAATCCATTTCTTCCTCCTCCCGGCGCTCCCAGCCTATGCCATCGGCACAGGTCTCGCGAAGCAGCAGCGACCTAGTAAGCAGTCCATTCTCGTAAAGAATGAGGCTGACCTCAGAGCAAAATCTCCGGCCTTCCTCAAAGGGAAAGCTCTCAGATTTAGCTAAGATGGTGATAGATCTGCGATAATAGGGCTAGGAGTCGTCCAGCAGATGAATGAAGGGTGCGGCCTTCTCCAGGATCTGCGCAAGGGCCTCAGCTTCTCGCTTCAGAGTTTCCTTTTTCAAGAGGGTGATCTTTTCGGGCAGGGGAGAAAGATCATCAAGAGCCAAGTTGATCTCTGCCAGGGAAGCGGGCACTTCAGGCTGCGGCTGGAAACGCCGCTCGAACCCCCCTGACTGCATCCACCAGGCGATTGGGCCATTCCGTGCAGCCTTGCTTTTTGAGCTTCCTGGCCATGGCTTCGGCCCGCTTGAGGAGATCCATTCCGGCCACCACCGCGCGAGCATCCAGTTCTACAGGCCCACTGCAGTCATCGAAAAGTATTTTTCCGCGCATCCCAACTCACCAGCTCCATCATACGCAAATATCGTATTAAAGCGTATCGTATGATTGGGTATAAAATAGACTTAAATACGAGAGATAAAAGAAATAAATCGTAACATGTCAGAAAAGAAGGTAAAAGTTACAGCCTCAATGGATGCCGATTTAGTGAATTGGATGGATAAGGAAATCGAAAAAAGACGTTTTGCCTCTAGGACCCACGCCCTCGAAGTCGCGATAGCTCAACTGAGAAATGGGATTGAGAAGGGACAGGCTTGAGTCTGCTTTTGCTTCTCATTAAGCCCTCGCAGTCTCCAAGGTCCAAAAAATTCATAATTCTGAATAGTATTATTAGTATAATAATTTTTAAAATTAAAATATGAATGGGTTTATAGTAAAATACTCTACCGCTTTCTTCCCGCCCTGTACTTTGGCCAGGACTGATACCTCGCCCCCTTATCTGCGAAGCTCCTGGCCACGCTGTCCGAAACGGCCTGCTCTATCCTCTCGTCGCGCGACCTTCTCTCCGCGGCCATCTTTCTCACTATGAAGTAGTTGGCCGCCAGGAAGACAGGAATCATCAGAACACAGATCACGACTATCTGCCAGATTTCCATAAAGATAGATCGCCCTGCGAATTTAAAAGCATCACCTGAAAGCCTCAATTCAAGGCACCTAAGAAAACATCACCGGAACTTCTCCAGCAGCCGGACGTAGAACTCCCGCTCCGGCCCGCGCGCGCTGCGCACCAGCCGGTCCAGGATCAGCTCGGGGGTGCTGCGAGCCAGGTAGCTGTACCTGGGGCTGCGGTTCACAATGAGGTTGTTGTTCTTGTCCAGGCCCGAGGCCTCGATCCCATCCACCCGCACAGGGGTTTCTGCGAAGCGCCGCACCTCTTCAGCCAGGTGGCTGACGAATACGGCGACGCTGCCGCGCCTGTTCAGCTCGTCTAGGATGCAGGCGATGATACGCGCCGATGCTCCCGGCTCGGTAATGGACTCCAGCTCATCTGCCAGGACCAGCTTTCGCTTCTCGTTCTCCACCACCGCGAACTTATGCATGGCCGTCTCGAAGGCCCCGGCGGAGAGAGTTCCCCGGCTCTTGCTGAAGTAGTACATCTCCTGAAAGAGGCTGATGTGGCATGCCCTGGCGGGCACCGGAAGGCCCATGTGGGCCAAGATAGCAATTTGAGCGATGAGATCCAGGAGAGAGGTCTTTCCTCCGGAGTTCACGCCGCTGAGCAGGGCCACCTTCTCCGAATGCTCATCCGTGCCCAGGGAATAGCTCACCGCATCCGGATTGTCCAGAGAAAGATTCCTCCCCCCTTCAAAGCAGAGGCACGGCTCCTCGGAGATCTCGGGCATGCATAGCCCCTCCGCCAGGGCGAAGCTGCCTAAGGCATGAGCGAAGTCAAACTCCATGAGGGCATGAACAAGCTCGCCTGCGGCCTCTCTCTTGTCGGCCAGGCCATTGGCCAGCTCTCTCTTGGATTTGAGCCCACGCTCCTCCCTCCGGCTTCGCAGCTCCTGCTCAAAGGAGCGCAGAGCCTGGCGGTTCAGCTCCAGGGGAAAACAGATCTCGGAAGAGAAGATCTCATCCAGCCAGACCGCCTCCGGCCCGGCCAGCTCCAGCTCGCGAGCGGCGCGAGCTCTGGCCTCCTTCAGCACATCCTGGAAGACGCCCTTCATCTGTACCTCGAAGAGCTCCCGGACGCCTTCGCCCCGGCTCATCACCTGCAGGAGATCCGTACCTTCCAGGGTGATGGAGCTCTTCTCAATCTTTGCTTTCAGCTCTTCATTGGCCCAGGATGCAGCCTCTGCCACGCATCCCCCCAGGCGCGAGGCTAGAAGCGCGAGCCTCTCCGCCTCGCTGTCCTCGCCTTTCCCCAACCTGGAGATCAAATTCTCCAGCTCATCCAGGCCAGCAAAGCTGGAGACGCCCGCTGCCTGCAGCCTTCGTGCCGCCTTCACCGCCGCCACGAGGATCTCCAGGTTATCCTTATAAAATCCCAAGACCGCCTCCGGCACGAGGTACCACTCCTGCAGAGACTCTGCAACCTCTACGCCAGGGGGACCATCCAGCTCGTCGCCCACCAGGCTGACGTGGCTGTAGCTGTTGACCAGGCCCCTCAGCTCCTGGGGGCTCTCTGCCAGGTTCAAGTCGATCAGCTTGTCCAGGCCTCGCGCCTTCAGCTGCCCGAAGACTTCGGCAGAGGTGGCAGCCAATGCCCTTTCTCTTATCCTCGTCAGTGCTTTTTCCCGCAGGGGCCTGATCTTTTTCAGCAGTTCATCTATGCCGCTGCCCTGCATCTGCTTCGCCTTCTCCAGTGCCGCCTCGGCCAACCTTCGGTTCTCGGCCAGGAGCTCGGGGGAGGAAGAGGGGAACATGGTGCCTATCTTGAACCGGGCATATTCTGTATGGGCGTAGCCAGCCAGGCGCGAGATCAGCACCTGATAGATCTTGATTGCCTCGTCCGTCGCCAGGAAATCCTCAGACTTGACACCATATTTCATTCCCCGGGCGTGTTGCACCAGGGAAAGGGCCTGGCGCTCGCTCATTACCATGGAGAGGCCGGCAACATCGCCCCTCGACACGGCCTCCAGGGCATTCTCTTCGCTCCCGTAATGCTCCAAAAGGCGTTCCCTTATACGAGAGCCCACACCGGGCAGATCCACCAGCTTCAACACTCCACATTTTGTCAGGAATATAATATATCTGTTCCGGCGGCCAAAGGCGGCAAGAAGCTTGATATCCTACGGACAAAAAGGAGAGTCCTGTGCTGCTAAATCATTTGCTAGACCTGGAAGAAGAGGAGAGCGTCTTTTTGGCAGAGGAGTGCCTGCAAGATCTGCTGGACCTGCCTGTAACGGCAGCAAGCTTGGAGTTTGGCCTGGATGCGGACGCCTGCATCGAGATGCAAGGATTAGGCCTGGCCTTACACCTTTCACAGCCCGCAGAGTTCTGGCTGCTGCTGACGGATAAATACTCGACGTACAAGATTCTCGATGAATATATCAAGAGACTGAGAGCGAAGGACTGCAGGACTGTGCGGGTGGAAGAGAGCGATTTTTTCCAGGCCCTGACGGAGTACTTTTCCCGATCAATGGCTGAAGAGCTCTTTTGCGAGAGCTGCGCCGTGGCAGGGGCCCCTCTTTACGTGGAGGAGAGAATAGAGAGGCTAAAAGCCTTTTTGGAGCCGATAATACCTCAGGATAAGAGCATTCTGGAGGTCGGCTGTGGCAGCGGCATGGCCACCCAGGCCCTTCTCCGGCTGGGGCACCATCCCCTCTCCATGGACTCAGACCGCTGCGATCTCTGTCAAGCTCTGAAGAGCAGTCGGATGGATCCCCTGAGCTGTTTCGTCCTGGACGCCAGGCTCTTGCCCTGCTTCTTTCCTTCCCAGTCTTTCCAGGTCGTTCTGGGGTTCATGATGGGTCTGATCAATGATTTCAACTGGGCTCTCTGGAGGGACATTATCCTCAAAGCTTCCTTTCTGGCCAAGGAGAGGATTCTCTTCACTGTTTACACTCAAAAAGAAGCGGAACTCATCGCGAAGGCTTTGGGCGAAGCCGGCTGGAAGGGCGAGGTAATCGATAATCGCGACTCTAAAGGAATTTACGATCAGTGGGCTTATTTGGGGCGGAGGGAAGGATGACGGAAAAGTTAATTACAGTATCCTCAAGGGATGAGATGGGGTGAGACTTTTGGCTGAGTTCAAGAAACGAAATACGGAGAGGAAGGGCGGTAAAAAGGAAGAGATCAAAAGCAAGAAACTGATAGAAGAGAACCTCGAAGATCTGAGGGGCAGAGGCGAAGAGGAGAAGTAATCCATCGCCAGGATCATCTCAGGCCGGGGGATCTTAATGGCCCATTCAAGTCGATATCGCGCTTGGTCGGCTGGAAGTCTTCATAGATCTCCCCGAGCCTTGAAGATCACTGGCGAACTTTGATTACGAAGGTGTGACGCTCAAGCCCCGGCTTAGCTCCTTGAGCTTTTCTATGCTTTCCATGGTCTTGGCTGACTCTTTCCGCTTCTCATCCTCGAAGTGTCTGATGATATCACCCAAAGATATGGTGAGCCTGTAGACCTTCATGGGGCGGCCTTTTCCATTCTTCTTGATCTCTCGTTCCTCCACCCAGTTGTTATTGCGGAGGGTGCGCATGGCTATGCTCACCTCTGGCTGGCGGAGATTGGATCCGATCTCAATCTCCCGGGAAGTGGCCTCCTCCACGTTGGCCAGATAAGTTATCATGCTGGCCACGTTCCTGGGAATGCCGAGCTCCCTGAGCACCTCCACGAACTCCCGGTCAGAATCATCCAAAACTTTTACGGAGAATTGTTTCATAACGACCTCATTCTATTTTTGTATATAAGAAATACTTTATGATATAAATAGTTTATTTCGATGCCACTTATTTTTGTAAAGCCTAAGATTATGGATTTAATATGCATCTCGGCAAAGATAATCCGCTGCTGTGATGATATTATATCTATGAATTCATAGAAGGTACTAAATGGAATTCGCGGTTCTATTGGGGGAAAATATATGATACATCTGCAATCCAAAAATAAAATGTAAATCACAGTGATAATAAAAATAGTATATTAAAATCGTTAATATAATTTCGCCGTTCGTAAAATATGACTATTGATCCTAGCGACAAGAAGATAGATATATCATCGTATTCATCTGCTGCCGCCATGGAATTGAAGCTTGATCCCTGGGGCGCAGTTCACGTAGACGATTACTCCAAGCTATTTGAGGAGTTCGGGATATCGAGCTTTGATGAGATCCTGCCTCAGCTAGAAGATCCTCATCCCTATATGAGACGCAAGATCATCTTCGGCCACAGGAACTACGACTCTGTGCTGAGAGCAATGAAGCAGCACAGGCCCTTTGCGGTCATGAGCGGCTTCTTGCCCTCGGGCAGAGCGCACTTCGGCCATATGATGGTCATGAGTGAGATCATCTGGCATCAGCAGCAAGGAGGAGATGCCTTCGCCGCCATAGCCGATATGGAGGCACATGCTGTGCGGGGCATAAGCTGGTCAAGGTGCAGAACCTTGGGCATCGATGAGTACATCCTCAGCCTCATCGCCTTAGGTTTCCAGCCAACAGGCCACATCTACTTCCAGTCGGAGAACTATAAGATGAGGAACCTGGCCTTCGAGCTGGGCATAGAGGCCAACTTCTCCGAGGTCAGCTCCATCTATGGATTCTCCGGCGAGACTCATATCTCTCATATGGAGAGCGTCATGGCCCAGAGCGCCGACATCCTTCACCCTCAGCTGGAAGATTTCGGCGGGCCCAAGCCGGTGGTCATCCCCGTGGGAGCCGATCAGGACCCGCACATCAAGCTCACCCGCGACCTAGCCTACCGCATGAGAAGGTTTCTGGTGGAGATTCGCAAAGATTACATCAGCATCCGGGGCAAGGCGGCCAGCGCCGAGCTGATGCAGGTAGCAGAGGCCATGCTGAGAGAGGCGGGCTATGGAAAGGTCAAGCGATACGAGGAGCACATCGATGTTACGGAGATTCGGGATCAGGAAGGCCTTCGCTCCGGAGCTCTTTTGGAGGAGATCGACCAGCGCATAATAAGATTGGAGACGGAACATGGCGAGTTTGGCTTCATTCCGCCTGCCTCCATCTACCACAGGTTCATGACCGGTCTGACCGGCGGAAAGATGTCCTCCTCCAAGCCGGAGAGCCACATCGCCCTGACGGAAGACCCCAAAGAGGCGGCCAGGAAGGTCATGCGGGCCATCACCGGAGGCAGGCAGAGCCTGGCAGAGCAGAAGAAGCTGGGCGGCGAACCTGAGAAGTGCTCCATCTACGAGTTCCTGGTCTTCCACCTCTCCGAGGACGATAAGGAGCTGCTGGAGCTGGATGCGGAATGCCGCTCGGGCCGGCGCATGTGCGGCACCTGCAAGAAGGATGTAGCGGAGAGGATCGAGCAGTTCCTCTGCGAGCATCAGCGGGCCCGCGAGGCGGCGCGGGAGAGGCTGCCGGAGTTTGGGATAAGGTCATCAATGCTACCGTTGTCGGGGACATCACAAAGATCAACGTAAGGATTGTACCGACTCTGGATCTTTTGGTCTTCGTCGCCCTTCTGATTTTTGGCGCAGTATTGCTGATGAACCATTTGCAGGCAATCGATCAAGAGCATGGCCAAATGCGGACGAGATTATTCCCAAAGGAGGAGAAACAAAGGCGACGACGCCAAAATAGATGAGATTACTGGGGGGCAGTGCCCCTATTTTCTCTCTTTTTCTTTGAGAGCACCTTTATTTCTTCGATCTCCGTCTCCGGATAGTTTCCCGTCTCGTCCTTCTCCAGGTACTTGACCATGTCCCAGACGTTGAGCAGCGCCACCGCCACGCCCGCTAGGGCCTCCATCTCCACTCCGGTCTTGCCCACCGAGGTCACTGTGACCGCAGCTCTGATCCGCTCCTGCTCCAGCTCGAAGTGCACCTCCAGCCCGGTGATGGGAATGGCATGGCACAATGGAATCAATCGAGGCGTGTCCTTTACCGCCAGGATGGCCGCCAGCCTGGCGGTGGCGAGGACATCTCCCTTCTTCACCTGTCCAGATTTTATGGCCTCGATGGTGGACTCCTTAAGCCGGATGGAACCGGAGGCCGTGGCCGTGCGATGCACCGGCGGCTTCCTTGTGATGTCCACCATCCCGGCCAGCTTCTCATCCTCGGCCATCAAAGCCTCATGGCCTCGGGGATCTTCTCAATCACGTCGGTGGCCACCATCCCCAAGTCCTTCTCCACATAGACCAGATCGCCTGCCCTTCCGTTCACGAAGGCTGCGGCCGTCGCCGCCCGCAGGGCCGAGGTGCGGGCATAGAAGGCGGCGGCAACTCCGGCCAGAACGTCGCCCGTCCCGCCCACGGTCATGCCTGGATTTCCGTTGGTGTTGGCCCTAACAATCTCTCCGTCCGTGATAAGGTTAGAGACCGGACCTACCTTGCCCTTAAGCAAGACGACCAACCCCTTCTCACGGGCATAACCCTTCAGGGGATCAATGCGCTCCCGAAAACTGGCTCCAGACAGAGCTATCCCGCTTATCCTCTTAAACTCGCCAACGTGAGGAGTAACTATTCCCTTCAGGGGAAGATCGGGCTGCAGGGCGTCAGCGTCTATGACCGTCTTCTTGCAGAGGGGAATTATCTTTGCCAGGGCCTCTTGCGTCTCAGGGTCCCTTCCCAGGCCCATGCCCATGACCACCACGTCGTGCCTGGCTATCAGATCCTTCAAGATTTCCAAATCCTCGGGAAGCAAGTGATCCCCAGACAGCTCCCTGACTATCAGATTGGGCGAGAAACCGGCGATAATGGAAGAGGCACTCTTGGGAGTGGCCACGGTGACCACATCCGCCCCTGCCCGCAGCGCTGCCATGGATGTGAGAGCGGGTGCGCCAGTGTATGGACCGCCACCGATCACCAAGATCCGGCCACTATCGCCCTTATGGCTTTCCGGCGCTCTTTTCCCCACCAGCCAGAGATCTCCCGGGCCCACGAAAAACTCTGCCGCGGGAGGAATGCCTATGTCCGCCACCACGACCTCGCCGGTCATGCCAGGCTTGGGCCGGTGGAAGGTCACGGTTAAATCAGATTTGACCACTTTATCCGTTCCAAGTCCGCTGGGAACATCTACAGATATGACCGGCTTGCCTGCAGAATTGATAGCGTCAATGGCCCCAGCTTCCAGGCCCTTTATGACTCCTCGCACACCTGTTCCAAAGATGGCGTCTAAAATGAGATCGAAATCCCAAAGATGCAAATCTTGGGGATCGACTACCTCGATAAGATCAAAATCCAGTGTCTCCAGGATCTGCCAGTTTTGCTTCGCTTCCTGTGTGGTGATATCTCTGGACCTGCCAAGAAGATAGGTTGCTACTCTGAAGTCGGCAAGGTGTCTTGCGGCCACGAAGGCATCGCCACCGTTGTTTCCACGGCCAGCAACTATGGCGATGCGCTTTCCTGGAGCCCTGGCCCGGACCTCGCGAGCCAGGGCAGCTCCCGCGTTCTCCATGAGCTGTAAAGGAAGCAGGCCAAAGTAGGTGCAGTTGGCATCCAATGCCCTCATGCCCTCAGGAAAAATGGGATTCATGAACGACAATACACCTGCAAGGATTAAGTTCTTTGTCACCGGCTTTATCGGAGGTCTTTTCAGATTTTCCTGTGCATATATCCGCTGCCTTCTTCACCCCCTAGCTTTTTATCTTGCCTAGTCCTCATTCTTCGCCCATGGTAAAGGAAGTTCACGCCGCTCATATCTTGTGCAAGACCGACAAGAAGGCGAAAGAAGTTCTGGAAAAGCTCGGCGCCGGCCAGAGCTTTGTGGAGATGGCCAGGAAATACTCGCAATGCCCCTCGGGCAAAAGCGGCGGCGACCTGGGATGGTTTGGCAAGGGGGCAATGGTCCCGGAGTTCGAGAAGGCGGCCTTCGAGGGCGAGAAGGGCAAGATCCTGGGGCCGGTGAAGACCCAGTTTGGATATCATTTGATCAAGGTTCTGGATAAGAAATAGAATGCAAAAAGATCAAAGAGCTAAGAAAGCATCAGGATAGAAAGCGGCAGGCCGGCAACAGTGGCTTTCACATTCTTTGCATCTTCTGCAATAGCGGCTCTGCCTTTTGCAGCTCTTCATGGGCCCTGGTGAGATTTCCCTGGTGGATATCCTCCTTTGTGCCGGATATCACCGCTGAGATGCTGTTCATCTCATCCGTAAAGTTCCCGTCGAACTTGACCGCCAACGGCCTGTACTGGGAGTACTTCTCCTGGAAGGCCCCAAAGGCGCTCACCAGCTTCTCATACTGCTCCACGGCTTCCTGCTCCTGTCCCTGGCCGGAGTACTGCAAAGCCCAAGAATAGGGCTCTTTCACCTTGTTTAGATCCTCCAGGAAGATGTTTTTGGTGAGAGCTATGCTGGCATAGCTGCCAGCCACGGCCAAGACCAGGACCGCCGCAATAGCTGCCGTCATAAGTTTCCTGTCCTTGCGCTTGACCAATTCGCAGCTGTTCTTGCCAAGCAAGCTGTAAAGTCCGCAAGTGCTTGTAGCCGCCTGAAAGAGCAGGAGCGCCGCTATCAGGTAGAGTGGGATCTGCCACTCCGTCCCCACCCAGAAGAACGCCACGAGGATGATGAGCTCTGCTAAAATCACCCTTAAAAGCCGATCAACCGTTCCCAGGTTCTTCACAGGAGAAGAAGTCTAAACGAGATTATTAAGGCTTTGCGGTTGGCACGGGCGATCGATCTATTTTTGCCAAAAATCTATCCCTGGCTCTTACCTTCGCCACTCGTAGCCCTGGCACACATCCAGATAGGCGATGCACCTTGGCGTCAGCCTGTACTCACCCTCCTGCTGCTCCACCAGCAGGGCCTTCTCCAGCATGAGCAGGTGATTCTCGAGATCCTGCTCCTTCAGATCCAGCTCCTCTTTTAGCTCTGCTATCCCCACCAGGTCCAGCCCAATCAGGTTGAGGATACCTCTGCGCACCTCATCCTCTAAAGCGGCCTCCTCTTGCCGGTGAAGGTAACCAGGCTCAGTTTTCCCGCCTTCCACGGTCTCACCACCATGAATTCATTATTATTATCTGGGGCTCGCTATATCTACTTTTTCCGTATTTCTGTTTTCGAAAGGCTCAGTGGATGTTCAATGCCAAATGAATCCAATGCATTCGATTCTCAGCTGATTTCAATAATATCTATCTTCCACCGTCTCGCAAACGTTTCATGATATCCTTATTCTCAACCGCCATAACACAAAAGTTGAAGAAATTACCAGTTTCCTTATCCGAACGGTCACACCACAGCCGTGGCAAGGTTATGCTTTAATACCATCTTTTGCAGATAATTGCTGATAATTATGGAAGGTGATACTCTGGATGACGAAAAAACCAAAATTTGTCACTACCGTCGCGATCATAACCAGAAGGCTGAGAAAGGGCAAGAGTTACGATGATTTTTGGTCGAACGGGATCGCCAGTGGCCCCGCCCGCCTGCCCGCGATTAAAAGAAGCACATCAACGTTAGATAAATAATACATACAATTTATATTAAATACTCTACTACATATTTAGCCTTATTAAGTGCATCCTTGGCGCTTTGTGACAAAATACCCACAAAATTTTTGTCATAATCACATTGTTTCCGCAAAAAACCAAGATCCGCTAGTTCACTGGCAATTTTCTGTTCTTTTCTTACCTTTGCAAAATGTACTCTTAATCCAGAGTGATCGCGACCATTATTATAAGCGTTGTATCTCCTGCTCTCAACTTCATGATGAAAAGCATGACCATACGCAGCAAAATAGGCTCTACTTATCACCGCTCTTTGCCCAGATTCAAGAGTGTAAGTGCTATTTGTCTGTCCTCCAAGGAATTGTGCCACTTTAAGACATTCTGCCCCAACAAAGGCCAATTTGTATCACCTTGTTGGGATATAATCGGTTGTCAATAAAAACCATCCTGTCATTTCATTAAGTAAATGATAATAGCCTTCTCTGATTTTCTCTATTCGCTCCATCACGCTATCATCATATACCGGCACTCTTACACAGAGTGTCAAATATGCACTATCTGGATCATTATAATCCCTAACATCGAGAAGTAATTGAGCCTTAAAATCGAAATATTGATAAACCAAATTAGATACATCTCTCGATAATTTTGCAATCTCAGGATAGTGATATAGATATTCAAACACCACGGAAGAGGATACGATTTTTACCCCCAGAGTACGGAAGTGTCTTAAAATATCTTCTATTAGGACCGATACGGAAACTGATTCCTCACCAGTGGGGTCATTCTCTTGTTCCAAAAAAGCCACCTCACGAATCTCATAACGTGGCGTACTCGGTTTAGACAAATATGAATCATGGGATTTAATTTCACTCACAACTAAAGAGCCTTCCTCCTCTCCTAGGACGACATCGAGGACCGGGCGAGATACTAATGATGCCATTTTATTCTTCCTCCTTGCAGAAGATCTCTCTTAGCGGAGGCAAAATACAGCCCTCAAAAAGATTTTCTACCACTCCGTGTGCTTCCTCTATCCAATCCATTGACTGGGTTATTGGTATGCTCTGCGGTTTAGCCAAAAAATAATCTATGCTTAAAAGGAAAGCTAATGCATTTTCAATCTCTGGCGTGGCATCTGTCAATTGAACTTGGCATCGATCTCGCTCGTCGGAATATGTAAAGAGGCAACCTGCTATAAAATTAGCATGCGATTGGGGCAAATTTGGCCCGCAGAACGGTCTAAAATCGAAATATTTCTCTAAATCTACCTTGCCCTGCTCCGTAGGAATCTCTATCTTATTGACATAACGCAGACCGATTCTTTGAACGCCCTTAAGCTCAACTCTCTCATTTAGTTTCTGAAAAGCATAATTAATCTGAGATTTAAAATCGCTCCATGAATGATAAGGCTTTAATCTATTTATCGATAGGATTCTCGGCCCCACTTGAATTAGCTTTTTTTTATCCTCTGATAGAAAACGAGCGAGAATAGTAGTATTAATCCGAGTACCTTTTACTGACGCATCTTGGAGCAGATTGATGTCTTGAAGTGCATGTTGCTCTATATGAGGGAACTCTTCGTGAATTTCGCCGTACATGATCCCTGGAGTCGTCAAATCCCAATTTGTATCGCTACTAAATCTAAATTCACAAACGGCTTCAATAATTGGTGTGTTATTATATTTTACCATCTACGTCCTCGGATGCCCACGATGATGTTTTTTTTGTTATCTCGCATTGGATCTATAAGGTTTTCCATAACCATTACATAGTACTATCAGGTTACTATATCCCTTTTGCTATATCAAATTTTTTGTAAAGTTAGAGGTTCAATAGTGATACTAATCTATCACGATTCATCATTGCCACCACCATAAACGAACACCATGCTTGCACCAACCATAGAATCAACAGAACCAGAATAGCAATAGCCCAGAGTCTACTTGCCATCTTACCAGGCCTGGCCTGAAGACTTTCACGAGATTAATCCTGCGAAAAAAGCTTTTTGGGAGACCGCTGCCGTGTTCGGTTATTCACTTTCACATATTCCCGCCGAAGCAATGCCCATTAGGATTAGAACCGTCAGAATTAAGATCCATTTCATGGATGTGACATAACGATCTAAAAAATATAACTTCTTCTCTCTTTCTAGAAGCTTTCGGGCGAAGTTAGGGGTAGCTCAAGAGGGAAAATAAGATATAGCTATCGCTACCTACACTAACCTGCATCGGAGCGACCAAACTGCGGTGCAACGTTAAGCGAGCGCGGGGACCAGGGCCTTAAGAGGGTCCTGTGTCTCATCTTTTACCAGACTAACTGTCATGTGTATGATAGCTTTCTTGTTTTCGATGCCAAGTGCTTTTCTCAACGCGAGCGGCATTAGCATTCGCCCCCGCTCATCAACTTCTATTATTGTTGTTAGCTCGCGCATATTTTTCCTATTAAGCATCGTTACTTTAAATATTTTTCCTCCTAATACCATAAATTAGGAAATACTTAAATAGATTATGGTATACAGAGGAAATTGGTGATTCTACCATGACCGCAGCAGTTCATACCGCGCCCCATGGCGGGCAGTGCAGGTATTTTGAGATCACAATGCAGGGCAGGGATTCCCGACAGATGGCAGTTGAACAGGTGCCGGGCGGCTACCGGCTATGAAAAATTCAGTAGTTACAAGAGTTGATTGAAAATGAACGGTAATCACAAGATTTGCAGGCTCCCTGGAGACCTCCGGGCCGCCAGCATTGCCCCGAAGCCGGAGGCGTCTTGAAATGGATCTCTTCAAACGCGCCGAGTCTCGCGCCAGGGTGCAAGGCCCTTCCGTGCGCGCGCGCCTGGCGGGCGTCGTCAGGATGCTCAAGCAGTGTTTCCGACGGCAGCCCGAAATGCCCGCCGCCCTGACCGAAATCAACGCGGCTCTCGATGATCACTCTCCTCTGCCCGAAAAGATCAGGCTTCTGAAAAAGGAAACCCTGCAGCGAGAGGCCGAGGCCCTTGGGAAGACCCTGCAGAAGGCCGCGCCCTTCGTTCCCCTGCTGGATGACTCCGAGCCCTACTACCGCAAATCCATCACCATCTTCAACAAATCGGAGAGCGTGCCTCTTGACGACGACCGCAGCTTCAGCTCGGATGTCAGGCTCGTTCTCTACGAGGACGGCCGTCTGACCAGAGCGCTGCGATTTCGCGAGACCTGCACCAGAGGCTTCGGGTGGGAGCAGGAGGAGGAAGAAAAATTAGCCTGCGCTGCGGCAGTGTCCCTCTACGGCCTCGATGCCATCGCCTCGGGCCTGGCCGGTGCTCTGGAGGAGCTGTCCTCGATCAAAGCATTGCACGGAAAGCTGGAAGAGCGGCGTTTGGCAATCGTGAAGATCCTGGAGGCTTTGCAGCGCATGCCGTGAGCTGCAAGAATCCGCAGCTCTTCAGGGTGCTCTGCTATCCGCTGGCAGCATTTTGAGCCGAATGGGCAGGCTGATTTGAAGGATTCTTTCGGCAGCTCTAAATATCGATCGCGTTAATCCTGAAAGATAGGTTCATTCTCATGCCGTTCGCATCTGAAATCCCGCCAAAGAATATCCTGGATTCTTCGGAGGTGCACGACATCAGCGCACTCCTGGGTTCTGTGGCCGCTTATCCCGGCGACAGGCAGTACTCTCTGGAGTGGTTGTCCCGATTGGAGGAAGGCAAAGACTACAGCCTCTCTGCTCTGGCCCTCAGCTCCCATGCCGGGACCCATCTGGATGCTCCGGCTCACCTCCTCAAAAACGGCAGGACACTGGATCAGTATCCCCTGAAGCGTTTCATCCTCCCAGCTCAGGTGATCTCTGTAGATGACAATTCCATGGAAGAATCCATCCAGGCCTCCGCCCTGCAGAACCTGAAGATAAATCCGGGCGACGCTCTGCTCTTTCGGACCGGCAATTCTTCTCGCGGCCTCCTGCGAAGACCGATCTTCTCGGAGGAGTTCGTTTACCTGTCTATGGATGCAGCCCGTCTTTGTGTGGCCCTGGGCATCAGTCTGGTGGGCATTGACTGCCTCTCCGTGGACAGATACGGGGACACCTCTGCTCCTGTGCATCGCTGTCTTTTGGAGAACGACGTCCTCATCCTGGAGGGCATCGATCTTGAGGCTGTCTCTCCCGGCAGATATTGGCTCATCTGCCTTCCCCTCCGGATAAAGGGCGCCGAAGCCGCCCCGGCCAGGGCCGTTCTGGTGAGGTGATCCTGCGGAACTCGAACTGATTTATGACTTATTATAATATTTAAAGATAACAATATGTTTTATAATATTATGAGGACTTTGAAGCGTTCAAAGCAAAGTAAGCCAGCAGAGCTTCTAGCTGAATCCTCTCGTTGGCTCCTTCCGTCATGCGGAAATCGATCTCTCCGATGCGGTCGATGAGCCTGACCTTCTCCTTATCCGGGATATTCAGGTCCAGCATGGCCCTGTGAATCTGAACCACCACGTCCTGCCCGGAAAGTCCCTTGGAGAGCAAGAGATCATCCAGCATGCCTCTGGCACCGGGAAAGTCGCCCTTGAGAGCTGTGGTAATGAAATTTCTTATCTCCTCCGGTCTGGCGGTGGAGGTGATCTGATAGATGGTCTCCTCATCCACCTTGTCTCCCAAAAGCGCCGCCGCCTGCAGGGCATTGATGGCTTTTCGCATGTCTCCACTGGCCACGTACTCGATGGCGGATAGGCCGCCATCCGAGACCACCAGCCTCTCTTGCTCGGCAATGAATTTGATCCTCTTGGATACGGCCTCGGCTGATAAGGGCTTGAACCGATAAACGGCGCAGCGGGACTGAATCGGCTCAATGATCTTGGAGGAGTAGTTGCAGGAGAGGATGAACCTGGTGGTGGCGGAATAGCGCTCCATGGTCCGGCGCAGGGCGCTCTGGGCGTCGTTGGTCAATGCATCGGCCTCGTCCAGAAATATGACTTTAAAATCGGCTTCGCCCAAAGGTGCCATGCGGGCGAAGTCCTTCACCTTGTGGCGGATGATGTCTATGCCCCGCTCGTCGCTGGCATTCAGCTCAATGAAGTTGTTCTTCCACGCCTCCCCGAAGATCTCCTTGACTATGGAGATGGAGGCTGCGGTCTTGCCCACGCCAGGAGGACCCGAAAACATCAGATGCGGCAGGTTTCTGGTCTTCACGTAGGACTTGAGACGGCGGATTATCTCGTCCTGGCCCACAATGTCGTCCAGCTTCTCAGGACGGTACTTCTCTATCCAGATCTCCTCTTTGATAGACAACTCCTCCTTGGCTGGTTCAAGCTGTCCGTATATCAATATTCCTGAAGAGCCTAGGGCTACTCACAAAGGTCACAAAGGCTAAATATAGCTGTGGTATATGGTGGCAATCGTTTTTCGGAGGATTGTTTGTGATCACCGAGGTGGCTGGACAGTATAATGCGCAAGATCTAGAGAATGAGGTCAGAGTGCTCTGGGAGAGGTCCCAGACCTACCGCAAGGTCCGGGCGATGAGAGTCGGTGGAAAGAAGTTCTTCTTCGTCGACGGACCGCCGTACACCACAGGCCGCATTCACCTGGGCACCGCCTGGAACAAGGTGATCAAGGATGCAGTCTTGCGCTACAAGTCCATGAACTGCTTCATGGTCAAGGACAGGGCAGGCTGGGATATGCACGGATTGCCCATCGAGGTCAAGGTGGAGGAGTCCTTCGGCTTTCGAAGCAAGCGGGACATTGAGGCCTACGGAGTGGATAAGTTCATCCAGAGGTGCAAGGAGTTTGCGCTGCGCCAGAAGGACGACATGACCGCCCAGTTCAAGATCCTGGGAGCCTGGCTGGACTGGGACGACCCCTACATGACCCTGAAGAATGAGTACCTGGAGGCCGCCTGGTGGACGCTGAAGAAGGCGCATGAGCACAACCTGCTGGAGCGCGGCCTGAGGGTGGTCAACTGGTGCCCTCGCTGTCAGACCGCCATAGCCGACTCCGAGGTGGTGTACTGGGATGAGACTGACTACTCCATCTATGTCAAGTTCCCCGTGCAGGATGAAACGAACACCTACATCGTCATCTGGACCACCACGCCCTGGACCATTCCCGCCAACGTCGCCGTGGCCGTGAATCCGACGTTCGAGTACTCAAAGGTGCGGGCCTGGAAGGACGGGCAGGTGGATGTGCTGATCATGGCCTCCGACCTAGTCGAGTCCGTGCTGAAGGAGGGCCGGTACAAGGACTACGAGCTGCTGCAGACCCTTTCGGCCAAGGAGATGCAGGAGATCAAGTACTCGCATCCTTTGCAGGACCTTGTGCCCAGACAGAGGGATATTCCGCATGGGGTTTACGCCGCCGACTTCGTCACCGCCGAGAACACGGGCTGCGTGCACATCGCTCCCGGCCACGGCCTGGAAGATTACGAGCTGGGCCTGGACAGACACCTGGACATCTTCTGTCCGGTGGGAGTGGACGGGCGGTACACTGCCGAGGCCGGCGAGAAGTACCAGGGCAAGTACGTAAAAGAGGCGGACGGCGAGATCATTTTAGATCTGGCCGATCACGGACTCTTGCTGGCCCAGGGGCGCCTCAACCACAGATACGGCCATTGCTGGCGCTGCAAGACGCCCATAATCTTCATCGCCACCAGCCAGTGGTTCCTGAGGATCTCCGATCTGCGGGACAGGATGCTGGACGAGGTCTCCAAGGTGACCTGGTATCCGGAGTGGGCGGGCTCGGCCAGGTTCGCAGACTGGATCAGCAACGCCCGCGACTGGTGCATCTCCCGGCAGAGGTACTGGGGAATACCCCTGCCCATCTGGACCTGCCCGGCCTGCGGCCGAGTGGAGGTCATCGGCACGGCCGAGGAGCTGGAGGAGAAGAGCGGCGTGAAGCTCGCGGATCTGCACCGACCGGATGTGGATTTTGTGCTTTTGGACTGCCCTTGCGGCGGCAGGATGTCGCGCTCTCCAGATGTCTTCGACGTCTGGTTCGACAGCGCCGTGGCCTCCTGGGCGACTTTGAATTTCCCGCGGGAGGAAGAACAGTTCGAGGACTGGTGGCCGGCCGACTTCATCACCGAGGGGCACGACCAGACGCGCGGCTGGTTCTACTCGCAGCTGGGAGCCAGTATGGTCGCTTTTGGAAGAGCGCCCTACAGAAGCGTTCTGATGCACGGCTTCACCCTGGATGACCAGGGCCGGAAGATGTCCAAGAGCATTGGTAATGTCGTGCCCCCGGAGGAGGTCGTGGAAAAGTTCGGAGCGGACATCCTCAGGTTCTACGTCCTGGGGGCCAACGCGCCCTGGGAGGATCTGCACTTCTCCTGGGAGGCGGTGGAGAACACCAGCAGGATGCTCAACATCTTCTGGAACGCCTACCGCTTCGCCCTGCCCTACATGATCCTGGACAAATTCGATGCCAAAAAAGCGGATCTGTCAAAATACCAGAGCAGCCTTCGCCCCGAGGATCGCTGGATTCTTTCGCGAGTCAACAGTCTGGCAGAGGAGATCACCGCAGATATGGAGCAGTATCAGCTGCACCGCATAGTGCGGGCCATCTCCGATTTCATCCTGGAGGACCTCTCCCGCTGGTACATCCAACTCGTCAGGCCTCGCACCTGGATCGAGCAGGATGACCCGGACAAGCTGGCGGCCTACGCCACCCTCTACGAGGTGCTAATCAAGCTCTGCAAGCTCATGGCGCCGTTCACGCCCTTCCTCTCCGAGTCCATCTACCAGAACCTGGTGAGGGGGCTGGATGCAAAGGCTCTGCAGTCGGTACATATGTGTGACTGGCCGAAAGCCAGAACGGAGCTGATCGATAAGGATCTTGAGGAAAGAATGAGGATTGTTCGTAGTATCTCTGAAGCAGTCTCAAATGCTCGTCAGAGGGCAGGGCGCAACTTGCGTTGGCCGGTCTCTAATGTTAGTATCTCTTCCTTGGATCCGATTGATTTAGGGGATTTAGAAAGTGTGGTGAAGGCTCAGACCAACTCGAAGAAGATAACGATTCTTCCGCTTGGCCAAGAACCTGAGATGAATTGGGAAGTGTCTCCTGTTCATAAAAAGATTGGACCCGTCTTTAAAGGCGATTCCCAAAAGGTTGTTAATGCCATAAAAGGCTCTGATCCATCGAAGCTGCGAGGAAAGCTTGGCACACATTCAAAAGAAATAAAAGAGTACGATCTTCAGTGGGAAGGCAAGATCTTCAAGATAACCAGTGAGATGGTGGAGTTTCGCAAAAAGATCCCTGAAAATCTGTCCGCAGCAGAGTTTAGTAGAGGCACTGTTTATGTTGATATCACCCTCACGCCCGAGCTGGAGGCGGAAGGATACGCTCGCGAGATCATTCGCAGGATTCAGGATATGCGAAAGGAGCTGGACCTGCGCGTAGAGGACCGGATCAGAGTTGTGGTGGATATCGAGAGCAAGCCCATCCTGGACCTGGCGTTGCGGCAGAAGGAACATATTGCCAGCGAGGTCCGGGCGGCGGAGTTCGAGCTGGGCCTGGGACTGGAACCGCGGGGAACGCTTGCGAAGGATTGGGAGATCGAAGGGATATGCGTTCGCATAGGCGTGGACCGATTTTAGATCGCCGGAGCTTTATAAGATGAGTGCACATGACGTTGTTATGGAGGCTCCTGTTCCGGTCAGGGTTAAGGGAGTTTATATTGCCGAGTCTGGAGGAAGCTCTCCTGCGCCTGTGGTCCTCCTGGAGGACGAGCAGTCCAGGATAGTGCCCATCTTCGTGGGGCTCTCCGAGGCCATCTCCATTCATCATGCCCTCTTAGGAGAGCTTTCGCCCCGGCCCATGACCCACGATCTCTTCATCTCGGTCCTGGAGAGCCTTTCCGCCAGCATCATCAATGTGCTCATCGACGACCTGGAGGGAGGGATCTATTATGCCCGCCTCACCATCAAGGGCGACTCCAAGCAGAGCGAGATAGATGCCCGGCCGAGCGACTGCCTCGCCCTGGCTCTGCGGGCCAAAGCTCCCATCGAGGTCCAGGAGAAGGTCATCTGCGATGCGGGCATAAGCAAGAGCGATGTGGAGAAGCTGACCAGCATAGATAACTATCTGCAGTGAAGCATCGGCCTTTGGGAACTATTTTCAGGTCATCGCTATATTTATATTTCCCATTGCGTTTGGAAAAGGGAAAGGTGACCTGGCTTGATGGGAATTAATGAGATGGGGTTCGAGGTCTTTGAGGAGATGCTCGACTATGAGGACGAGCTGCAGCTGGAAGTGCACGAGCTTGAAAACGGCACTGTGGTGGCAGATGCAGGCGTGAAGGCGCGGGGAGGTTTAGGCGCTGGCATCTACCTGAGCCGACTCTGCATGGCCGATCTGGCCGACGTCCAGCTGACCCCTTGCGATGTCAAAGGCGTCCTCCTGCCAGGCGTTCAGGTGGCGACAGACCATCCGGCCGTCTCTTGCATGGCTTCGCAGTGCGCCATGTGGCAGATCAAACTGGACAAATATTTCGCTATGGGAAGTGGGCCGGCGCGCGTGCTCGCCCGCAAGACCAAGGATCTATATGAGAAGATCGGCTTCGAGGAGTTCGCGGACGTGGGCGTTCTGGTGCTGGAGTCCAATAAACTTCCGGATGCTGCCGTCTCGGCCCAGATCGCAGAAAAGTGCAATATTGACCCCGCAGACCTGAGACTGGCTGTGGCTTCTACAGACTCCGTAGCGGGACTGGTGCAGGTTTCGGCACGCGTGGTCGAGACAGGGCTGCACAAGCTCTTCACCATGGGATTCGATATCGCCACTATCAAGAGCGGCTGGGGCAGGGCGCCCATCTCGCCGCTCGTCGGAGACGCCACCATGTGCATGGGCTCCTCCAACGATGCCATCATCTACGGCGGAGAGACCTACTACACTCTGGAGTACGAAGACCTGGAGGAGCTGCAGCAGTACCTGAAGGGCATGCCCTCTCTGGCCTCCCGGGACTACGGAGCACCCTTCTACAGGACCTTCAAGGCGGCAGGCTTCGACTTCTTCAAGGTGGATCACAATGTTTTCGCCCCGGCCAAGGTTGTGCTGAACGAGACGAAATCCAGGCGGACATTGGTGTGCGGCAGAGTGAATGCGGATGTGCTCATGGAATCCTTCAACCTGGAGACCATCAGTTGAGCTGGCAAATCTGCTCTTTCTTTTGCTCAGGCATTCTAGGGATCATGAAAGTTTTATTATAAAACATTCAATAAGAAAAACTTTCGAACGGTTCCCAAAAAAGGGCGAGCGGCCATTATCGCCCGTGACGATCGAGCAGATAACCAAACCCGGCTGTGATCAAGGGTATGATGAGGTAAGTCAGCCCAATATCCTTCACATAATCCGCAAAAGACATCTTCATGGGCCCCTGCATGAAGAGCAGAAGGTCCAGGAAGAGGTTGATCAGGAGCCAGGCAAGTCCAAGCTCTAATCCTTCTCTCAGAGATCCTAAGGCCGCCTGCCGGAAATAGATCAAGGAAAAATAGACGACGCAGGCTGTTATGACCACGGGCATAATGGACTCAAACAGGGGACGTTCCGTGGTGTGAAGCGAATATATCAGGACGGAAACCGCAAAGGGTATGAGCCAGGTCAGAAACCCAAAGAGAATCACTCTTGAATACGTTCGCATAAACTCATCCCTAATTTCCCTACCAGGATTTACCTTTTTGCCAAAGATCGAAGTAACCAAAGGATTTAACGCTCTTAATGTTCTTCACCAAATCATGAACTTCGGCAGCAGCCTCTTCAAGTCCAAGCCTAAGCCCCGCATTGCACAGAGCCCGCCGGTTAACTACCTGGACCTCAGGACCAAGCCCTACTACATCGTAGCCTCGGTAGAGGTCGGAAATACTACTACGAAGAGCATCCTCACCGCCACGGACATGAACACCGGCAAGACCTATATCGCCAATAAAACCGTGAAGATGACCAGGGATGTCAGAGCGCCGAAGGCGGGAGAGGAGATCTTCGCCCGCACCATCAACGGCACTGCTCTCACCAAGGAATCCATAGCCGAGCTGGTGCGAAATACTCTCATCGAGAGCCACGAGAGGGCCAGGCTGGACATCAAGACCGACCTGCACTTCGTGGTACGATCTACGGGCGTCGTGGCCGAGCTGGACTCGCCCGACCAGGTGGGCGCCTTCATCCAGGCCCTGGCCCAGGGGTGTCTCATGGCAGGCGTGCCTCCGCGGCTGATGACTCCGGCCATGAGCATTCACAACATCCTGGAGAAGTTCAAGCGCTACACTATGATCGAAAAGGTGATCTTCATGGGCGCAGTGGCTTCCTGCTTTCCGCCCCAGGGGGCTACGGGCGTAGAGGTGGTGGCCAATGAGATGGAGGGCGAGCTGGCTACGGCCGGTATAAAAGAGGGAAGCCGCTGGACGGATGTGGACTTTCGCAACCCCTGCCTCTCCATGGACTTCGGCACCACCCTGGATGGCCGGGTCACCAGCCAGGAGCTGCCTTATGCCCATACCATCGGAAACCTGCTCGGCCTGGCGGGAGCCATTCCTGACGCTGTGGTCCAGGGCACGGGCCTGGTGGACCGCCAAACAGGCGCCACTCTGGACATCTTCGACCCCAAGATGAGGCCCGAGTACGGCAAAGAGGCCCAAGCATACGCGGATCAGATTGACGAGATAGTAGTAATAGAGAAGGTTCCCCCGAGCCGCACCAAATACGGCCTCGTGCCTGTGAATCCTGCCGCAGCAGCGCAGAACAATGTCGTTCTCATCGGCTGCGACGTGGGCGTCAACGGCAGCGACATGTGCAAGCTCTCCGAGATCGGGGCAGATCTTTACAGCTCCAGGGGACTGAAGACGCTCTTCGGAACGCTGGACCTGGTGTCCGCCCGCATCGCTCGTCGGCTGGTCGAGGTGGGCATCGAAGAGGGCATCGTCACCAGGAGGACGGCCCTAGGGGTCACGGGCCGGGCGGGGATAAGCGGCAATAAGCCCAGCCTGATCCTGGAGGAGATCGGGAATCTCGAGCTTTACGACGAGCCGGAGAGGAACGTGGTCTTTGTGGACGATGGCCTGGCCAGAGGAGCGGCAGTGATGGCACGCTGCATGAACTCCATGGGCACGCCCAAGAATCCATTAGGGGGCTTGCGGGAAGGCAGGTGCATCCTCAAGGAGAGAATGGATTTCGAGTCCCGGAAAGGAGCCGCCCCTGTTCCCCAAGAGGCGGCGCCCCGGGAGGAGACACAGGCTTATTTCGTAGGAGGCCATAAGAGAGCTTAAGAATGCCCTCTAAAAGATACAGCCCCAGACCTGCAGAGGAAAAGGAGATCCCAGTATCCATCTTGGCAATCGATAGGCGAGAGGAGATGCTGTGGATCGCCGCCGGGGCCAAAGCAGCTGCCGGGCAGGACGCCTTTCCTCCCTGCATCAAGAACATATTGCAAAGAGGCAGCCGAAGAGCCGCAGGCGAGAAGGGCAAGCACAGGATAGCGGCGATCCTGGCTGCTTTCCTTGGACAGCTGGGCTTTTGCGAGGCGGAGGCGAAGCAGCTCTGGTCCGGGGTATCAGACGTCGAAGACAGGGTCTTTTCGGAATGGTTCCAGAAGATGCACTGCCCGAAGTGCGAGACACTGAAGAAGGAGAGCAAAGGCTACCCTGACCTGGGAACGGCAGATCTGGGGCTCTGCCAGCCGGATGGGTTGTGCAAAGAGTTCGAGGGTCCGGTAGAGTATGCATGCAGGATAAAGTCGGAGGAGGACAAGGGTACTGGCTCGCAAAAGCAGATCAAGATCCTCTATCTGGCCAGAGTCTTAGACTGGACTTCAGGCCGGGAGGGCGAGATTGAACTAACCGGGGCCGAGAGGGATGAGCTGGAGGCACTGCTGGTGGAATTGGCCGCTCAGAAGGATAAGAGACTGATCTTTAGCAGGGTCAAAGTGCGGGGAAGGCTTCGGCCCAGGTTCTTCCTCAGGGATGGTGAAGGGCCGCGCAGGCAGATGCTCTCGGACCTTCTTTGAGAGTTCTCGTTATTCTAAAAAAAATTATAAAAGCAAACTTGTTTCCAACCTGGATGGAGTTCATCCCAGTTTCGTGATGCCAGGAGCGTTACCAGGCGTATGGCCAGTGGCAATGCCTGAGCCGATTACCTCTATCTGCAAAGCATCACTGAAGGTCCCTGAGGCTTGCAGGGAAGACACCACAATTGTCGCATTGTAGATACCGGCTGCAACACTGGCATTCCAGACACCAGAGTACTCATTATCAGCGGTTTGCAGCAGGCTCAGCCTTCCAACCTCCGCGTCCGCCGAGTTGTTAATAGTCGCAGCGGCCGTCAGCAGGGTCCCGTTCTCTGCCTGTTTGCCAGAAGAATCCAAGCTGCCCTCGTTAAAGACTGCGGTTATCTCGACGGAGCCTCCAGAGTTCACCGGATTTGGCTTGGCGCTCGCATTTATCAGGGCAATGCTGAACTGAGAATCCTTCTGACGTTCCACCTTTGGACCCCAGACTGAGTTGGAATCGCTCTGGGGTGCGCCTTCCAGAAACTTGGCTACATTTGCGCTCCAATCCGCATCTTCCTGGCTCTGACATTTGGCATATTCGGTGACTGCTAAACCTGCTATGGCCACCGTGAGAGCGACAAAGACCAGAATCGATATTGATTTTATCATAGCTTTTCCCCGATCTTATGAAATCGAGATCAGCACTCTGGCGATTAGGGCTTTATTTATATGATCCTGGCGCTTGGAATACAAGGATCTATTTATTCTTCGTTCCAAGGGCCAAGATATATCATCCCCATGCCGACAGCGATTTCCAGTATCAAGATTCCCATTCGGCCCCCAAAAAATCCAGCGCCGGAGAAAAAGAGAGGGAAGAGCCCATACCAGACAAATGCTGTGAACCATGCCAGGGCAAAGAGGGCAGTCTTCTCCATAAGAGTGAGCTTGAGCTGCAGGCAGAGCGATGGGAATACAGAGAGGAACAGGAGGGCGAATGCAGCGATGAGCAGCAGGGTGCCGACGAAAGTTGCCAGCCATGGAGAGAGACTGAATGCGGTCTCGAAGTAATACAGATCTCCGCCGTCATAGAGGACCGATCGGAGCGGGATATACGACCAAACCTGGGCAATATTGTGAAGAGCAACCCAGAAGAAGAGGAAGAAGACGAGAGAGGATCGCCTCACTCCTGGCAAGAAGAGCAGGGCAAGCGCCAGCACCGCGAGGAAGACGTTCATGAGCGGCCCGGCGATGGAGATCATCCCTGCAGCAGCGTTGTTCCCCGTTGCCATGAGATGAGGATAGACGACGGGATCATCGATCGCTGAGATCCCCCGCAATGTCCAGTCCTGCCCATAATAAATGTCAAGCGGGGTTGTTTTCAGCACGCCAAGGAGATAAGCAACGGTAGAATGCGACCATTCATGAAGAAGAAGGGAGCTGTACTTAGCGATTAAGTAGAAGGCAATAGTGGCCAGGGCAAATAGGTAGGGATTGGCACGCCAGGAGGAAAGGGCTGGGGCGGCACGGCTTCGCGTTAGGAGGAAGCCCAGGACGAGCCCTCCGAAGCCGATGAAGATGTCGATCGTAAAGGCTGAATGCGGCCCGTAGATGAGGGAAAGGAGATATCCCAGAAAGAACAGGAATGCAAGGGCACCGGAGATGAGAAGATCGCGTTTTCTCTGGCTACTCATGGAAATCATTCCATCTGCCACGAATTAAAATTTTCTGTCTGGATAAGCCTGATATGCAAGGATCACGATCTCTAACTTCATGTTCAAGGTAGGAGAATATTATGAGGATGAGGCCAAATCCATAGCCGGTTATCTGAGGGATGCCGGCTTCAAGGTGGATATCAAGGGCCTGGTCCAGGCCAGGACTGATATCACTGCTTCCTTGCAGGGCAGGCATAGCGAGTTGAAAGGAAAGATCGATGCCTTTGAGAGGTATGAGCGCTTCCTGGCCGCCATCAAATCTGCCGTGGAAAAGGGGGCTACGCAGGAGAGCTTCAGAGATCTTTTCCTGACCATGCTTGACCCAAGCTGGAAAGACAAAAGGGAAAAGTTCAAGGAACTTCAGGATTCGTCTGAGGAAGTGGATGAAGAATCCGGAATGGACGTCATCAAGAGCATAGCCGAATGGGTGGTAGCCATGGATTTCGCAGAGAAAGTCGTCGAGATCAACGACATAAAGCTCGGGGAGCCGATGGACGGTTGTCTTGATGATCCACTCCTCAGCATTCCCGTCAACCCTGCGGATTACGAGCCCGGGGACTCCATGCTCCGGGGGAGAGTGGACGTGGATCTGGTTAAAAAGTATGAGATCTCCATAGATGAGTTCTACACGCCCCTCTTCCAGAAGATCGACGAGGAGTTCGGGGAAAAGTACCACGAGGAATATCTGCAGATCATGGCCCTGGGACTATTGATAGATGACCTGGTGGACGAGCCGTCCGAGGGAAAGATGGACATTGAGGACTTTGCCGAGAGGTGCATTCTCGATTTCGGTGATAAGGACATCCTCAGCATCGATGCGAGCCTGGTGGCCGAAGAGGTCGCCCGATCCCTGGAGAAGAACGGAATAATAAAGATGAAGGGCAGCACAATAAAGTGGAAATCCTAAGCTGATCTGCGAGCTGTTCCTCTGGCAAACCTTTATCTCCCAGAAGCGGATTGGAGCTTTAGATCCGGAATGTGACCCTTAGGTCGAACCGGATATGGGTGAAAAGAGATGAAGTCTTTTTACGGCTATATAGGCGAGGCCTGGTCCTCTCCCCGAGAGGGCTACGTCGGTGCGCTCAGGCAGGACAGGCTCAGGGCCTGGCGCCGAGAGATGACCGTGCAGAAGATCGAGAGGCCGACCCGCCTGGACAGGGCGCGGAAATTGGGCTACAAGGCCAAGCAGGGCATCGTCGTGGCGCGCGTGAAGGTGAGGCGCGGCGGGCGCAGAAAGTCCCGTTACGTGCGCAACCGCAAGACCAGCAAGATGGGCGTGAACATGATGACCATGGCCAAGTCCATCCAGCGCATAGCGGAAGAGCGGGCTGGCAGACGGTTCCGCAATATGGAAGTTCTCAACTCCTACTGGGTGGGAGAGGACGGTAAGCACAAGTGGTACGAGGTGATCCTGGTCGATCCCGACAATCCCTCCATCCAGAGCGACAAGGATCTTAACTGGGTCATGGACGACGTTCACCGGGGCAGGGCCGTGCGCGGCAAGACCAGCGCCGGCCGCAAAGGGCGCGGCCTCCGGAGAAAGGGCTTCGGCACCGAGAAGACCAGGCCCGGGATCAGGGCGCATGACGGCAAAGGAAAGTAAGTGATTGACAGGGTCTCTTTCCGGGCCTTCGTGGCAGCGACTGAGGACGAGAGCCGGGTACGCGAAGCCCTCGGCATCTTCGTTCCCCTGGACAGAATCTCTGCTATCACTGCGCAAGGCCACTTCGGAAATGAGATCAAGATCCTGGAGGCCAGCCTCAGAAAAAAGGATGCTCTGGCCTTCTTTCAAATTCTGCGAGAGCAGCTTCCTGCGGGAGATCTGGTCCGGCTGCGGCGGGAGATACCGGAGAGATTGGCAGAGAACAGCCACTTCCACCTCCGCCTGGACAAGCAGGCCGCCTACAAGGGCATGCTGCGCCTGACGGACTCATCTGACGCTTTGGACATTTCTGCTCTGGTCAAGACCTACCCTGCCCGGCGCGAGGAGGCCTTGAGCATCTTGAGTGAGCTCTTATGAGCTTTTACGAATGCCTGAAAGCCTATCCCGAAGGCTCTGCCTCCGCCAGCCGCCTGGCCTTGACCGCGAAGCGCCTGGGCTATCGGGGGCTGATCATCTGCAACCAGGAGCCAAGCAAGGTCTTCAGACCGGAAGCTGCAGATCGCATAAAGGGCATCAGCCTTACCATTGGTGCAGAGATCAAGGCCACCAACATCAGAGCATTGCGAGGCCGTATCTTGGCGCTGCGGGGGAGCTACCCGTTTCTCGCCGTCCAGGGAGTGACGGAGGAGACGGTTCGGGCTGCCTGCGAGGATCCCAGCGTCGATCTGCTGCTGCATCCCTGTGATGGCCGAAGGCCTTTCACCATCGCCTCGGCCAGGGCGGCAAGGCTAAATAGGGTGGCCATTGGCTTTGACCTGAGCCCGCTGATGCGCCTGCGGGGCAGCTCTCGCGCCCGCTGGCTGGAGGCCACCAAGCGCAATCTGAAACTTGCTCGCAAGTTCGATCTGGCTCTGGTCATAACCGCAAACGCAAGATCTCATCTGGATCTTCGGGCTCCCAGGGATCTCCTAGCCCTGGCAGAGGTGGCAGGCTTTGATCCTGGGGAGGCGGCAGCAGCCCTGCAGCTGCCAGGCAAGCTGGTGGAGCTGAACCGCAAGAAATGGCTCGGTCCGGGAGTGGAGCTTCTTTGAGGAGCAGGCTGCCGGTGCTGCGCACCAGAAGGAGATACCTGGCCTTTGCGCTCGAAGCAGAAGGCGAAATACAGCCGAACGAGCTGATGGGCGAGATCCACTCGTCCCAGTTTTCGCTTTTCGGCGATGCGGGCGCCGCGAAAAACAGGCTCAAGCTGATCTCTTTCGACGGCCGTTTCGGTCTCCTGCGCTGCCATCACATCTATATTCAGGATACCAGGGCTATTCTGGCTTCGATCTGCTCGATCAATGGAATTAGGGTCGCACTACGTACAAAAGGGGTCTTCGGAACGATCAAATCCGCCACAGAAAAGTATATACCGCAACTAGGTAAAATAAGTGCTGAAAACGACGGAAGAAGAATCGAGCTGGAAGAAGTTTCCGGGTGGATTATTCGCACCCATGGCCTTGAAGTCGATCTCTGTCCGGATGACCGGAATAAGACCAAAGGATCAGATACCAGATACCTGGGACTGACCTCTTTTGATTTATGTGGAGGACACGAGGATGCAGATGGCACCCCAGATGGGTTATGACAGGGCAATTACTGTATTCAGCCCTGACGGCAGACTATTTCAAGTTGAGTACGCCCGTGAGGCCGTTCGGAGAGGAACGACGGCCGTGGGCATAAAGGCGATTGACGGCGTGGCCGTGCTGGTGGACAAGAGGATCACCAGCAGGCTCATGGAGCCCAAGTCCATTGAGAAGATATTTCAGATAGATACTCACATTGGCGCCGCCACATCCGGCCTGGTGGCGGACGCCAGAGTGCTCATCGATAGAGCTAGGGTGGAGAGCCAGATCAACCGGCTGGTCTACGATGAGCCGATCGGGGTCGAGGCTCTGGCTAAGAAGATCTGCGATTTCAAGCAGCAATATACCCAGTATGGCGGAGTTCGGCCCTTTGGAACAGCACTTTTGATCATCGGCGCTGAGGAGGATAGATCGCGCCTCTTTGAGACCGATCCTTCCGGAGCCCTTCTGGAGTACAAGGCCACGGGCATAGGCGCGGGCCGCTCCGCCGTAATGGAGGTCTTCGAGGAGAAGTACAGAGAAGACCTGAAGATGGACGATGCCATCCTCCTGGGCCTGGAGGCGCTTTACAAGGCAGCCGAAGGCAAGGTCGAGGCGGCGACCACGGAGATCGGCATCATCAAGCTCGCTGACAAAAAGTTCTACAAGCTGACGGAGAAAGAAGTGGCAGAATATGTTGGCAGGATGAAAGCCTTAGTAGAAAGCGGCAAAGGAGAGAAGGAAGAGGCATAAGAATGGTCAGACTGGAGGACGCGGTTCCCGCCAGGCTCAAGACCCACGGAACCACCTTCGAAGTCTTGGTGGATCCGGACGGGGCCCTGGCCCTGAAGAGAGGCGACATCGTCGACCTGGAGGAGATCCTGGCCGTGGAGGACGTCTTCGAGAACGCCTCTCGGGGCGACCGCAGCGCTGAAGAGGATCTGATCAAAGCCTTCGGGACCAGAGAGGTCCTGGTCATCGCTGAGACCATAATCAAGAAGGGCGAGATCAGCCTGACGGCAGAGCAGCGCAAGCAGTTCATCGAGAACAAACGCCGCCAGGTCATAGAGGTCATAGCCCGAAACGCCATCAATCCTCAGACCAAGACGCCTCATCCGCCGGCACGAATAGAGCAGGCCATGACCGAAGCGCGCGTCAACATCGATCCCAGCAAGTCGACGGACGAGCTGGTCAAGATCGCCATGAAGGCCATCCGGCCACTAATCCCCATAAGATTTGAGGTGGTGGAGGTGGCCGTTAAAGTTCCGGCCGCTTATGCGCCCAAGGCCTATGGCGAGATCGCTGCTTTTGGCAAGCTCAACCGGGAGGCCTGGCAGAACAACGGCTCCTGGATCGGTGTGGTCCAGATACCTGCGGGCATGCAGACGGACTTTTACGCCCTGATCAACCGGCTGACCAAAGGCGACGCCGAGACGAAGCTTCTTAAACATTGAAGGCTGGAATAGGGAATCGCATGGATCGCAAGGTGGTTGTACCAGGTGATCTTCTCTCTGAGGATGCCAAGAGGTCAGGCGAGGGGACGTTCGTCAAGGATGGGCGCGTTTACTCCTTGCTATATGGTCTTGCGAACTACAGGGATAAGATAAATGTCATCCCCCTGGCGGGAAAGTACATACCCGCACCAGGGGATAATGTTATAGGCGTGGTGAAGGACATAACCTTCTCCAACTGGATCGTGGATATCAACTCGCCCTACGACGGGCTGCTGCACATCTCGGAGTTTCCAAAACGGATTGAGTCGGATGAGATGTCCAAGTACCTGCGCATCGGCAGCTCCATCATGACCAGGGTGAAGGATGTAGATCCCACTAAGAAGGTGGAGCTCACCTTGAATGACCGCAAGCTCGGCCTGATCAAGACCGGCCAGGTCGTGGAGATCAGCCATACCAGGGTTCCCAGGCTGATCGGCAAGGGCGGCTCCATGATCAGCATGCTGAAGAAAGAGGTGAACTGCAACATCTTCGTTGGCCAGAACGGAAGAATCTGGGTCAATGGAGGAGCAGAGGATATGGATCTGGCTCTGAGGACCATCACTCTGATTGAGAAGGAAGCCCACACCAACGGCCTGACAGACCGGATAGTGGACTTCCTGAAGAGAGAGAAAGGGGCCAGAAGTTGATCGCTATGGATGAGACTGACATATCATTTTTCAAAGATGGATTCCGCCTGGATGGCCGAAGGGCAGATCAGCTCCGGCCCGTAAAGATCGAGGTGGGAGTCCTGGCCAGGGCAGATGGCTCGTGCTACATCGAGATGGGTGGAAACAAGGTCATAGCCGCAGTATATGGACCAAGAGAGGTTCACCCGCGGCACCTGCAGGAAGTGACGAGAGCCATCGTACGCTACAGGTATAACATGGCCTCCTTCTCCGTGGAGGAGAGGAAGAGACCGGGCCCGGACAGAAGGTCCTACGAGCTCTCCAAGGTGAGCCGCGAGGCCCTGGAGCCCGTGATTCTCACCACCTATTTCCCTCGATCCGTCATAGACGTCTTCGTGGAGGTGCTACAGGCGGACGCAGGAACCAGGACGGCAGGCATCAACGCCGCAGCCGTGGCTCTAGCCGACGCGGGAATACCCATGAAGAGCATGATCTCCTCTTGCGCGGCGGGCAAGGTCGCGGACACCATCGTCCTGGACCCCATGAAGGAGGAGGACAACTTCGGCCAGGCGGACCTGCCCATTGCCATGACGCCGGGTGGAGAGATCACCTTGATGCAGATGGATGGCGGATTGACCCGCGAGGAGTTCCATCAGGCGGTGGAGATGGCCATGAAAGGTGCTAGGGATATCTACGAGATTCAGAGGAATGCCCTGGTGGATAAGTACAGCCAGCTGGAAGCTCCAGCGGAAGAGGTGAAGGCCTGTGAGTAGCGTCATCTCGGAGATCAGGAAGGACTTTCTCTACAACTTGATTCTCAAAGGCGAGCGCGCCGACGGTCGAGGCTTCGACCAGTACAGGGAGATCTCCATCGAGAGGGATGTGATCAAAAAGGCGGAAGGGAGTGCGCTTGTAAAATTGGGATCAAGCCAGGTGCTCGTGGGCGTGAAGATGCAGCCCGGAGAGCCCTTCTCCGATTCGCCCAACCGCGGCGTCATCATCACCAACGCCGAGCTGGTGCCATTGGCATCGCCTGACTTTGAGCCCGGACCGCCGAACGAGGTGGGAATAGAGCTGGCACGCGTCGTTGACCGGGGAGTTCGCGAGTCCAAGGCAGTGGACCTGGAGGCGCTCTGCATTGTGCCCGGCAAGCAGGTCTGGATCATATTCATCGATGTGCATATTCTGGATGACTGCGGCAACATCCTCGATGCCGCTTCCTTGGGTGCCATAGCCGCGCTTCTTACCACTAAAGTTCCAGCCAGCAAATTCGGCCTGGGCGAAGATTATACGCTGCCGGTGAAGGATATTCCTATCGCCACGACGGCCATTGAGTTCGGCGACGTCTTGATGTTTGACCCCGGCATGGATGAGGAGTCGATAGCCAACACCAAGCTCACCGTCATCAGCACCGCGGAGGGAAAGATCTGCGGTATGCAGAAGAGCGGCACCGGAACTCTGAAACAGGAGCAGATCTACCGCATCGTTGATATAGCATGTGAGAAGGCAAGAGAGATCCGGGAAAAGTTTCTGGAAGTATAAACGGAAGTAAGAATCATGGTTAAGCAGACTACAAAAGGAAGGAAGAGCAGATCGGCAGCCCGGTTTGGCCCCAGGTACGGCCGCAAGTCGCGAAAGCTGGTGGCCGATATGGAGGAGAAGACCAAGGCGCTCTACGACTGCCCCCAGTGCGGAAGAACGAAGGTTTATAGAGAGAGCACAGCCATCTGGAGCTGCCGCAAATGCGGCTACACCTTCGCTGGCGGCTCTTTCGTCCCCGAGACCTCTTTAGGCCGCTCTGTGCTGCGGTCTCTCAAGAAGACCCTTGAGGTAGAGTAGAAGATGGCCTACAAGTGCACCAGATGCAAGAAGACCGTAGAGGTTGATTACGAGTACAGCGGCATACGCTGTCCTTACTGCGGGCACAGGATCCTGATGAAGGAGCGGCCCACCACGGTCAAGAAGATGAACGCTGTCTGATGAAGGTCACCACCTCACGAGACCCGTCTGCGAAGACAAGGAGGTTTGGAAAGGCCTTGGCATCGTTCCTTTCTCTCCCTTATGCGAACCGGGGAAAGCAAAGTCCGGTAGAGGACGAGACATGGCTGGTGGTGGTGGAGGACCACGGCAATCCCAGCGGGCTGGTCAAGCGCTGCGGGGGAAAAGAAGAGCTTTTGAGCTTCACGCTCTCCCTGGAGCCCGCGTCGGGGCGGCCAAAGAAGCTCGTGCCCGTGGTGACGGGAGCGCGCAAGGATGCCTTGCCAATTGCCCGGTTCTTCGAGGCAGATCGATTTCCTCGATGAGGGTGAGGCCAAGTTCAGGCTGAAGATATGAAGGGCTCTGCAGAGTTCGTCTTTGAAACCGCCCATGCGGGGATGATTTACAGCGCGCTCGCTTTGGAGCTGGATGACGAACTCCATAGATCCAATGTCGAACTGATCCTATGCGAAGGTTCTATCAGACTGATGATCCGGGGAGAGGACGCCGTTTCCCTCCGGGCAGCTTTAAATACCTGGATAAGGTTGGTCAAGATCGCATTTGAGATGGTGAGTTTATGAGTGGCGAATTGCCTCCGCAGATACAGAATCAGCTGGCTCAGCTCCAGCAGCTCCAGCAGCAGGCTCAGGCCGTTATGACTCAGAAGACCCAGATCGAGGGTCTGATCCGAGAGACAGAGGCGGCGCTGAAGGAGCTGGATAAGAGCAGCGACAATGCTGTCATATACAAGAGCGTCGGCGAGCTTCTCTTCCGGGCCGACAAGCCAAAGCTGGTGGAAGAGCTCAAAGAGAGAAAGGATATGATGGATATCCGGCTGAAGACCATGGCCAAGCAGGAAGAGCGCATTCAGGGCCGGTTCACTCAGCTTCAGGAGCAGCTCAAGCAATCTCTAGGTCAGATACCGCCCAAGGGCGGCTAAACTCTAGCGGGCCCGTGGCTTAGCCAGGATATAGCACCGGGCTTCTAACCCGGGGGTCGCGGGTTCGAGTCCCGCCGGGCCCGCCTTATTCTAAGTGAGGATCTATGTGCGAACTTGCCGTTTACACCTTGAAGGGTGAAGCCCGAGAGAAGCTGATGGAAGGAGTGGTCAGGCTGGTCATGCAAGATGGAAAAGTGCTGATGGAGGGCATCTTTGGGGATTCCAAGGAGATTGAAGGCAGGCTGGCCGAGGTGAATATAATCGCCCAGTCTGCGGATATAATCCTGGCTTAGACGGGCAATCCCCACGGATTTTACTTTTGATCGCTAAACCAGATACAGTAAATATCAGTCTCTTTTGCTTTCAGGCAACATCCTATCCCTTAGCCTAGCCACATTCAGCGCCGTGAAGGGCTCGCCCTCGAACTTGAGCTTTTCTTTTGATATGCCGAAGTGCAGCCGCCGACAAATTTATAAACTTATAAAGCTGTAATTTTGTAACTATGCCCACCACAATACAGGTTCAGGATGATGTTTATAAAATGCTGAACATATTAAAGAAGGAGCTCAACGTCGAATCATACAATGACGTGATCAGGCATTTGCTCAGGAAATCCAAACGGATGGATGAATCCGAGTTTGGAAGTATGCCAGGGATCGCGCCATTCCAGAGGGAAGAGATTGACCGTTTTGATTGATTCCTGGGCCTGGGCGGAGTTCTTCGCCGGCAGCAAAATAGGAAAGATCGTCAAGACCTATGTGATGGATGAGGATCAGGAGATTATCATAAGCAGCATCAACCTAGCCGAGATCTATCGTTTGGCACTGGATCGATTTGATGAGAAGACGGCCGAGAAAAGGCGACGGGCCATGATCTCCAGGTGCTACCTAATCCCCGTAGACGAAGAGATTGCCATCAAAGGAGCCAAGTTCAGGCACGATCGAGATTGGGGTTTGGGGGATGCCTTAATCTACGCCACGGCGATCAGAGAGGGCGCAAAGGTCTTGACGGGCGATCCTCATTTCAAAGGGCTGAACGATGTGATCTTCCTAGGGGATTAGCTTTGTGCGCTGGATGCGATGGTTCAACCCTCCGGTCTCACCTTCCACTCATAAATTCCGCAGTTCGGCGGATTTCCTGCAGCTTCGCGTCAGAGATGCCCGCCAGGTCTTCCTGCTGGACCCATCCTTCGCTCATCAGTCGAGCGAAGACAAAGAGCAGGACTCTGTAGCGGTAGTCGTACTTCTCGTCCGTCTCCTTTCGTTTATCTGTCAGGTAATCATGAAGCTGCCACAAGTCGATCGGGTCATTGATCTCAGACGCCATTTTGCGGACGTTCTCCGCGATGGCCATGCACTCACCGCTATAGGCGGCCTTGAATGCTCGGCGTGCGATCTCCCTCTCTTGTTTTGACCATTCCATCTCCCTCATCTTTCATCCTCTGGACGAACCGATGCCCATCCGGGCGCGCAGGCACCACGTCGCATGCATGGGATGGTTGGGCTCTCTTTTTGCTTTCCAATCCCCTCCGTGTTCTTCCCAACGATGTAATCCAGCCACGTTTTTCCACCTTGGCCATCAGCTGGAGTGATTTGTTCGGTGATTTGTCATTTGTTTAATGATTTCTCAAGTTCGATCTTCCTAATCAGAAGTTCATCAAATCTTTTCTTGATATCGGATATTTCCTTCTCGATTTTCCGCAGCTCCGATTTGTTTTTGACTTTTGCCAGGTATTCTGGTCCAAGCTCATCAGCTATATATTTTTCAAGCTGACTTCTCAAAACCTTGAGATAAGGATTCCCCCATACCGATCCCTGGCGATATTCTAGTTTGCCGGTCTGTATACCTTTGATAACGAAATCGCGGTTCACCCCATATTCAGCCTTTGCTGTTTTGTCGCTGAGTGTCGCGCCCTTTCGATTCCATTCACCATATTCCGCCATCTATCCTCTTTTAACTTCGCAAGAACCTGGGACGCTGCCGTCCCTGTAGATCTCCAGCAATTCGATAGGGTCCATATTTCTGGAAAACCCGATAGCGTTGACAACTGTGTGATGGCTTAAGGCTGCTAGTCCCTTTGTGTTCGTGGGATACCGAA
>JAPKYD010000098.1 GCA_026394475.1 Methanothrix sp.
CCCCTTCCAGCTCCAGGATGCTCGTCGACCTTTGGCCGTCATAGTAGATCTCAGAGTAGGGATTGTCGTGCATTATTATGATCTTGTAGTCCCGCGCGAAATCGATCAGCTTTCGAAAGAAGGCCTTGTCGGCCAAGGCTCCGATGGGATTGTTGGGATAGTTGAGGAAGAGGAGCTTGGCCTTCTTCGCCGCAGCGGGATCGATGGCCTCCAGGTCCGGCAAAAACCTGTTCTCCCGCAGCAAGGGCATGATCACCGGCTCGCCTCCGGCAAAGGCCGTGGCCGTCCTGTAAACCGGATAGGCTGGATCAGGAACCAGAGCCGCATCCCCCGGATTGATGAAAGCCATCGGTGCATGCGCAATGCCCTCCTTGGAGCCGATGAGGGTGAGAACCTCCCTCTGAGGATCAAGGCTGACGCCGAAGGTCTGATGGTACCAGTCCGCTACCGCCTTTCTGAACGCCAGCTTGCCCTCGTAGGATGGGTACTGATGGTTGGAAGGGTCTTTCGCAGCCCGGCTCAGGGCCTCGACGATGTGCCCAGGCGTCGGCAGGTCCGGATCGCCAACGCTCAAGTCGATAACATCCACGCCCCTTGCCCTGGCTTCCTGCTTGGCCTTATCGATGGCGGCAAAGAGGTAGGGCGGAAGATGTTTTATCCGATCGGCATACATTTGGTTCTCTCCATGGATGACGCATTTATATGATAACGGTCATTTAATTTTGATTCCGGTGCGAGACATTGCCCGGCAGGTAGTACTTTCCCGTAGTATTTAAGATTAGAGGAGATCGATGCTGGAGATAAAAGATCTGAGCCGCTGGCTCCCCCCGGAGGCCATCGGACTCTACGAAGAGCGGAAATTCAAGGAGCTCTATCCACCCCAGGCCGAGGCCATTGAGAGGGGCCTCTTGGACGGCAAGAGCATGCTCCTGGCCATGCCCACCGCCAGCGGAAAGACGCTCCTGGCGGAGCTGGCCATGCTGAAGGCAGCCCTGCAGGGCAGGAGATCTCTTTACATCGTGCCCCTGCGTGCCCTGGCCACGGAAAAATATGACTCCTTCTGCAAGTTCAAAAGCCTGGGTGTGAATCTAGGCATCAGCACCGGCGACTTCGACAAAAGAGACGAGCGTCTGGGGAAAAATCAGATAATAATAGCCACCTCCGAGAAGGCCGACTCGCTCATGAGGAACGGGGCGGCCTGGGTTAAGGATCTGGCCGTCCTGGTGGTGGACGAGATACACCTGCTCAACGACGCGGGCCGCGGACCAACTCTGGAGATGACCATCACCAAGCTGCGCCGCCTGAATCCGAAGATGCAGGTAATCGGCCTCTCCGCCACCGTGGCCAATGGGCGGGAGATCGCAGACTGGCTGGAGGCGGAGTGGGTTTCCAGCGACTGGAGGCCCGTCAGGCTTCGGGAGGGTGTGATCTGCAACGGCAAGCTGGTCTTTCCCGACGGCGAGGCCGACCTGGAGACGAAGCGGGACGAGGCCTTGGCCCTGGTCAAGGACACCCTCTCCCAAGAGGCCCAGATCCTGATCTTCGAGAACAGCCGCCGCAACGCCGAGGCAGCGGCATCCAAGCTCTGCGGCCTCGTCCCTCCTGGGCAGGAGACGGACGCGCTCTCCGAGAGCATCCTGGCCACGGGCGAGAGCGAGACCTGTCAGCGTCTGGCGTCCTGCGTGGCCAGAGGCATCGCTTTTCATCATGCTGGGCTGCTGCCGGAGCAAAGGAGGCTTGTGGAGCAGGGTTTTCGCGAGAACAAGATCAAGGTCATCGCCAGCACGCCCACCCTGGCCGCGGGCCTGAACCTGCCTGCGCGCAGGGTGCTCATCAAGAGCTACAAGCGTTATGAGTACGGCTCCGGCATGGTGCCCATTCCCGTCATCGAGTACCGCCAGATGGCCGGACGAGCGGGCCGGCCGGGGCTTGACCCCTATGGCGAGTCTTTTCTCATCGCCAAGAGCAACGCCGAGATGCAGGAGCTGATGGAGCACTACATCTTCGGCTCGCCGGAGGAGATCTGGTCAAAGCTGGCCAGCGAGAGTGCCTTGAGGACACACCTGCTCTCCACCATCGCGGCAGACTTCGTCTCCAGCGAGCAGGAGCTGAAGGATTTTATCGGCACGACCTTTTATGCCTATCAAAAGCCCTTGGAGAAGAAGAAGCCATCCGATCTGGCCCTCATGCACCTCATCACCATGACGCCGGACATGGATCTGCTCTACGTCCAGGCCGCAGACTCCGGGGTGGAGGAGTACATCGAAGCTCACCAGGATGAGCTGAACCACGAGGAGAACTACGACTTCCTACTCCGCGAGGCCAAGACCACAGCCATGCTCATGGACTGGGTCGGCGAGGTGCGAGAGGAGCTTATCAGCGATCGGTATCGCATCGGTCCAGGAGATATCCGCCGGGAGGCAGAGACCGCCGAATGGCTCATGCACTCCCTGGCTGAGCTGTCCAAGCACCTCGGCTTGGGAATCACCTTCAAAGCGGAGCAGCTGTCGCAGCGCATCCACTACGGTGCGGGCAAGGATCTGCTTAGTCTGCTGAACCTGAAGGGCATTGGACGGGTCAGGGCCAGAAAGCTCTACCAGTCCGGGATAACCAGCTTCGAAAAGCTCAAATCCGCCGACTCAGGCGAGATCGCCCGCCTCCTCGGACCTAAGATTGCCGAGAAGGTAATAGGTCAACTCAAAAGAGAGGAGATACAGCCTTGAAGTGGCTAAAAGATATCTTTCGCGGGAAGGGCGCGGAAGGAAAAACCATAGTTCTTGGGCTCTCCGACATCAATTCATGGCTTGAGGAGAAGTCGAAGAACTCCGAATTTGAGAAGAGCCTCCAGGATATCTATGGTCGCATGGAAGAAGGGGCGGCGGATCTCGGAAGGGATGTGACCGCCCTGAGATCGGCCGAGCCCGATAAGTCCACGCCGCCCAAGCTCTTGAGAGCGGGCCTGGCCGCCCGGGGAGAGGTCGTCAAGCAGATGGAATCCCTCGCCGAGAAGCTTATGCCGCCCCGGCAGAAGGATATCGAATCTGCCTCCGAGCACCACTGGACCTTGGTCAAAGGGCTGGAGAGAACAGTGACAACCTTTGCCAGGGCCAAGAGTTATGCAGCAGCCCTTTTCCCGAAAAACGTCGAGAGCATAAACTCCGACCTGACAAAAATCAGCCGTTTGCTGGTTGATCTGGAGGGTGAGATCGGCAAGAGGCGCAAGGAGCTGGAGGAGATCTGGTACTCCAGAGAGCTTGTGGCCAGACTTGATGAGGAGAGGTCCAGCATCGATGCTCTCCAGGGAAAGGTAAAAGAGGAAGAGGAGAGGCTGGCCGAGCTTTCGGCTTCTTTTGCCCGCCTGGAGGCAGACCAAAAAAGGCTGGCGACCAGCGAGCAAGGCAAACGCACTGAGGATCTGAAGAAGAGCCTTGACCAGAAGCGCCAAGAGCTCTCCCAGGCAAAAGCAGAAGTTGCGGATCTGATCGCTCCCCTGACCAAGGCATTGGGCAGAATCATGAAGCAGGGGTCGAGCGACAGGCTCAACCTGCAGCATGAGGCCGTATTCGAGCAGCTTCGCACAGGGCCATCTCAGGTTCCAGATAGCGAGATCGCTGGCTCCCTGGAGGAGCTGAAGGCGAACCTGGCCGCTCTGGGGCTGAAGGACAGAAAGAAGGAGAAGATTCTTGATCACATCGACCTCCTCATCAAGAGAAGATCGCTGCAAAATGCCAGGTCCCGACACGCCAGGCTGGAAGAGGAGATCCAAGAGCTGGAAATGCGTCTGGCGGAGAGCAGCCGCGAAGCTCTGCATCTGAAAGATGCCCTGAGCCAGGCACGAAAAGGCATCCGGAGCCTTGAGATGGGCCTGGATCGCAGCCGGCAAGATCTTGCCGCCCTGGAAGAGAGGGCAAAGCAGGACGATAGTGAACTGAAAGAGAGGCTTGGAAAGCTTGCCGAAAGGCCGATACAGATCGATCTCTTTCGAGGAAAGGGATGAAGGTCAACCTGGGCGGGATCGTGCCCCTCTCCACTGTGGACTGGCTGGGGAGGGCCTCAATGGTCGTGTTCCTGCGGGGATGTCCCCTGCGCTGCCCTCACTGCCATAACCGCGAGCTTCAGGCCGGCAAGAGCCTCGTCGAATTTCACCAGGTTGCCTCCAGGATTGTCTCCCAGATCAAAGGAGAGATGAGAGCCGGGAAGACCTCGGACTCCCTTCCCGAGCAGATTGACTTGGACGAGGCATCAGAGCGAGCAAGATCCAAGCCCTTCGTGGATGCCTTAGTCCTCTCTGGAGGCGAGCCTCTCCTGCAGTCGGAGCCATCGGCCAGATTATTCCGTCTGGCCAGGAGCCTGGATCTCGCTACAGGCCTGGAGACCTCGGGCTGTTATCCTGACCGGATGGAAGAGCTGTTGAAGAGGAATCTGGTGGACAAGGTGTTCCTGGATCTCAAAGCCGCTCTGCATGAGCCGGATTACGAGAGAGCCACGGCAATGAAGGGCATGGCGGCGCTTGTTTTAGAAAGCCTGAGGATCTGCATGGCGTCCGGTGTTCCTCTTGACGTTCGCACCACCATCTTTCCAGAGATGCCATCCCCCTCCGAGGTATTCGAGATTGCAGAAACGCTCTCTCTGCTGAAGGCACAGTTTCCAGGCCACCGCCTGGAATGTCTGGTTCTCCAGCAAGGACGCCCGCGTGAGGGAGATTCCCGGTTCGAGCCCGTGTCTTTGGAGATCCTGAGGAAGATGGCAAAATCGGTCGAAGCTCTGGTGAAGGTTCAAATTCGAGCCGAGACCAATCCGATTTGGAAAAAGTAGATAATCAAAAAGCGCTTTGGCGCGAGGGGTGGCGAGATTGAAGATCATCGGCTTTGTGGGGCTGCCGGGTTCAGGCAAGGGCGAGGCGTCTCAGATCGCCCGGCAGCTTGGCCTTGCGGTGGTGATCATGGGCGATGTCATCCGCCAGGAGGCAGCTCGACAGGGATTGGAGCCGTGCGACGAGAATTTGGGCCGCATCGGAAACGAGCTGCGCGCCAGTGAAGGCCCTGCCGCCGTGGCCAGGAGGGCCCTGCAGATGGCCAGGGCCACAGGAAAGGAGATCGTAGTAGTAGACGGCCTTCGCTCCAGGGAGGAGGCCGACTTCTTCCGGGCCAATGCCGAGGAGTTTCACCTGGTGGAGATCTGCGCTCCCGCAGGGGCGAGGCTGAAGTGGCTGGCGGCCAGAGGCCGTCCGGACGACCCGAGACAGCCGGACCAAGCCGGTGAAAAGATCTTATCTTCATGCCCCGGCGAGAGACCGCAGGCTGCCGCTGCCCTGGAGAGAAGGCAGGGCCGGGAGCTCTCCTGGGGCATGGGCGAAGCCATGCAGGTCGCCGATCTGAAGCTGAGAAACGACGGCAGTCTGGAGGAGTATCGCAAGAACGTAAAGAGACTTCTTGAGATTTTGACTGCAGGCTCTTAGATCCCAGGATGGAAGCCCAAAGATCACAGGCGGTACGAGGAGGGGCGACGAAGGAGGATGGAGCAGACCAGTTCAAAAAAGACAGGAACCTTCTAGGGATTATACTCCTTTCTTCTCGAGATGACGACATAGACGGGAGTCTGCTCGGTCTTCCAGCCCAAAAGCTCGGTCTGTGCCAGCATCTCCCTCACCTCAGGAAGAGTGTAGGAGGCATTGACGGAGCTAATGAATCCCTGGCGCATCACCCAAGGCTGTCCGGACAGGCTGAGGAGGATGAACCACCTGACCAGATGATTCATATCTCGTCTCAGATCACTGACGAAGCACTTGCCTCCCGGCCTGAGAACCCTGTAGATCTCGTCAAAGACCTCTCTGGGATGAGCCCACTCGTGCAGGGAGTTGGTGCTGAAGACCGCATCGAAATGACCATCCTGGAAGGGAATTCTTGTGGCATCTCCCACGTAGTACTCCGCCCTGAGGTTCAGGCCGTAATCTTTTGCCTTCTTTTTCGCCAGAACCACCATGTTCTCGCTGATGTCCAGACCCTTCAGGGTTGTGTCCTCTGTTCTCCTCAGCCACTCCAGCCCTTCATAACCAGGCCCCGGTCCGATCTCCAGGGCACATCCCAGGTCTATCCTCGATCTCAGAATGGATTCGGTCTGCAACCAGCCTCTGTCCCTCAGGCTGCGCATGGAGCTGTCACGGGCCCTTGTCAACTCCTCTCCCGCAATTCCTTGATCGGTCTTTATGACCCTGGGTTTGACCATTCTTCCTCTCTTCTGAATACTGCCGCCGATATATCGCTATGTGGCTGGACCCCTTTTCCTCTTACTTATTAAACATATTCTTTTCCATTATGAAAATAAATTTGAGTTCATTCAAGCTGCATTCGATCAACGTCGCGGGTGGGAAGGAGGATCAATCAACGAACTTCTGCAGACGCATCACTGAAGGGATTGGCCTTCTTCGCCCTGCAACAAGATGACATCTTCTCAAATCAGAGCTTGTCTCCTGTGGCTGGAATCCTATTATTTTCATTAGCCATTCATTGGAACTGGAGAACACATCATGAAATATATGGCTAACCTATGCGAAGCGAAAGTAATCAAGGGGCAAAGGGCGCTCGCATGGGAGTGCAGGGGGGATGAATGGGCCGATAATCCTGAAAAAGCGTTCAGCGGCAATGGGAAAAAGCACAAGGATCAGGCGCGGATTGCTGAACACGAGAGGATGCTCGGCCAGCTATCGTGAGATTCCGGGTGCAACAGTTGCGGATAGAGAAGACGAATCATTCCGAGAAAGCTTCTTTGAAGGACCAAAAGCCCTAGGATATCAAAAAAATCTGAGAATTTGAAATCCAATCCGGGAATAGCTGTAGAGTCCCGAAAGTATGGCATTTATAAGCGGCTTCATTCCTTTTAAATCTATTCGGTATCCACCTAATGGCATAGGCTTCAATTGGCCGGAGAAATAAATAGTTAGCGGTGTATAGATTCACAAATAGATATTTAATTATATAACTACTAAAATATGATCATGAAAACCGCAATCTACTTTAAGAAGGTGACGAAATAGGAGAGGATTATGGCAAAGAAGAGAAGTGAAGGCAGCGGCCTGCAGTCATCAGCTGGCCTGATGAGGTACTTTGAGGCCGATGATACCTCGATCAAGCTCGATCCCAAGATGGTGGTCGGGGCTTGTGTGGGCGCAGGTGCAGTGGTAATGGCTCTCAATATCGCCTTTGGGCTCTGGCCCTAGCTGATAATTTTTATTGGCAGCTGTAGGACATTGCTCTTTTCGCCGACATGTTAAGAGGATTTGCAGGAGCAGTTTATATTCTATTGTTAAAATTTTAACGATATTAAAATATTAATAATAATGTCAAAAAATATCACTAGACTTTGGCCAAGCGTTGCGTCGGCGAACCGCACGACAAGCTGCAGCCCCTCATAGTTAAAAATAAAAAAAACTGCGAACGGGATATCTTCTTATTTCAGCACGCCGATGGCCTTTGGCTCTCGCAGCAGAAGCGCTAGGCTCTCAGATATGGAGAACTCCAGGCTCTCGCCTACCGGCCCGATGAAGCCCACGCTCATATCCTGGCCGAGAATTATGGATGCATACTGCCTTCCTGAGGCCAGAAGCACGCCGCCGCTATTCAGGATGGGTGCTTTGAAGATGCCGTCTGTGACCAGGGCCTGGAGATACTCCAGCTCCGTGCCTCCCTGAGGATAGCGTCGGAAGAGGAGGTTGTAGCGGCCTGGTGCCAGCGCCAGGGTGTAGGGTCCGTGAAAGCCAGCCTTGTCCAGGAGGGTGACGGCTGATATGACGTCTTCCACCGCCTTGCCCATGCTGTCCCAGGGGGAGAGCTTCAGCTCGGAGGCGCCCTTGCTCGTCAGAAGGCCGGCATTCCCGCGCATTCCCTCGAATATCAGAGACTCCTCCAGCATAGCCGCTTCGATGGCAGCGCTGGCCAGGGCGGTGGTGTTGATGGGCATGCCGTCCTTCTCCGCAGCCGCCAGATCCCTCTTGCTCAAAGAGAAGGTCCTGTGAATCATAGAGACGGGCACGAAGCTGCTGATTGCGATGCCTTCTTCCACCTGGCTGTCTTGCAGGGGAACGGCCTTGAGGCCTAGGCCGTAGGGGCCCCTCCAGGTGCAGCATCTTTCGTCCCGTCAGAACTCCCTTGGCCGCCTCGGCCATGGTGCTGTCCAGAGCCTTCCAGGTCTCTGGCCCAATGGGCGCATCTTCCCGCCCCAGATAATTATTTTCCATTTTCATATCCTCCCGCGATCACTTCTTAAGCGACCCGATGGTCGTCTCCGGGGTCTTCTCTTCGGGATTGGGCTTTGCAGCCGCCGCTGGTGCAGAAAGCTCATGAGCCATCTCATCGACCTCCTGGGCGCCTTGGGCCAGCAGAGCATCTTCGTCTCCCGTGAGGATGGCAAGCAGCCTGGCAAACTCGCCTGCATGGACACGCTCCTCATCGGCAATGTCTACAAGCACCTTCTTGGCCAGAGGGTCATCTGCGGCCTGGGCGTGGGCCATATAGAGATGAACGGCCTCATGCTCTGCAGCCAGGTCGAGGCGGATCGCTCTTATCAGCTCATCCTTGGTTAGCTTGCGATCTGGAACTTTACCGCTGAATGGGTTAAGGAACTCGGGCATTTTTTATCTCCTCTATTGCTTGGAAGGGACCAGGAAGGAAGAGCGCCGGCGAGAAGGATGGGAATCTCAACCGCCGATGGAGCAAGCCTTCCCGGAGGAAGAAAGAAATTAACATGCTCGAAAGAGACCTGAAAGCCTCTTCGCCTCGACAATCCAGATCCTTTTGACTGTTTCCTCTATCCATAATAAGATAAAGCCCAACATAAATATGTCTTTTGGTGGATTGACGCTTCTTAAGGATCGCAGATCTATCTGCATTGGAACGTTGCGCAAAGGTTGGGCCGCAAAGCTGAAATTTCCTTGAAGAATTAGATAGGAGCGCCAAAGGGAAACGATGGAATTTGCTCCCGGTCATGGCTTTCGGTGGCCGTCAGCTATCTCGTTTGTTCGATCTTTATCGAATTGAATAAGCGGTCCGTTGTCTCTTGATCATAGGTGGAGAGAACGATTCCCAGCCCATCGGATGCCAGGACGCCTCCCGGCCGGTCAAGGTGATAGTCCACAGGATAAACTGCCGCGTAAACGGGCTCTCCAAGCGGACATTTCGCGCCGCTGGCAAAAGCTCCCAGCCGTCCGTTGATCTGCCTTGAGGCGGTATTGATCTTTCCGCATACATTGGACTTGGAAAGAGTCTCATTGGCCAGGGTCATCATGCGGGGAGAGTTGGTGAGAGCAGCGCCGCTTTGGGAATAGGTTATGACCGAAACCTTCATCACCTTCGTCCTGTCGGAAGAGGTCATGATCAGCGTATCCGTCGTGATCTTGACCTTCCCCGATGTGCTGTCGGCATGAGATACGCTGCTGCTATACAGATCCATCTCCGACCAGTTGAAGCTGATCTTCCACTTGCCGCAATCTTCGGAGACGCTGGTGACCCCGATGTCGCTCATTATTGAGGCCTGCCCTCCTGACACAAGCAGAAGAGCCAGGCCTGCAAGGAAAACTCCCACCAAATATCCGCCTTTCACCGTATCCCTCCTGCGAAGCATCTATTTCTTAGAGGTGAATTAGGTCAAGGAATATAAAGACCCTCGGAAAATGGGAATAGGCAGTTTCAGATCTGCTAAAGTTTGAAGTTTGATGGGGGATTTTTTGCCAAAATGGCCGGTTGACCCTGGAGGCCATCTAAGGGCCGAGCTACCTGATTTTATTATGCAAATGGAATGGCGGAGTTCGAGGAGAGATCGGCGTAGCCTGCCTGGGAAGGCTAGAATCATTGACTATCAGCCGGTAGGGTGGTCGTATCACCCATTCCCGACCGGGGCGGCAGTAGGCGGCCACCCGGGAGCCCAGCATCAGCTGTAGCTCGCCGTCCCCAAAGCCGACCAGCCGTAGCCGGAGTAGCCGGCCCAAGGGGCAAAACAAGCCCCATCGGGAAAGACTGTTGTAGGAGGGTGAGACCACTCGAAGGGCTTTCCCATACAGGAGACGGCGGAGGCGGGCATAGGCAGCGAATAGTCGACCAGCCCTGCCTCCGGCGATGCTCCTCCGCCTATCCCCTCTCCAGGCCCCCACCACCCGGTGGACCACCAGCCTGTGGTCGGAGCTAAAGAGGACAACATCTCCCACCATCAGCGGATCGGCTGGTTCTACCTCCAGGATGTCTTCCTGAGAGAGGGTGGGATTCATGCTGGTCCCAGCATAAGTGCAGTAGCCCACTCCTACTGTTAGCCTTTCCGGCTCCGAATTTAGGATCAGGCTTTGCTTCCGTCTCATCTTCTCATCCTATTATCTCAGGTCCAGAGCCGCCTCCATCTCTTCCCAGAAGCGGCCGGTAAGGCTTTGGTGCAGGGTAAACACCGGCACCTTGTTAACCAGCTCGCAGATATTGTTGAACATCAGCAGGTTCGATATCCTGGCCTCTTTTGGAGTCAGAAGCAATCGGATCTGCACGGCAACCTGG
>JAPKYD010000123.1 GCA_026394475.1 Methanothrix sp.
AAGCTGCATCTGGTCGGCATCGTTGGGTGCAACTGTGAGCGCGGAGCGGTTCAAGGAGGTGCTGAGGCTTGAGATATTGTTTTGGACATCCAGAGATGCCTGGTTCATCTCCATCAGAGATATGATCCCCACGGAAATCATCGGAACCAGAGCGAAGGCTACCAGAATCCCTAAGAGCTTCAGCCTTAATCCATCGATGCCAGCCATTCTTGCCATCTTAGCTATTCAGGGAGGATTTTGCTCCTAGCCTCTGACGTGACACTTCCCTGATCAGCCATCTCCAGAGGTAGCGATGAATTGATCTGGTAGTATAAACTCTTTTCAGCCCCCGGGGTTATTCGGAGACCCATCATTCCGGAAACTATTTATTTAGATCACCGAAATAAATATTGTGAACGGGTCCTATGAGTTCCTCGCACCTCTGACCAGATTGATTAAAGAATATCAGCGGTTTGAGATGATGGTCTCGGCCCTCAACGCCGTTATAATATCCATCGCCCTTTATGCCTTGGCTCAGATCCTCGGCCTTCCCGCTTTTATGAGCTTCTACTGGCAGGACTTCTTGCCCCTCGCAGCCTCGCCTGCTATTATTTCTGTTATTCTTGGCGTCGCGGGTGCCATGCTTATCAAGAGACGGAAAAAATCAGATCTCTTCCCGCTTCTGGGACCACAGCTATCCGAGAAGACCAGGACGGCTTACGATAATCGCGAAGTCGATTCCCTGCCTATGCAGAGTCTGGCCAGGGAGCTCAAGGCAAGTCTCTCTCGGATCAAGCCATCGGAGATTTTCAACCGACGGCAGATAAGCACCAGGGCAATTATGGCGGTCATCTTGTCAGGCATCACTATCTTCATCGGCCAGAGCCAGATCAGTGCAGACATAACCCCTGCCGATCTTCAGTCTCTCTCAGACCTGAGGGATAAAGCCATTGGCGTCTTCCAGAATGAAACGCCTTCGCAGGGCTCCAAGACCAACCTCACCGGGAACCTCTACGGCAAACCTTCCCTGGCGGTCCTGAACGAGGCCAAGCTGGAGCTTATGCTTTATCCAGGGATAGGAGCTGGCTCCCGGGCGAGAAGCACCAAGCCAGTGGAGCGCGCCTTCCAGCCGTCCCCTGCGGGAGAGGCGGCTGCGGTTCCGTCCGAGCTTTACATCGAGAGTCTTCCCCCTGAGAACAAGGAGATAATTAGGAAATACTTCGAGACGCTGGCAAAGGCGGAAAAATAGGCACCTACCTGTATTTCTCTCTAAGGGCTTAAATGCGGTCGATCCCAAAGGTTTTTTTAGCTTGAAGTCTAAATTAGTAACTTAAATTAGTGAATTTCAGACAGGGGGATACATGAAGATAATAATATATATAGTTTTTTGGCTCTGCTTATTGCAAATGCGCAAGCTGTTGAGAATAAAATACCTGCGGGGCCTTGGACAGTAGAGTTCAACTCCTCGCAAAGCCTCAAAACTCAAATCCAATACGGTGAACCCGACGACTCTGGAATCTCCTACTGGATCATTCAACTCATTGACGAGGTAGGTCACGAGGTTGCCTCATTTACGTTATTTAGTTCACCGATCCTCAAGGAAGCAACGAATGTGTTCCTTGACGGCCAGCTTGATGTAGGCATAAAGATGCTCCAAGTCGATTCTCCAACAAAGACTTCTATAACCATAGACGGGACTCAGGGGCGTATGGCCGAGGGCTACTCATCCCGATACAGCAGGAAATGGCGTGAAATAGCCTATCCGTACAGACCTTTCTTTGATTCATTTACCAACACAACCATGATGAAGGGGTGGATAAATTTCGAGAGCCTACAAGATCCCACAGAATTCGAAGAGGTCGTCTATTTGGAGAAAAAGCATTATGTTGACCAAAGAGTCTACTTCGCAGCCGAGCGAGCAAGCCGTGCCCTGATTGACTCCTAGAGAGCCTCATCCCTTAGTTCATCTGTGATGAAATGCCCAAATAGCGGTATGGGTACAAGCACAAGGCTCATAATTGCGCCAAGATCCGCTCCCCGCAACAATGTGCAAAGCTTGATCCCCCCGACAATATCAATGACAAATCCCTGGAGAACGCGGGCGATGTAGAATCATTTGAATACCTCCCCTGCCTCCTTGTACCAGAGCAGCAGATCGAGGTGCCCCATGGGAATTTCCACCTGCCTGGAAAAGGCAGTCATTTTTTTCTCGATCTCGAGATAGACCCTTTTTGATAGCGAATTCGGAACCTCCTTAATCACGCCCAGAAGCACCAGGTTCTTGAGGATGTGCCTATCCAGGATGGCTAGCTCCTCTCCCCATCCGATATTTCTCAAGAAGTGGCTGGCTTCTTTATAGCCCAGGCCTTTGACGTTCTCCGCCAGCCATTCCCGGGCAGCAAAGGGGTTGGAGAACTCGGCGAGGGTGGATCTGATTGATTTTTTGCAGAATATCTCCCTCGCCAGGCAGATATATTCAGCCTTTCTCTGATTGAACCGAACTCCCACTAGCTCCTCCTGGATACGGCACGGTTCTCCCTCCTGGATCATACCTTTCCTGGCGAGCCGCTGTACCGCCTTCCAGCAGATTTTGGCTTTGGACTGGGGCGTGAGCAGGCAGAAGACCAACTCCCGAAAGAGTTCTTCCTCGCTGGCGGTCTCCCAGATCAGCCTGAACTCCGCCAGACGGGCTTTTATCACGTCTTTGACAGGTGCATAAATATCCTCAAGCTCCTCAATGCTGAGGATCTCGATCTTGCCCCAGGGTTCCATCCTTAACGCGATAAACGCCCGGAATATTTAGTCATTTGTGACAGAGGTTAACATTGTAGAGTTTGAGGGTGAGATTAAAAAGTAATAAATCTTGAAATAATAATAAAATATAATAACAATAAAATCGGTAACGAGGATTCCTATAAACCTGCCCACGTTTTTAATATCGAAAAGTTTATATATAATTAATACTATTATATACTTGGATTCTTTTGCTACGTGGATACTACGAGGGCTTTATGAGAAGCAAGGGAAGTCTCGACTATCACAGATATCGGATTTGATCGATTGGGTTCCAATTCGCCATACCCTCGATGAAATGTATGACAATATTCTGATGTTCAAAATTCTGATACTTCAACAGTGGTTCGGCTTGAACGACCTGGAAGTTGAAAGGCAAATGGCCGATCGCATATCGTTTATGTCATTTCTTGGTTTTCCTGATCCAATCCCTGATTCCCGTACAGTATGGCTATTCAAGAAACGCATGGAGGAGACCGGAAAAGATGAAATGGTCTGGGCAGAACTTCAAAGACAATTGGACGCTATGGGTTTGCAGGTTAGGCGTGGAACGATTCAAGATGCTACATTCATAGAGGCAGATCATGGATCATCAAAGAAACCGCGTGGCGAGGGAGCTAAAATTCGTCGCAGCCGAGATGGGACATGGGCTAAGAAGGGCAAAAAGAGCTATTTCGGTTATAAGCTCCATCAAAAAACCGATATCGATTACGGTCTAATTCGCGAAATAGAAACTACCACGGCAAAGCCTCTCGGCGAACTCGATAAAGAACGTAATCGGCTGATCAGCATCCTGAGATCCCCAGGCGAGAGACCTCATGCTGTAATAAAGAGAGTTTTTGGAGCTGGACGGGTATTGGTTACTACAGTCAGGAGGGTTCAGGTCAAAATGATGGTCACAGCCTTCGCTTTTAACTTGTATCAGCTTTGCACATTGAAAAATGCCAACGTCATCTAGATCTAGCGGAAGCTATCGAAGAATGACCGAAAGATGGGGAAATCAAGGAAATCTATCCTCCTCATAGCGAGAGAGCTTCGAATATTTGGATGTAGCTCCTTTAGCATTAGGAAATTGGCAGGTAAATAGGAATCCTCAATAATCTGTTTGATTTATTGGTAAAATATATGTTAGGGGCAGATAATTGATAATCACCAAAAGTATATTTATCGATGGAAGAGGAGTAGAGCAAGCAAGGATACAGCCCGGATGAATTTACAGAAAATTCGGCACACTACCAAGACACATGAATTCAGTTCATTAGGATCCACTATTTCTCAAAAAAATTGAAGCCGAATATGCGGTTTGACTTGTTCGATCCACAAATTATTTTAATCGTATGCGAGATATCTCGAAATGGGTTTATTGATGCTGATTGAAGTGAGCTAAACACATACAAACATTCTAAAGAGAGTTCATCGCCAGCGTGGTATTGCATTGACAACATTTTAAATTTTTATGATTTATACTACCGCTGGAATTGAACCGGTATCTTTTTAACGGATTTGACAGCATAATCATGAAGATAACCAATTGAAGTGAGCTGCTAAAAGTAAGAAACTCCCTTCCACAAGATGGAAAAATGAATTATAGAGACCCCTCGCAGAGAATTTCGAGTCTTCGCGAGCATCTGGAGGAACTCGCGGTTCAGAGCCCATGCCATCCAGATCTTATATCCAAAGCCCTTTCCCATGCCACCAATGAACTCAAGGACGTGGAGGAACTGCTGAACAAGGGCGAGGAAGAGGGCAGTCCATGGATGGAAAGCGCAGAAGAAGGCATCTGGACCGTCGATGCAAAGGCTATTACTGCTCTTATTACCCAGCGCATGGCAGATTTGGCAGATATGAACGATCTGAGAAGGACCAGAAATGATCTGGAACATAGAGTTCTTGAGAGGACAGCAGAGCTGCAAGAGGCCAACGCTGCCCTGAAGGAATCAAAAGATTTCCTGGACAAGATAATAAACTCCATAGGAGATCCAATATTTGTCAAGGATAGGCAGCATCGATTGGTTCTCGTCAATGATGCGGCATGCAAGCTGTTTGGTCGCCCTCGTGAAGAGATCGTAGGCCAGACAGCCTACGATCTATTTCCCACCAAGGAGATGGCCGAAATCTCCTGGGAGAAAGACGAGGAAGTCTTCAAGACCGGGAAGGAGAATGTAAACGAGGAGACAAACACCTATGCGCCCGGTATGACCCGTACCGTTCTTGTAAAGAAGACCCTATACCAGGACAAGGCTAAGAATAAGTTCTTGGTGGGTGTGACAAGGGATATCACCGATCGCAAGAAGGCGGAGGAGGATCTGCGAGATACCACGAATTTCCTGGCCGATATCATCGATTTCCTGCCTGATGCTACCTTGGTTATCGATAAGACAGGCAGAGTGATAGCCTGGAACCACGCCATGGAAGCGATGACTGGGATAAAGGCTAGCGATATTTTGGGAAAGGGAGACTATGAGTACTCGGAGCCCTTCTACGGAGAGAGGAGGCCAATCCTGATCAATCTGGTACTGCAACCCCAAAAGGAGATCGAAGACAAATACGATCACATCGAAAGGAGAGGTGGAGCCCTGGAAGGAGAGGCGTATATGCCGAACATGAAAGGAGGGGCCGTCTACCTTTATGGGAAAGCTGCAGTGCTGTATGATCCTTCCGGTGAAGTCTTTGGTGCGATTGAGTCCATCAGGGATATCACAGATCGAAAGCATGCCGAGGAAGAATTGCAGAAGGCAAAGGATGCAGCGGAGAAAGCGGCTGAGGCCAAGGCCGAGTTCTTGGCGAATATGAGCCATGAGATCCGGACTCCTTTGAACGCCGTGGTAGGCTTGACAGGGTTGCTCCTGAGCGCAGATTTGACCGCAGAGCAACGGGATTACATAGAGACTATCAGAAGCAGCGGAAATTCTCTGTTAGCGGCGATCAACGACATTCTGGACTTCTCCAAGATCGAAGGCGGCAAGATGGAGATTGAGACCCAGCCCTTTGATATGCAAAGCTGCCTGAAGGCATCTCTCGATCTTGTGGCTGCCAAAGCTGCAGAAAAGAGAATAGCTCTGAGCTATCGCTTTGAGGATAATGTTCCCTTAACGGTGATGGGTGATGTCACCAGGCTTCGCCAGGTGCTTGTGAACCTTTTGAGCAATGCCGTCAAGTTCACAGATAGTGGAGAGGTTGCGGTTTTGGTCGCGGCAAAGATGCTGGATTTCAGACAGTACGAGATTCATTTTGCGGTAAAGGATACGGGCATAGGTATTCCCGGAGATCGGTTGGATCGATTATTCCAATCCTTCAGCCAGATCGATTCCTCCACCACCCGCAAGTACGGTGGAACGGGCCTGGGATTGGCCATAAGTAAGCGGCTGGTAGAGCTGATGGGCGGCAGGGTCTGGGCGGAGAGCGCGCCTGGAAAAGGCTCCGCATTCCATTTCACCATCTTGGTCAAACCAGCAAACATTGAATCGATCAAATCAGGAGCTGCCAGCGGACAACCCCAGGCTCTGCAAAGATCGAACCGAACTAAACCATTGCGCATTTTGCTGGCAGAGGACAACGACGTCAATCAAAAAGTTGCTCTGCAGATGCTCAAGCGGCTTGGCTATCATGCCGATGTAGCAGCGAACGGTCTGGAGGTCTTAAAGGCGCTTGAGAGCCAGCCCTATGACGTTATTCTCATGGATATCCAGATGCCTGAGATGGATGGGATCGATGCTGCCCAACGGATTCGGGAACGATGGCCCAATGGGCCGAAGATAGTGGCCATTACTGCCTTAGCCCTGGAGGGCGACCGAGAGCGGCTCATCCAAGCCGGTATGGACGATTATATAAGCAAGCCCATTCAGATTGAAGAGCTGCAATCCGCCTTGGAGGGCATGCAGATGAAGGATGAAGCGCAAGATCTTGCTTAAGGATTCGAAAGGTGAACCGAGATTCTGTTTATTTGCTGGCATCTTGAGTAAGGAGGACCAATAATGTTTGAGATCACCATCGTCGAGGAAAAGCCTAAGCTGGTCGTGGGGATGCGAAGAAGAGCGCATTACAAAGAGATAGCTAGGATGCTGCCCCATCTGTTCGAGTACGCATTGAGCCATGGCGCCAGGATTGCTGGCCCTCCCATGTTCCTCTGGCATGAGAAAAGCGTTGAGGAAGCTCAAAATGCCGATCAAGAGGGCAATGCGGACGTGGAAGTCTGCGTGCCCATTGCCAAAAAGATTCCCGAGACAGATGCGATCAAGTGCTACGAGCTTCCCAGTGGGAAGATGGCCAAGATAGTCCATAAGGGACCGTACGAGGCAAGCGGGCCTGCCTATGAGAAGCTCTTCACCTGGATCGAGGAAAATGGGAAAAAGCTATCCGGACCCATCAGAGAGGCCTATCTGAACGATCCGAGGGAGGTTGGTCCGGAGGAGATACTGACCGTTATATATGCGCCTGTGAGCTAGAATTGTCTGTTACCAAGCTATTCATATCTTTGCGTTTCATTTTATCGATTCTCTTGCAAATTTATTTACGTTTAACCAGAGTCTTCAGCGTTGATGTTTTCCAGGAAGAGCTTCGATGCCGAGTCGATGACGGAAGAACTCAAAATCATGTACGAAAGAGCAGACCCGGCTCACGATTTTTCTCATATCATGAGAGTCTACAGGAACGCCCAAATCATCGGAGAGAGGGAAGGCGCCGATATGCAGGTACTGCTTCTGGCCGCTCTCCTGCATGATGCAGGATCGGAATCGAAGCTCTCTGAAGGCTCCACAGAGTCGGAATCGCCATCCCTGAAGATGGCTGAGGATTTCCTGAAAAAGAAAGGGCTTCCCGAAGATGTAAGAAAAAGAGTGCTTTATGCCGTGGAGGTACACCGGTTCTCCAAGGGTATTGTTCCCGCCACGCTGGAAGCCAGGATCCTGCAGGATGCCGACCGGCTGGATGCTCTGGGAGCGATAGGCATTGCCAGGGTCTTCCTGACCGGAGGGGCTTTGGGAAGGGCGCTCTACAGCCCCGTTGACCCTTTTTGCAGATCCAGAGAGCCGGACGATCAGAGGTGGAATCTGGATCATTTCTTCAGGAAACTCCTGAAGCTGGAATCGGGGATGCATACCAGGACCGCCAGGAAGCTGGCCGCAAGAAGGGCCGATGTGCTGAAGAGATATCTCTCAGATCTCCAAGAGGAGATTGGTGAAGAGATGGAGGATGAAGAAACAGTGAAATCAGTGAAATTGTCCACATAAAATATTTCCCCTGGCCGCATTACCTAGGTCCAAAGAGGTTAACAATGATCGACTCAGATATCTATCAGCGCTGGCCCAAGGTCACGCCCGCCCTTCCCGATCCTCCCGCGCCCTTCTATCCTGAAGAGGAGTGCGATTGGGAAGCCCTGTGGTCCAAGCCTGTGGTGGCTGAGACGGCCTGGGTCTGCCCTGGCGCCGTCGTGCTGGGCCGCGTACGGCTGAAGGCCAAAAGCTCCGTCTGGTATGGCTGCGTGCTGCGCGGAGACGATGCCTTCATCGAGGTGGGCGAGGAGAGCAATGTGCAGGATGGCTCTATCCTGCATATCGAACCGGATCAGCCCTGCATCTTGGGAGACAGGGTAACCCTGGGGCACAGAGTGACGGTGCACGCATCCCTGGTAGAAGATGAGGCCATGATCGGCATCGGAGCCACGGTGCTGAGCCGCTGTGTGATCGGACATAAGGCTCTGGTAGCTGCTGGAGCACTGGTTCTGGAGGGGACCCATGTTCCGCCTGGAACCCTCTGGGCCGGTGTCCCTGCCAGGCAGATCCGAGAGCTTTCGCCGGAGCAAAAAGAGCGGATGGCCAAAACCTATGGGCACTATGTCAACCTAGCGGCACAATATCTGAAACGCTTTGGGCGAGGGCACATCGAAGCAATATCAAGGCCATTGAAAGCTGATGCTCTGCCCGCCCCACGGCCGGGATGACAATTGCCTCTCGATTTATCTAACTGCTATGAACCGGTCCACCATCTCCTTCGCCACCTCATCCGGATACTGCACTGGCGGGTGCTTCATGGTGTAGGCCGAGATGGCCAGGAGAGGCCCCGCGACCTTTCTGTCCATGGCCAGCTTGCAGACCCTGATGGCATCGATGGAGCATCCTCCGCTATTGGGTGAGTCCTCGACGGAGAGGCGCAGCTCCAGATTTATAGGCACATCACCGAAGATCCTGCCCTCCATCCTGAGGAAGCAGACTTTGTTGTCCTTCTGCCATGGCACGTAGTCCGAGGGGCCGATGTGAATGTCGTCTTCGGCTAAAGGCACATCCAGGATGGACTGCACGGCCTCGGTCTTGGATATCTTCTTGGATTTGAGCCTCTCGCGATTGAGCATGTTCAGAAAGTCCGTATTTCCGCCGATGTTGAGCTGGTAGGTCCTGTCCATGACGCAGGCTCTGTCCTTGAAGAGCTGGGTGAGAGCCCTGTGCACTATGGTAGCGCCGATCTGGGATTTTATGTCGTCTCCCACCATGGGAATCCCTTTCTCCTGAAACTTTTGCGACCACTCAGGATTGGATGCGATAAAGACCGGCATGCAGTTGACAAAACCCACGCCCGCATCAAGAGCCGATTGAGCATAAAAGCACGTGGCCTGCTCTGAGCCGACAGGCATGTAATTCACCAGAACATCGGCGCCGGAATCCTGCAGCTCTCGCCTGACATGGCAGGGCTCGACATCGGCCACCACGAACCTCTTGTCCTCAGGATAGTTCGCCATATGGGGTGCAACGCCGTCCAGAACCGGCCCCATCTTAACCTCGACTCCTTTGAGGGGAACATCAGGATAGATCACTTTTGTGCAGTTGGGCATGGCAAAGATGGCCTGGCTGATGTCTCTGCCCACCTTTCGCGCATCTATATCGAAGGCAGCCACGATGTCGATATCGCCAGCTCTATAACCGCCGATCTCATAATGCATCAGTCCGATGCAATCCTTTTCATCAACGTGTTTATAGTATTCGATTCCCTGAATCAGAGAGCTCGCGCAGTTTCCCAAGCCTGCGACTGCCAACCTTATCTTTTTCAAACTCTTTTCCCCTCCTGGGTCGAGTGAAGCTAGTAGACCTGAGTTCGGAGTCGGAAATTCGTATAACTGCAGGACGTATATAACATTATAGGCCTAACGGATGGGACGAAGATGCGCCGTCAATCTTCGCCGATCGGCTGCAGCATGGAGCGCAGCATCTCCCAAAGCTGCTCTTCCAGCCTTGCCCTGCCTGCTTTGCTATCCTCGTACTCTATTCTATGGGTCCTGGGAATGTCCGTCAGGTATTTTGATCCCTGTGGCTGGACCAGGATGGTCTCCTTACCCAGGGTGTGAGCGATGCCCAGGCCGTACATGACTCCGGCATCGGCTCCGGTGAGGTCTGCGATGATTATTGCCGTCCGGTTGAGGGATAACCACATATCGCGGACGGCGGATTTCCCGTTCCTGATGTCTTCGGCCTCATTTGCTGCTAGCCCGTGGGCTTCCGTCACCTTGAGAATGGCTTCGCAGCTCTTTTTGAGTGCTTCATCCTGAGGCAAGAGCAGGAGAACAGATCGGGCATCTACCGCAAGCGGTGCCTGCCCGAATATGGGCCTGGTGCGCATAAGGCTGAGCAGTCCCACAAACCTCTCGAACTCTTGATCGATGTGCTCGGATGCAACTATCTCCAGACCGGAGTGCCGCTGCAGAGGGCTCTGTTCCAGCAGGCTTGCCGGGAACTGAATGATGTAGGGGTCCTCGAGGCCGAACTCCCACTGCGCGCTGTTGGCAGCCTGCTGGGGCGTCAGGGTGACATTGGGGTTATAAAAATAGCTGGCGAACCTGTTCTCCGAACGGATTTGGGCCAGGATGGAGAGCTTCTCTTTGTCCAGGATGATCACCATGCTGCCCGGCAGCTGGCTCCTGGCGATCCCCTTCTGGAGGTGGCGGTCCTCGGCAATGGCGTCGACCACGGCCATGAACTCTTCGATAAGCCCGTCCACCTTGGCCTGAAGCTCCTGCGGCATATTGCCGCTCCTTGTCCTGGTCATGTCGTAAAGCATAATGTGACATATATTGCATCCTGCTGGATATATGAAGCCTGCTGGAGATTCTTGGCCTTGAGCAATTCCATCATCGCCATGCGAATATGCCTAAATCAGGGAGGAGCTTTTGGCTCAATAGATGGAAAACCTACCGATCCAATAGTAAAAGGATGCCGGGGGCGGGATTCGAGCCCGCGACTTCAAGATGCCTCAGGAGCGGCGCATTTTTCGCTTTTACCCTATGAGTCTTGCGCCCTAACCAGCTAGGCCACCCCGGCATGGCATAGACCCTCAGGTGAATTGTTAAATAAGGTTTGTGCTTCTCCCGATGGAGGGAAACAGGCTTCTTAGAGGAACCCCTAAAATTCCCTGGACCATCATGCCCTCAGACATCTTTGGCACGGTAAGCGAAACGCTATCAGGAAAGAGGATAGTAGTAGGAGTAACAGGCAGCATCGCTGCAGTCCGGGTCGTGGACCTGGTTCGCGACCTGATCCGCCGCAAAGCTGAAGTGCACTGCGTCATGAGCCCAGCGGCACGGCAGATCCTGCATCCTTATGCTCTGGAGTACGCCAGCACAAATCCCGTGATCACGGAGATAACGGGAAGGGTGGAACACGTGGAGTTCTGCGGCGTCGGCGGGAAGGCGGATCTGCTGCTGGTCGTACCGGCAACAGCTAACACCGTCGGCAAGATGGCATGCGGGATTGATGACACACCCGTGACGACGTTCGCCACTACGGCGTTAGGCAGCCGCAAGCCGGTCATGGTCGTTCCCGCCATGCATGAGGCCATGTACTGCCATCCCGCTGTCACCAAGAATCTGGAGACTCTAAGAGCTATGGGCGTTGTGGTAATCGATCCCAGGATCGAGGAGGGCAAGGCAAAGATCGCGGATTCTGCCCAGGTGGTGCTGGAGGCGGAGAGGCTGCTGGGACCAGGAGACCTGCGAGGCAAGAAGATCCTCATCACCAGCGGCTCCAACGCAGAGGCAGTCGATCCCATCCGCATCCTGACTAACCGCTCCTCCGGCAAAACGGGCGTCGCGCTGGCGCTGGAGGCACATAGACGCGGGGCGGAGGTGACACTCGTGCACCGCTTTCCCCAGGAGATCCCAGTGCGCCAGATCTTTGCCGAGAGCGCCCAAGAGATGCTGGACGCCGTTCTGGCTGAGCTGGAAAGAGGTTGCGATGCCTTGATCAGCGCCGCGGCCGTGGCCGACTACACCCTGGACGCGAGCGAAGTGAAGATCAAGTCAGGCCAGGATCTGATCCTGAGGCTCAAGCCCACCAGGAAGATCATCAAGGCCGTGCGAGCTGCCTTTCCAGACCTCAAGATCGTGGCCTTCAAGGCCGAGACCAACGTCACCGAGGAGGAGCTGCGGGCCAGGGCGATAGAGGCCATGCAGGCTTCAGGGCTGGACCTGGTGGTGGCCAACGACGTAGGCCAGGGAGGAATGGGCACGGAAGAGAACAGAGTGTTGATAATCGACCGAAAGGGCCGCTCAAAGGAGGCCAAAGGAAAGAAAGATCTGATTGCACAAAGGGTCATCGATGCCCTGCGGGAGGTTATGAGTCGATGAAGGTCTGGGTTCCCTCGCACATCACGGGCTTCTTCGCTGCCAAGCGCCACCAAGACCCCCTGAAGTCGGGCTCGATCGGCTGCGGCCTGGCCCTGGCACTGGGAGCGACGACTGCGGTTGAAGATTCAGACGAGACGGAGATCTTCCTCAACGGCGAGCTTTCCGAGGCTCCCGTCAGCAGGTACGTGGTGGATGCCCTGGCCAGATCGCCTGTGTGCGTGAAGACGCACCTGGATATGCCCTTCGGCTCGGGCTTTGGCGCCAGCGGCGCAGGAGCCCTGGGCTGTGCCTACGCCCTCAATGCTCACTTTGAGCTGGGCCTCTTCGCTAACCAGGCAGCCTCTGTGGCCCACGTGGCCGAGGTCGCCAACAGGACCGGCCTGGGGGATGTGATCGCTCAGAATGCAGGCGGCCTGGTGGTGCGCCTGGAGCCCGGAGCGCCGGGCTTGGGCTGCATCGATCGGATACCAGTCCAGCCCCTCGATGTCAACTATGTGGTCAGAGGTCCCATCTCCACCAGAGAAGTGCTCTCTGACCAGGGTGTGATGGAGGAGATCAACAGAGCAGGCGAGGCTGCCTTGAAAGATCTCTTGAAGAGGCCGACCCTGCAGGATTTCATGCGGCTCTCTCAGCGCTTCACCGTGCAGTCAGGCCTGGCCAGCGACTGGGTCCTGGACGCCATCGAGGCTGTGGAGGCTGCAGGCGGAATGGCAAGCATGATCATGCTGGGGGACGCGGTCTTCTCCTTGGGCGGGGCAAAAGCCCTGAAGGAGTTCGGAGAGGTGGGCACGACCAACATCTCCCAGAGAGGTGCCAACCTTGACTGACATTCCCAAATCCCATCCCCGATATGCTTCTCTTGTGGCACGCGAGCGAGTGGCCGAAGGTGTGAAGAGAGGCCTTACCAGCAGCCAGGGGCTGATTGCCCAGGGCCGCGGAGAATGCTTCGATTATCTTTTGGGGGAGAAGACCACGGCTTCGGCTGCAAAGGCGACGAATGCAGCCGCCGCACTGCTGCTCCTGGCAAAGCAGCCGGCGCTCAGCGTCAACGGCAATGTGGCCGCCCTGGTGCCGGAGGAGATGGCCCTGCTGGCGCAGGCGCTGGATGCGCCCCTGGAGGTCAACCTCTTCCACCGCACGGAGGAGAGGGTGAAGAAGATCGCCGATCTGCTGCGCGAGAGAGGCGCAAAGCGCGTCCTGGGAGAGAATCCCGACGCGACGGTTCCAGGGCTAGACCACGCCCGGGCTCTTGCCACCAGGGGCGGGATCTATGACGCTGATGTGGTTCTCATTCCCCTGGAGGACGGGGACCGCTGTGAGGCCCTGGCAGCGATGGGAAAGGCGGTGATAGCCATCGATCTCAATCCTCTCTCCAGAACGGCCCGCAAGGCCACGATCAGCATCGTGGACAACATCCTGAGGGCGGTGCCCAACCTGACCGCCATGGTTGGGCAGCTCTCTTCTGCGCCGCGCGCTGATCTGGAAAAGATCATGCCGGGATACGATAACCAAAGGGTGCTCGGAGATGCGGTAAATGAGATCAGGGCGCACCTGGAAAGCAATTTAGGTGATGTTTCATAACTCGTTAAATTTTACGAAATGCTCGTTTGAAGAATGGTTGGGTTCAATACCCAATTTTTCTTTAAGCAAATCGTCGTATATGCATTCAAGTTGGATAAGTTCTTGAGTTAGATCCTGAGGGCAATGTATTCCTTGGTGTACAATGTTTCCTCTCATTCCATATATTGGACCGACGATTCTTTTGATTTTTTGCTCATCAATCCTTGGATAGAGTCCTTTAAGTTTGAGTGTTACCTTGTCTACGAGTTTTTGTCCTTCTCCCTCTACAAGAACCTCAAGAGCAATCCAAAACCTTAAAAAACGATCGATTTCGCTTTCATGTCCTCTTAGAGCACGCGCGCGCCAACGAATAGAAATTATCAATGATTCTTTTTCTGATGTAGTCTCTTGATCAAGGACAGATCGGACGTTTTCTAATGCATGTAATTCT
>JAPKYD010000095.1 GCA_026394475.1 Methanothrix sp.
TAAAAAAATATGAAACTTAATTATTTAGATCCCGATCTAGGGTGCATCCAGCCAGGATCGAGCGTAAACGCTCCAGTAATCTGTGCCGCAGGTTCCTCTGGCTAGCGATTGCAGGTCACACGTTCCACCGCCAGGGAAGACGCACATTGTAACATCGCCGTAAGGCGTATGAACGCTCTGCAGATTTCCTCCCCTGCCCAGGCAGAGCTGAGCGGCGGGAGTAACATACCGGCCATCAGAACCATAGACGTATGCCGGGAAGATGTTAGGCGAGAGGATTCTGCTGCAAGTTCCCTGGTAATAGGCCTGAGCATCACACCAGGCCTTGTCCGGGAACTCGCATATCCCCTGGCCCCCATTGGTTCCAGGAGAGGCTCTGTATAGATAGCCCATTTTTACACAGTAAGAGCGCGCCGCATCGGAGTCAGAGCTCTGCGCCAGGACAGGCATCAGGCTCACGATCAGGAAGGCCATAATGCAGAGACCGGCCAGCAGCGCCCCGGCTCTGCTGGTATTGCCGATCTTGTTCTTTTGAAATTTCATCGACATCCCTCCTAAGGCTCCACCAGCCCGAATATTGCCCATCTCCAGTCGGCGCCCTTCATCCGGAAGGACTGATTCTGAGATTCGGCAGGCAGAACTATCTGCACCGGCTCGCCGAAATTGCCGTAACTTGTAGTTTCATTCAGTGTGGTCTCGATCCTGAATTTCGGCTCGGTGATGTTCAGAATCGCCGGTGTGATGGTCAGGCCCGAGTCGATGTCGATCCTCCTCAAGAGCGAGGTCTCCTTGGAAATCCAGGCCGTGACAGTGACACTGCTGTGGTTTTGCAAATCGGTGTTGTCGAAGTCGAAGCTCTCGTTGCTGAAATCATCCGGCAGAGGGAACGGAGACGATAGATAGGATGCGAAGAGCTGTACCCCCAAGATGGTCTGGACTATCATGGGAATGGGAGTGCCCACCAGCTTGTAGCAGTCCTCGCCACCGTAGCTCTCGGTGCCCACAATCTCCAGGTAGGAGTAGTTCAAGAGCTCTACCTGGCTTGGGAGCTCATTGTAGTCCTCGAAGACCGCCGCCGCATCGGTGATATTGAACCGGGTCCAGTTCTGGCCCTCCTTCCAGTACTCCGAACCGTTCACAAAGTATCCTTCCCAGGTTAGCACTTCGCCAGTTCCCTTATCGGTGAGCCGATGGTTCCACATGCCGGTCTGAGCCGTCAGGTTCACTCTTCCTTGCGTGGTTTTCACGGCATCGAATCTCTCATTTTGCGAATCATTGCTGTAGACGATCTCGCTCTCCGCGGTGCGAGAGTAGGTGTAAGTGGTAAGATTCTCAGCTGATTGAGTCATCATCTGCTGGAGCTGGTCCACGCTGACATCCTGGACAAAGGCCGCAGGGAGAATCAGCAGGGAGAACAGAGCAATTAGTGCAAGCTCGAATTTCATTTTAAACCTCCAAGCTATTATGCGGCTGTATATTGATAAATTCTTTTATTTAAGCCTCTTCTCCAGAAAAGATTCGATAGTATGTTTTCAAAAAGACGGCTGTGGAAGATCTGCTGCTTACTTGGCCTCAAGGCCTCTTCCTGCTTCTTTCCAGCACCATCTGCTTGGTGGCCCTGTCCGCCTCGATATTGCGACGGCACGCCGGGCACACCCAGATCCAGGCCAGGCCGGTGGAATCCTTCTGCAAGTTGAGAGGCAGAATGGATTCGATTCTCCTCAGCATGGGCTCTGTGGCATAACGTCCGCAGCAGATCTTGCAGGGGACAAGGTCGAAGGCGACTGTGGGCTCCTCACTCGCCTCATCGAAAGGAACCAGAGCTAGCGCTTTGGCGGGGCAGAACTCCACACAAAGGTCGCACTCCTCCTTGCACTTCTTCCAGTGGATGCTTCTCTTCTCCGATGTCTCCAGGCGGGTGATATTCTGGCTGGGGCAGACATTGGAGCAGGACAAGCAGCCCAGACACTTGCTGGCATCAACTTTGATCATCTTCTACCTCCCTCGCGCCACGGCCATGGCCGCGCGGGCTCTCGCCCTCCGGGAAGCAAGCTCGAAATCAGTGCTCAGCGCATTGGCCGGGCAGGTCAGAATGCAGGTTGGCGTCTCCCTGCCTACGCATAGGTCGCATTTATGCGCCAGCTTATCCGTCCCGACCACTCCGAAGGGACAGGCCAGCCGGCAAAGCCCGCAGCCGGTGCACTTCTCCACGTCGAAGGCCGTGCGCTCTCCGTCTTTGTACAGCGCGCCAGTGAAGCAGGCCATGGTGCAGGTCGCTTCCTCGCAGTGGTGGCAGAAGATCGGAACCGAGGCATGATCCCCGGCCATGTGCACATTGACGTGACCTTTTCCGCCGTGAACGCGCTGGCAGGCCACCTCGCAGGACCGACATCCAATGCATCGGCTGATGTCAACGTAAACAGGCATTCAGTACCTCCGGGCTATCTTGCAGGCTGAGACCTTGAACTCCGGTATCCTGGCCTCCGGGTCAGTGACATCCGAGGTTAGAATGTTTGTCCCCGGGAAATGGAAGGGCATAAACACGACTCCCCTTTTCACTCGATCCGTGAGGCGCGCTGTGGCCGCGGTCTCTCCACGGGGTGTGGCTATCACCACTTCGTCGCCTTCGGCCACTTTCAGCCGTGCTGCATCAGAGGTGCTGATCTCCACGAAGATATCCGGCTCGCGCTCGATCAGCGAGGGGCTCCTGCGAGTCATGGACCCGGCATTGTGATGGACGGTGACGCGGCCCGTGGTCAGGATAAAGGGATACTCCCAGCTCGCCTCCTCCGCCGCCGGCCTGAACATCACGGGAACGATGGATGCGCGGCCCTCGGCGAGCTTGAAGCCCTGCGAGTGCAGAATGGGCGTTCCCGGATGATCCTGATTCGGGCAGGGCCAGACCAGGCCTGTCCCATTCAGGCGCTCCCGAGTTATGCCGCCATATTGGGGTACCAGGCGGTTGATCTCCGCCAGGACTGAAGCTGCGTCAGGATAGTCAAACTCCAGCCCCAGACGGCGCGCGACGCTGCAGACGATCTCCAGATCCGGCTTTGCCTCTTCCGGAGGCTCAATAGCTTTGTTGCTCCATTGCACACGCCTCTCCGTGCTGGTGTAAGTCCCTTCCTTCTCCGCCCAGGCCGAGGCTGGCAGCACCAAGTCTGCCAGCTGGGCCGTGGCAGTCATGAAGATGTCCTGCACCACCAGAAACTCCAGGTTCTCCAGAGCATCCCGGGTATGGTGGCTCTTGGGATCGGAGTTGGCCGGATCCTCGCCCACTATGTACATGGCCTTGATCTTTCCTTTCGCAGCAGCATCGATCATCTCCATGGCCGTGAGGCCCCGACCTGCAGACAGGCTGCTCGCACCCCAGGCGGAAATGAAGAACTTCGCCGTCTCGGGGTCCTCCGCCTTTCTATAGCCGGGATAAAACTCCGCCAAGGCTCCCATGTCGCAGGCACCCTGCACGTTGTTCTGGCCGCGCAGGGGCATGACTCCCGAGCCGGGCTTGCCTAAATGCCCGCAGATCAAGGCCAGATTGGCAACGGCCTGGACGTTGTCCGTGCCAGTGCTGTGCTGCGTGATTCCCATGGAATAGAGAACGACGGAAGCAGGAGAGATGGCATAAGCGCGTGCGGCGCGAACTATATCCCCGGCCGGTATGCCCGTGATCTCGGCCACCTTTTCAGGCGTGCATTCCCGGACGGCCTTTGCCAGGTCCCCATATCCCCGCGTCCACTTGCTGATGTACTCGCGATCGGTCAGGCCCTCTCTTATTATGACCTGGGCCATGCCGTTCAGCAGAGCCACATCCGTTCCCGGCCGAAGCTGCAAAAAGATATCCGCCATCCAGGCAGTATGCGTCAGCCTCGGATCGGCTACTATTACCACCGCCCCAGAGTCCTTGGCCCGGTGAATCCAGCGGGATAGAACCGGATGGGTTTCCGCCAGATTCGATCCGATGATGAATATGCACTTGGAGTTGGCAAGATCAGGAATGGGATTGGTCATTCCAGCAGCCCCCAGGGTTCTGTTCAGGCCCACCACGGAGGGCGCATGACAGAGGCGGGCACAGTTATCAATGTTCCTTGAACCCAAAAGGCGCGCCATCTTCTCGATCAGGTAGTTCTCCTCGTTGGTGCATTTGGAAGAGGCCAGGAACCCCAGGCTGTCTGGACCATGCTTTTTTAGGGCCCCGCTCAGACTCCTGGTTATGAGATCTAGAGCCTCCTCCCAGGATATCCCGGCCCATCCGTCGCCCTTTCTCTTCAGAGGATGGCGTAGCCGGTCCTGGTGATAGAGGATCTCCAAAGCGGCGTTTCCTTTGGAGCAGAGAGATCCTTCGTTGGCCGGGTGCTCTGGCATGTATTCGATCCCCGTGGCGCGCTCTTTCTCGACTGCGATGTAAAATCCGCAGCCTGCAGCGCAGTACGGACAGACCGTTGGAACAAGCACTTTTGGCATTTTAATCCCCAACGATTATATATATATTTCAATGGATTCAATAAGCATAAAGCTTACCATAGGGTCTCTTCGACTTCGGCGAGAGCCTTATCCAATCGTTTTTCAGGATCTGCTCTTTGTCCAGGGAAAGCTCGGGAAAGCGCTCGATGAACTCGGAGACATAATGCTCCACGATCTCCCTGTCCACCTCGTCCAGGGGCGAGATCTCCACCTGGCTGCCCACCTGGGTCTCTTCGACGGTGCCGCATAGATAGATCGCGCCGCCGTGCATACCTGTGCCCATGAAGTTGCCTTTGTGGGATTTGCCGCCCAGGCCGAGGAGGATAACGATCCCGCCGGCCATGTATTCGCCGAGGAAGTCCTGGGAGGTGCCTCCTATGACCAGAACCGGCCTCTTGTCCTCGTACTCCTTCATGTGCAGGGCCGCCCTGTAGCCGACGCTCTCCCGCACGAAGATCTTGCCGCCGCGCATGGAAAAACCCAAGACGTCTCCGGCCCTTCCTTCGATGACAATCTCACCGGCGTCCATGGTGTTGCCCACACCGTCCTGAGCATTGCCGTGAACGATTATCTTGTGGCCGAAAAGGAAGGCTCCCAGGTCGTTGCCAGGAGTTCCAAAGATCTCTATCTCCATCTTGCGGTGCTCCGGTGAGTAGAGCCTGGTGCCGATGTACCTCTGGCCACATACATTTCTGAGCACGACCTTCTTTGTGCCGGCAAGCATCAGATCTCTGAGGCGGTCGTTCAGCTCTCTGGTGGCCAGGTCGGTGGTGTCGATCTCAACCTTTTCCATTATTTCGTCATCCTGAGCCTCCTTTCTCGACCATGCTCCGGCCAGTTGAGCCCTCGCCATAAGCAATTCACTCTCCGGCGCCCTTTATTCCCAAGACGTCGAGCTCCCATTCATACAGGCCCACGCCCCGCAGGTGGTC
>JAPKYD010000117.1 GCA_026394475.1 Methanothrix sp.
TCCGAATTGACCACACTGCTCATTTGGACATGCAACGTCTAAGAATCGAGGCTTCGGACCTCTTTTTCCCATTTTGCTACACCTCAGGTAGCATATGCAGATAGGATCTATAAATAACAGCCTATTCTAGATTCACGACCGGATTGCGAGCCTCTGTAAAAAAGATTGTCCGATATCGCCAGAGAAACCAACATCTTCTGAAAACGGTATAGCTTTCTGAAAACAGGCGGCAATGTCGTAATAGGTTCAGTATTCGAGTTGCTGGCCCAAAGCGAGCTGCCTCCTGGAGCTGGACTAAAATTGAGTCCCGAAGCAAGGGCTGACCACAAAGGTATGTAGATAAGCCTGTTGACGCGGATGGCTGGAAGCTGGCGATTTCTCGAAAAGGACGGCCTTTGGTGACCTACCAGAGTTAATATGTCTCAAAATCAGCCCTAACACAGGTACGCGTTAATCTACTTATTTAAGCACCATGTATTTCCAATATTTGGTATCATGATTCTTACCCTTAGACGTAAACGGTTTTTGGGAGGGCTGGCAAAGGATTATACTTCAAGAAGGGATACCAAACGGCTGAATGCTTGACAATCTTGAGAAGTTCACCAATCTGAAGAGAGATATCGCCCAGATCAACCTGGACCCCTTGCAGCGAGGCGGGATATTGACACCAGCAGCCCGTGCCGCGCTGATGGAATGGGGAGACGGCTACTCCATCTGCGATTTTTGCGCCGGCAGGCTGGACAGGATCAAGACGCCTCCCGTGGAGGAGTTCGTGCACGAGGTCCTGCCGGAGTTTCTGGGCACGGACGAGGTGAGGATCACGCACGGTGCGCGCGAGGGAAAGTTTGCGGCCATGCACGCCCTTTGCGAGAAAGGCGACTGGGTGGTCATGGATGGCAACGCCCATTATACTACCGTCCTGGCTGCAGAGCGGGCAGGTCTGAAGATCGAATATGTGCCTTCCAGCGGGGAGCCCAGCTACGCAATTAGGGCAGAAGGCTATGCGGAGGCCATCGAGCGAGCCTACGAGCACAAGGGCAATGTCAGCATGGCCGTCTTGACCTATCCGGATGGGAACTACGGCAACATGGCAGACGCGCGGGCGGTGGCAGATGCCTGCCACGACTACGGCGTGCCCCTGCTTCTCAACGGCGCATACGCCGTAGGCCGGATGCCCGTAAGCGCCCGCGATCTGGGAGCGGACATCATCGTGGGCAGCGGTCACAAGTCCATGGCGGCCTCGGGGCCTGTGGGAGTCCTGGGCGCCTCGGAGGAGTATGCTCGAATCATCTTCAGGCTCTCGCCCACCAAGAAGAACAAGGAGGTTGAGCTTCTGGGATGCACCGTGCGCGGCGCGCCCCTGCTGACCATGATGGCCTCCTTTCCTGCAGTCGTCGAGCGCATCAGGAGCTGGCCGGAAGAGGTGGAGAAGGCCCGCTGGTTCGTAGCAAAGATGGAGCGGCTGGGAATGGAGCAGCAGGGCGATCGGCCACACAACCATGACCTGATCTTCTTCAAGGCCGAGAACCTCTATGCCATCTCCCAGATCGCGAAGAAAGGACGCTATTTCCTCTATCGTGACCTGAAGGACCACGGCATCTGCGGCATCAAGCCCGGTCTGACTCGCCAGTTCAAGCTGAGCACCTTCGGGCTTTCCAGAGCGGAGCTGGAGACTGTGCTAGGGGCTTTCGAGGAGATAATCATATCCTACGCCAAAGCATAGGCCCATTTTTGAAGATGCATTCATTGTCAGAACCTTTATTATCAGCTCATATCTAGTAAAGGAATAAGGAGGGAAGAATAACGAATTTGAAGTTGATTCAAGTCTCCTTGGCGCTGATTACCTTGGCAATGATTATGACCTTTGCGTCTCCCGTTTTAGGGCAGACCAATGCCACCTCGGCCTATTGGTTCCAGCAGGGCTTGGCCTTTTATAATCAGGACAATTTCAGCGCGTCCCTGGATGCTTACAATAAAGCTCTTGAGCTTGATCAAAGGGATTCCGAAGCCTGGAATAATAAGGGCATTGATCTGGGCATCTTGGGCAAGTATAGCGATGCAATCCGGGCCTTTGAGAATGCAGTGGCACTCAATGACTCCTATGCAGAGGCATGGTACAACATGGGCGTGATCTACGACCTCAAAGGGGATTACTACACGGCCGTTCAGGCCTACAAAATGGCCACTCAGATCAATCCCTCCTACCAGAAGGCGCTTGTGAATAGAAATTATGACACCGATAGACTAATGGCACATTCGCTCTCTTGCAGCTGCCAGGATCAATTGGCGCTGGTCTAGCCTTACCCTTTTTTTACTTTGAGCGATGGCCATGAAGGAAAAAGCGGCGCTGTCCTCCGCCGCTGCCCCTCAGGAGCAGAGACGGAGGGCATAATCTAGAGGCCGCTTCCACCCATGCCTATGGGCACGCCGCTGATATCCCCTACCCCAGTCAGTATCTTATCTGCATCTTCCACCACATTATGGAATACTCTTTTTACGATGATTCTGCCCGTCATTGACGGATTGATCGTTGAGTAATATGCGAAGGTCCCTGCTTGCGAGAATGTATATTGGTATTGTCCACCTGGGACAATATTTCCGGAATCAAATTCTCCATTGGCAGATGCGACTGCTTGGTCCGTTGTATCATGGTTGATCCATGTGACCGTCGTTCCTGCCTGGACCGTCATAGAATTGGGCTGGAAGTTTGTGCTGGTTATCTCAACCGAATTTGGGATGGCAGCGGTTTCAGTTGCGCTCGCAGTCTGCTGTATTGCGGGCTCAGTCTTTGGCTGCTCGATGGCCGCCGGAGTGTAGCTGGATGTTTCATTGCTGAAATACGTAGCGCTGAAGGGCCCTTTGCCCACTAATTTGCCCCCGCTCACCTGGGAGAAGTTGCCGTTGATGTTTTCGTCTGCGAAGATGCCTGACATCTTGGTGGTGACCAGCTGCTTGTCCTTCTGAGCGGTCAGCGTCAGGTCCACCTCATCTTTGGCTATAGAGCCCACCACTTCGCCGTTCCAGTTCTCGCCGCTATCGGGCTCGTATTTGGCCTGGCCGAAGAGATCTTCGCCATCCTGGTTGAGGACCATAATGATGGGACCGGGTTCGATGCCCATCACAGACCAGATGTATTTCAGATCGAGAACTGAGCTGGCTTCTTTGGCATCGGCAGCAGCAGTCTCATTTCCCAGGGTGGTCTCGTCCGCGGGCGCGGTTTCATTAGCCGGTGCAGTTTCGTTTATCAGAGAAGTTGCATTCTCAACATTGGTTGTATTATTCTCCATAATGCTCGTATTATTGGCGGGCTGTCCCAGGGATAGTCCCGCGGTAAAGAGGAATACAAGCAATATGGGAAGAATCGCGTATCTCTTGCTCAATTATAGGCCTCCGTTATTTTCCACTTTTTGGCGATAGACTTTTCGTCATTTGCCTTAGTAGCCTCAGTCTAACCTTCTCCTTTATAAGCTTTTCACCTGCCACGCCCCCTATGCGAAGGCCCTAGTCATGCATGAATCCCGTCCTTTCGATTTGCTGAATGCCGTGAAAGCGATTGATCTGCAATACATCAGCCCCTTACTTTCTCGCCACCATCTCCAGCACCCTGACCGCCTGCGCTCCTGCTTCCAGGATCTCCACGTTCTTCGGTATGAGCTTGGGCTTCTTGGCAAAGGTGGCCTTCAGAGCATTGGCGTAGGCATCACGCGGCAGCTCCAGCTTTCCGGCCTCCATCAGCGCCCCGAACATAGCGGTATTGGCTGCCTGCTGTGCTCCCTTCTCCGTGGCGATCTGCGTGGCCGGCACCGAGATGATCCTTACTCCCTGTGGGGCCGGAAAATAGCCTGCCAGAGAGTCATAAAGGATCACTCCGCCCGTTCTGACCGTGGAAGCGAACGTCTCAAGAGATGGCCGGTTAAATGCTACCAGCACATCCGGGCGATCTACCACTGGCGAACCGATGGGCATTCCGGAGATGATCACCGAGCAGTTGGAGGTGCCCCCCCTCTGTTCCGGCCCGTAGTCGGGATACCAGGATACATAGCGCCCGCAACCGAAGGCGGCCTGGGCCAGGGCTAGACCCATGCTCAGCACGCCTTGCCCTCCAAATCCGGCGATCTTCACTTTCTTGGGCTGGAACTCAGGATCCTTCAGGAGTTCCACGCACTCCTCGGGATCGCACCCGAATATCTTATCCAGGGAATCCTTGGAGAAGTCGCTAGGCGGCCGGACAATGGGCTCTGCATCAGCCGATCTGTCCCTGAACTTCTTGAGAGGAAACTCTTTTTCCATCTGCTCATTGATGAACTTCGCTGCTCCTTTGGCATCCAAGCGGAGGATGGTTGGACAGGGAGACAGGAACTCCACAAAGGCATAGCCCTTTTTGTCCTTCTGGATCTCCAGCGCTTTTTTCACTGCTCTACGAGCCTTGCGGATGTGCTCTATGTCCGAGAGAGAGACGCGCTCGATATAGACGGGCGCTTTCAATGTGTCCAGCAGCTCGCAGACGTGAATGGGATAGCCCATCTCCCTTGGGTCGCGCCCCAGCGGTGTCGTGGCCGTTATCTCACCAATCAGGGTTGTAGGCGCCATCTGGCCGCCGGTCATGCCGTAGACAGTGTTGTTGATGAAGAAGACAGCCATCTTCTCGCCGCGGTTTGCCGCCTGGATAGTCTCGTTCAGGCCGATAGAGGCCAGATCGCCGTCGCCCTGATAAGAGATCACGATGGCATCGTCTTCCGCTCTGGAGATGCCTGTGGCTGCAGCCGGAGCTCTGCCGTGGGAGCACTGAACATTGCCGCAGTCCAGATAATAGTAGGCAAAGACTGCACAGCCCACTGGGCTCAAAAACACACATCGGTCCTGTATGCCCAGCTCGGCCATGGCCCCGCCGATGAGCTTATGCAGTATTCCGTGCCCGCAGCCTGGGCAGTAATGGGTGGCTGTGGGCGCCGATCCTCCTTTTCTGGGGAAAGACGGGTAAAGTCCGGGATGTCCTCCAATTATCTTCTCCTTGGTTGCCATTCAGGCCACCTCCCTTATCTTCTCCGTGATATGATCGAGCTGGATCAGATTTCCTCCGTAGCGGCAGACCAGTTCCACTGGTTGGCCGCCGCTGGCCAGGCGTACGTCCTCTCGCATCTGTCCGTTGCTCATCTCCACGGAGATAAACTTGCAGCCCCTCTGGGCCAGCGCCCGAACCTCCTTTTCTGGGAAGGGGAAGAGAGTGATGGGGCGGAAGAGCCCTGCCTTGATACCCTCCTTTCGGGCCGCGTCCACCGCGGAGCGGGCGATTCTGCTGCTGATGCCGTAGGAGACCAGCACAATCTCGGCATCGTCCAGCCTGTAGCCGTCGAAGGCCGTCTCATTCTGTTTTATCCTTTGATTCTTCTCCTGCAGCATGAGGTTGTGCATCTCCAGTTCTGCAAAATCAAGATAAATGGTGGTTATCAGATTCCCCTTGGTCTGGGCGCGGCCAGCGACTGCCCAGGAGGTGTCGATCTCTGGCTGCAGGGCCTTCTCTGGGAACTTGAGGGGCTCGACCATATGCCCTAAAACCCCATCCGCCAGAACCACGGCCGGATTTCTGTACTTGATGGCCAGATCAAAGGCCTTCATGGTGAAGTCGCACATCTCCTGTACGCTGGCAGGGGCGAGCACGATGCTGTTGTAGCAGCCGTGCCCTCCGCCCTTGCAGGCCTGGTTGTAGTCCGACTGTTCCGGCCCGATGGGGTATCCCAAGAAACAATCGCAGCCCGCATACAACGCTCCAACTATCACAGCGCTGTATCCTGCAACTAACTGAGACGCCATCTCAACTCTCCTCTATCTTCTCATTTTGCGGCACATGCACATCAATGGCCAACGGCTCCGGACAGGTATAGTAGCAAGCTCCGCAGCCTATGCATCCGTCACCGACATAGACGACAAAACGGTATCCTCTCTCGTTGAGCTCTTCTCCCATCTTCAAGACGTTGGCGGGGCAGGCCTCAAGACACCTCTCGCAGGCTTTGCACTCCAGAGAGTTGATCACCAGATAGGGCTTGTCCTTATCCCTGATCTCCACGCGCCTGATCTTCCCGCTGATCGTCTTGGGAAGCTCCTCCACGAACTCCACAATGCGCGGGTACTTGTAGGGTGCAGTAACCTTCTTGACAAGATCTTGCAGCTCCTTCTTCAGCTCCTCTGAGGGGGAGTGTCCCTCGGTCAGGACCACCGTGGCCTTCACCACCTGCCCTCGAATGGGGTCAGGCACTCCCGTGATGGCCACCTCCAGAACGGCAGGGTGCAACAGGAGAGCAGATTCGACCTCGAAAGGCCCCACCCGGTAGCCGGAGCTCTTGATCATATCATCCGTTCGGCCCACGAACCAGAAGTATCCGTCCTCGTCCTTCCAGGCGGTGTCGCCGGTGTGGTAGTAATCGTCGTGCCAGGTGTTCCTTGTCTTATCGGGGTCCAGATGATAATCGACAAAGAGTCCGATAGGCTTGCCCTTGTCTGTACGGATGACGATCTCGCCCTCCTCGCCCACCTCGCACACCTTATCATTCTTGTCCACCAGGACGACATCGAATCCCGGAGCGGGTTTGCCCATGGACCCGGGCTTGGGCGTCATCCAGGGATAGTTGGCGATGCACACCACCGTCTCCGTCTGGCCGAAGCCCTCCATCAGCCGCAGACCGGTGGTCTCCAGGAATCTTTCGTAAACGGACGGGTTGAGGGGCTCTCCGGCTGTGACTGCGTACTTGAGGCGAGAGAAGTCGTACTTGGACATGTCGCTCTTGATCATGAACCTGAAGATGGTAGGAGGCGCGCAGAAGGTGGTGACCCCATATCTTCTCATCTCCTCCATCATCCTGCCGGCGTCGAAGTGGTCATAATCGTAGACGAAGACCGCCGACCCAGCCAGCCATTGGCCATAGATCTTGCCCCAGGCGCACTTCGCCCATCCGGTGTCTGCCACAGTGTAGTGCAGTTCATCGTCCTCCACATTCTGCCAGTACTTGGCGGTGAGGATGTGTCCCAGGGGATAAGTCTGATCGTGCTTGACCATCTTGGGGTATCCCGTCGTCCCAGAGGTGAAGTATGCCAGAAGGATGTCCTCGTTCCTGGTGGCCTCCTCTCCTGCGGGCCTTTTGAAATCCAGCGAGGCCTCTTCCAGCTCTGCGTTGAAGTTAATCCAGCCTTCCCGCTTCCGCTCTTTGCCTCCCAGCAGGGCCTTGACCAGGGGAATGTTGCCAAGCTCTTTATGCGCTGCATCGAACTCCTCTGGCACCCCGTTCTCCTCGATGCACACAATCATCTTCAGGTCGGTTTTTTTGATGCGGTAGATGAAGTCCTTCGCTTTGAACATATGCGTTGCAGGAACGGAGATCGCGCCGATCTTATTCAAGCCCACCATGCATACCCAGAACTCCCAACGGCTCTTGAGGGTGAGCATGACCGTATCCCCCTTCTTCAAACCGTGTTTACGAAAGAGGTTGGCGGCCTTGTCGCTCATGGTCTTCAGCTCCCTGAAGCTGAGGATCTTCTCTTGGCCATGATCGTCGCACCATACTAAGGCGCGCTTCTCCGGACTTTGCGCCGCGTAAGCATCCACTACATCAAAAGCGAAGTTGAAGTTCTCGGGGACGGTGATCTTAAAGTTCTCTTTGAAATCCTCGTAGGATCGGAAATCGGTCCGTGAGACAAACTTGGGCAATAGAGAAGACATTTTTCAATCCTCTTTGCTCTTACATGACCAAAGCCAGCAACGTCACCGGCTTATCGTTTAAGGCTTCCATGACATGCTGGTACGAGGAATCGAAGAATATGGAGTCGCCCTCGTTCAGCACTACCTCGTTCTCGTGGATGGTTATCTTGAGAGACCCCTCAAGCACATATTCGAACTCTTGGCCGGAATGGCTGTAGAATGTGGGTTTATCCTTTCTGGGATCAATGGTAACTATGAACGGCTCCGCTTTTTTATGAGCGAACTTTCTGGCCAGACTCTGGTAGTGGTATTGCTTTCTGCGCTCCACTTCAACGGCCTCTCCCTTTCTGGTAATGGTAAAAATGCTCATCTTTGATTCTTCGCCTGTGAGCAGCAGGCCTGTGTCCACGTTGAGTTTTCGTGCAATGCCGATGAGAATGCTTACAGGGATGTCCAGCTGTCCTTCTTCGTAGCAACTATAGGTATCCACCGGCACTTTGAGGTGCTGCGCCATCTCCTCGGCCGATACCCGATTCAGCTCCCTCAGCTCACGAAGGCGTGAACCGATTTCATCAAGCCTCTCCTTCATGCTCATTCCTCAGCGCATCCTGACTCATGGGTTCTTGGCTATAGGGGATGCTGGATTGTGACTGCCTTCCAAGCATATTTGAATCTATCTACACGCCATAAGACGGACATAGATAAAAACTTAATAACAAAATATTGAAGTTTAATGCCCTTTGGTTTGCAAAATTTTTCTCTGAGGGTGGTGGTATATCAAACAACTTCTGATCTTTTCCAGGTGGACTGGAGAACTGTGTAAAGCAAGTTTCGCGGGGCTCATTAGGCATGAGCCGATTGGATAAATCGGAGATTGAATTTCGGGTAGTCTACCTATACTGAGTTGTTGCACACAGAACCAACAACATTAGGCCTCATCTACCAGAAGATACAGTATGGAGAGCTTATCGAGTGCGATCTCTGCCGTCCGTGCGGATTATGTGACCTTGCGAAGGTCAGATCAACTCAAATCTGGTAGACTACCTAAGTTCCAGAAGATGATAAAATGAATATAACAGCGGGGCCTGCGATAAGGATGTCTTCTTTGGGAACCTCATGAAGTTCATTAAAGAACTCAATGATGAGAATAAAAGGGGCTTGAAAGAGGGCCTCTCAGATGAAGAACTTGCGATATTCGATCTTCTGACCAAACCGGAGATGGAACTGGATAACAAGGAACTTCAGAAGGTCAAGGGATTAGCTAGAGATCTACTACCGAGGGCCTATACAAAAGAACTGTATCAGCAGAAGTGTGTTGTAGCTAATAATTGGATAAATTGATGCATCAAAAATGCAACAAAATGAGAGTCCCGCCCGTCTGGGCAGGATTTAAGCTACCTTGACAGCGATGCAGAGACTTTTGAAAGGCTGCAGATTTTTCTTGCCTATGTTTTTTCAGGCCGTCCAATCATCCTCGTCCAGCCAGTTCTGGGACCTCATCTTTGAGCTGACTTGAGCCTTCACCTTGGACTGTCTGCTCATTATCCTGGATGCCGCTCGCGCATTGATCCTTCCTCGCATCAGATGGTAAGCTATTTCAGGATCAACGTTGTACTCCTCCAGGTATTCTTGATAGGATAACTGCTCTCCATGGGCTGAGATGTATATCGGCTCGCCTATGACGGGCGTTATCTTGCCCGCAGGCAGAGTCCATTCGAAGCCCTCTGGGATGGTACACGCCAGCCATTCGCCGTCCTCATCTTCTTCCGTGCTAACTTCATTCACAGCTCCGCAGTTTTTACAGATGCACTTCTTCATGCCACTCACCTTCACTAAGATAGATTATGGTTCATAACAGTATATATAATTTACTTAACAAATATTTTTTTGTGTTAGTGTCGTCTTTTATAGGAAAAATACCGATTATTTATATTATTAACTTAGAATGATTTCTGAAACTAGCTGCAACATCCTTTCGCATCAAATGTGCGCGGTGTGTGGAAGCCTGCCCCAAGGAAGCAATGAGCTTTTGATGAGCGCTTCTGGATGGGCGTTCTAATTCGCATATTCATAATGTCTGTATCCCTGCTCATCTATCTTCAGCAGAGCAAACTCCTGGTAAGGCGCCATCTGCCTTCTCTTTTCCAGCCTTTCCCAGATATTCATGGAAGGCACTGCAGGCGCTCCCGGCTGCACCATTCCTGAGAAGACCAGGGCTGAGCATCCGCTTCCGTAGGCTCCGAAGCACAATCTCTCGCCTGGGTCGATCCTTCCCAGCTCCATCAGGCTGGCCAGGCCCAGGTAGATGGAGCCGGTGTAAATGTTCCCCACCTGACGAGATATCGCAGCAGTATCCTTCACTTTAGCGTTGAACGCCTTCAGGAACTGCCTGGACTTGGCAAATCGCCTGGCAAACTCCGCATCCTGTGCCAGGCGCTTCTCCCGATCTTCAATGTCATGAGAATTAGGCTCTTTTCCGATATCGGTCTCGATATCCTTCCATCTGGGAAGTCCTCTCCACTCGTGCTTGAAGATGGCGGCAGAGGCGTACTCGATCATTCTGGGATAGGGAATATGGAAGAGAAGGTGATGACTCCCACTTTGTCCTCCGGCTGCGCAGCCACCCAGTAGCTGATGCTCTCCAGGGCCAGGGTAGTGCTGGTGCAGGCGGATTTGAACTCCACCGTGGAGCAATCCTGAAAGGAGCCCCTTCCATAGACCTTCTCTAGCATGCCTATGATGTAGGTTCCTATGGCCTTGGCCTCGTCGACCCCCGACTCCGTCCCCACGTAGATCTTGCCAATCTCCTCCGGTGCAAGATCGGCTCGCTGCATCAGCTCCAAGAGCGACATGGCCGCCATGGTCGCTGCATCCTCATGGGCATCGGGAATGGCCATCCGCTCGATGCCGATTCCCCGGGTCAATTTGGCAGGATCGATGCCTCGGGAGGCGGAGAACTCACCGGACGTCGGCAGGAAGAGTCTGGGCATGTAGACGGACAGGTCATCGATTCCTACGGTGTTGCATGGGCTTGCAGCGTCTGACAGCATGTCGCCTGAATGCCTGGTCAAGATCGAGATCCCTCTTAAGCTGGGGGCAGAAGGAGCATGGATATTATTTCAGGATTTTGCTGACTTTTGAACTTCTATTACTTAGCAAATTATATCAATGAGAAAGGACCAATTATAATCAGGGATTTTAGGGGTGATTGAAGTATGGCCGATGGTGATGTCTACAAAATAATAGAGTTGGTTGGAACCTCCAAGACGAGCTGGGAAGATGCGGTCAAGACCGTGATTGATAGGGCCACGAAGACCCTGAGGGACCTGCGGATCGCGGAGGTCAAGGAGCTGGATGTTCGGCTTGAGAACGGAAGGGTAGCCGAGTACAGGGCCAAGGTCAGGCTCTCCTTCAAATACGAGGGAGAAAGCGATTAGACCCGATCCTTTGGGCTCGCCTTTCGATGAAGCCGCTTACAGTTCTTGGATAATCCTTCGGCGCTAGAGAGAATATCTTTCCATAAAGTTTGCAGGTATGATCGGGGGCGGGCTGATATTATCATTCTCCCGGAGCTACTTACTTTTCTCATTCTCTGCCACCAGCTCGATCTGGAAGATCTTGGGCCACAGCTTTCCGGTCACGAAGAGCCTGTCGCCCTCATTGTCATAGGCTATGCCGTTTGGCACATCCACCCTCTGGCCGTCCTGCTGGTCATCTCCTTTCTGCAAAATCCCCTGCAGGCTAAATACGCCTTTCACCTCTCCCGTCTCTGGGGAGAGGATGACGATCCAGTTGGTCGGCCACACGTTGGCGTAGATCTCTCCTTTGACGTACTCCAGCTCATTGAGGCCTTTAACCGGCACGCCATCGGCCTTCACTTTTATCTGTCCTTGCTCCTCAAAGGTCTCGGGATCAAGGAGATGCAGCGTTTCCGTGCCATCGCTCATGATCAGATTCCTTCCATCGGAGGTTATCCCCAAGCCCTCGGTCTCGTAGCTGAATTCCCCGATCCTTGTCAGGTTTTCTTTGTCGTAGACCAGGCCGATGCCAGACCTCCAGGTGAGCTGGATGAGCCGGTCCTTCCAGACGGCAACGCCCTCACCGAACAGAGTGCCCGCCAGGCTTTTCTGCTTCAGAACCCGACCCGTCTCCAGATCGACCCGGCGCAGACTTGATTGGCCAAACTCTCCCGTTCCTTCGTAGAGCATTCCCTTGTCATAGACCAGCCCCTGGGTGAAAGCTGCGCTGTCGTGAGGATAGGTTTTGATTATTTGGTAGCCGAAGACCGGAACGGAGCCGGAGCCGGCTGAGTCAGAAGCGGTCTGCGCTTCCAGGATTGGTGCTCTCAGGGCTATCGCTGCCAGAAGGGCCAGGAGCATCAGGATAAGCAGGCTGGCCGTTCTCATCCGCTGGAAGGATTTCTTGTCAGGCATGGGATCGAAAGGCTGCAATGCAAGGGGGCCTTAAAGAACTTTCCGGGAAGGAGAAGGAAATACCTAGGCCAGGATAACCAGGGGCTACAGGCTGCCCGCGCCCTGGATCATCCATACCGTGGGGCCAATCTGGCGCGGTGGCGGCCACGGCGAGGACGACCTCCTGGCTCGCTGCTACCGGAGCTGCTTTGCCCTGGCGGAGCAGCACGGCATAAAGAGCATTGCCTTCCCGGCCATAAGCGTAGAAGCTTACGGTTTTCCCGTGGAGCGAGCCAGTCGCATTGCCCTTCGGGAGATGAACTCCTTCCTGGAGAGGAATCGTTCAAGGGCGGTGATGGCCGTCTGCTTTAACAAGAAAGCCTACGACTGCTATCTGGAAGCTTTGAATGAAGCCTAGCTGACAAAGTAGATGCCCAACAGCACGATCATGAATGACAGTGATTTTTGCATCAATGCCCTGCGGTCGGTCCTCTCATCCATCTCTCTTGCCAACTTCGGCATGATGATTCCCAAAGCGAGGATCAGAATCACTGTCAGGATGGGCTGAATGGCTCCCACGCTGGAAACGAGGGACACTGAACCGAGGGAATAGGCGAAGATGGAAAATATTAGTCCCAGGAACTGGAAGGTCTCCTCTGAGATCAGTCCCCCGATGGCGTAGCTCCCTCCGGCAAAGAAGCCCAAAACCTCGCGGCGGGTGGATGGAATGCTCATGAGGGGCACGACTGCCACCAGGCTGCCCAGGGAAGACCAGGCGTAAAGATGCCATTCGTCGATGAAGACGAGAAGATACTTGAGGGACAGATAATAAAGGGCGGTTAAGATCCAGTAAGACAGGAAGGGCTTGATGGCCGGAGATAGGGCCATGAGGCCCACCGGTCCTCTTGAGCTATTCGAATCGCTGTTCTTGTAAGAGATGAGAAGAGTGCCGATCAGAAGCAGCAGCCCGCCAGCGCAGTGTTTCGGCTCCAGCATCTCTCCCAGAAGGAATACGGAGCCAATGAAGACAAATAAGGGATACACATACTCCAGGGCTGTGACCTTCGATGCCTCCTCAACCTGCAAAGCTCGCATGAAAAAGATGGAAGGAAGAACCTGCAGACATCCAAAGAGAAGGGCGAAGAGGGATTCAGGATAGACAAAATTCACACCAATTATTATGATCACGGGGACGGTGAAGAGCTGTTGGGCTAAGACTTGGCAGACGATATAGGCTTTGGAATCGTTTGTATAGCTGCTGAGGAGGAGCTTATCCAGCACTCCAGCCGCGGAAAAGAAGATCGTGCCCAGGAAGGCGAAGATGAGCCAATTCAATTTCATCCCTTTTATTTTGATTTCGCATTTTGGCGATACACTGTGTTTTTGCGCTAGCTTAGCAAGCCATAACTATTAAGGAATTATTGTAACTGGTGACCAGCATACTAGTTAAACTTATCTAAGATTTTAATTACTCTGCCCTATAATTTAATTTTTAATTTATAAATGCGTGAGACAGAAAACGTTTGCCAGTTGCGTAAATATTTTCACTAAATTAAATTATCATCTAATGATCCCTGGCCGCAGATTTTCCGCAGCCTCCGCGGGATTCCAGAAGGCCAGGAGAGGCCAATTGCGCCCACACTTCCCGAGGATGTGGTGAAGTCGGATCTTGTGTATAGATGGACTCTCTGCAACTAGACCTCTTTCCGAGACGACGTAAAAAATCTGATCTAGCCAGAAGGCTTTTTCGACCGAGGGTTTGCCCGAGACAGCGTTGATTTTTTCTTCAGGTTCGTGCTGTGCATGTTTCGGTCAGTCATCTGCTGAGTTTTTGCAATTTGCAGCTTCTTTTGAGCTCTGCTGGACGGTGTGGTTATGCGGCTTGTCTTGCCAGAATTTCCTTCCTTCTTGGGGGGCTCAGGATTGAATTGAATTGTAGAACTCTTTGGGGATTCGGCAACGGCATTTATCTCCTCGGCCTGAATGCTTTCGGCGACCTGGAGATCCGATGGAACGTCGCTGCTTGAAGCTGCCCCGCTGCTCATCTCTTCCGGATTCTGGACGTTCTCTGACTTAGGTTCGGTGGCCGAATCGGTTTTGAACTCCAGTCTTACCTCGGGCGATTTAGAGGCATCTTTGGCCTGGTTAAGGCCACTATCCGCCGTTGCAGCGTCCGAATCCGCATGATCCTTCTGGGCTTGGTCTTCGGCAGCCAGGCTGGCCGAAGAGTCCACCAGGATACTATCGGATGAGACGCTGATGTTATTTTGGCTCGAGAGATTGACGCTATTTTTCGTCTCGATGTTTGCTGGTTCTGCGGTCAGAAGGTCTCCGCTTATATTGCTGCTTGAGCTTATTTCCATTTTCGGTTCGCTTGCTTGGGAAGTGTTGATCTGAGAATCATTTGCCTGAAGCTGAATGATTTGAGAATCAGTTATACGTGACTGATTCTGTTGTGATTGGTTAATCGTTGCTTGAATTTGCTGTGTATTATTAACCTGTGTCTGATTCAGTTGGTCATCGCTCTCCTTTGCAGATTTCGAGGAATCAGCACTTGAGGCAATGAAATCGTTTTTTCTGCTCGAAGAGTTGACTTTTCTTTTCTTGGTTTGTTTATCGGAGCTGCTGCTTGATGTCGTACCGTCAGCGGTGGCGCTTCCAGAAACCTGGCTTTGTGAGAATGAAGTGCCAGTTCGCGAGGAATTGGATGATTCTACTTGAGCGCTCAGGTTCTCTGTTCCAGTGAGGATGCCTTTCGCATTTTCGGAATTATTCGCGGCCATCAGATTCGTTCTCTCATCATTCCCGTTCAGAATTGCCAGAATGCTCTTTCCCCTATCTTGGAGATCGATGCCAACCAGCGCTCCTTTGTGAGCAGAGTCTGATCCGAAGGACAGGATATCAGATATCAGAAAGGCGGCCAGACCAGTCAAGGAGATCAATGCCAAGATCAGCATGAAGCTGAATATCTTGGGATAGTTCTCCATTAGTTTCTCACGAGCCAGGCTATAGTAAGTCCTCGATCTAGCTTTGTCCTTCATACATAGACAGATATTTTTTAAAGTTTATAACTTTTACGACTGAGAAAAATTATAAAGTTATGGATTAATCTCATCCTCCGGACATCCATCACTTTCACAGCAATCAATCCAGCCATCTGGCAAGAATAAGACCTTTCACTGTATCAAAATAATAAAGTAAGGAATGCACCTTGCCAGGGAGGACAGCCAAAATTTTCATTTTTGGCGTCGTCGGGCATCCTTAATTGATCACGCGACTCCAGGCATCTCCTCAGGCTTTTTGACGCGAAGCCATACGCATCGATATCTGATCATTTATCCAGTCCCAGGCCCCTCTTGCCTCTTGGTCAAGCTCATTGCCTGCAGACTGTTGAAGCTGGCGGAGCGGATCCTGCAGCAGATTCTCCAGCGGCAAAGCTATAGACCCTGAATCCTGTCCTGACCACCAATCCTTGGGATTGAACTCATTGTTGGTGAAGTTATCCAAGACCGCGTGTCCGGAGTCCACCAGCATGCGGTTGAAGTTGGGCGAGGCCAAGGGCTGGCCGTAGAATCCCGTGAGATAAACGACAGAGACGAGCCTGCCGTAGGTGTCGCGGCCATTGCCTGATAGGTCATCGATGTCCAGGTAAACCCTCTTGTTCATCAGCACGGCAAAGGTGAAATCCTTAGCCGAGGGGCCTTGTGCCGTCTCTATCTCCGGAGAGTTCACGTCTGCAAGCCTGATGCGCTCCACGCCGGAGACGATCCTTGAATCGGCTTTTTCGATGGTCACATCAAAGGTGGCACCATCCACGATGTTCGTGACCACGCCGTAGGCCTCATCCTGAGCGGCCAATCCTATGATCGGCAGCAAGATAAACAGGATCAATGATAGTGATATTATTCTCGTTCTGCAAACCCCCTTTGAGCCATTGCTATCATCTTTTCACGATCACCCTGACATCCCTGGATCTGCTCCTAGTCCCGTTCACTGCCGTCAGCGTGTAGGTCGTGGTCTCCTGCGGCGACACCTCTCTGAATCCCTTGAGTTCGACCTGACCGATTCCCGGATCGATCTCCACCCGGCTGGCACCAACTGCGCTCCAGCTCAAATTGGAGGCATTTCCAGGGCCGACGACCACCGGTTTGGCATCAAAGAACTCGATAACCGGATAGGGAGAGACGAAGACGTTGAGCGCCAGCAGGCCCCCGCCCAGCATGGCCGCCAGCAATACAATCCATATCACTATTCCAGTTGGCGTTTTCCAAAAGGATTTCTGCATCTCCCAGTAGTTCATATGCCGCACCATCCAGTTGGCATGACATCCAGACTGATATATTCTCCTCTCCGATTTATCATCGCTCTAAAGATTCATGTAAGAATTTATAGGCCGCTGATCAGCTATCTATGGCAAAGCAACACTTTTAAAAGTATTGATGGCTTAGGTACATCTAATACGAGCCAGTTAAAATACGAGCCAGTTAAACATGCGCAATATCAACAGTGCATCGTCTCATGTCTGATTTGAAATATAGAATTGTTATAAATATGTATTAATAAAACCGAACTGGTTAGTGCAAATCAAAGCTGGTGAGGATGTTGGTGCAAGCCCTTAAGCGCGATCTCTTGGCCAGGCATTTGACCATGATGTCCCTGGGAGCAGTAATCGGTGCCGGATACCTGCTAGGAGCGGGAGCCGCCATAAATGCGGCAGGACCTGCGGTCATAATATCTTACGCCCTGGGCGGGTTGGTCACTCTATTGGTGGTGGCCCTGCTGGCGGAGATGGCGGCTGCCATGCCCGCCGCCGGATCCTTTCAGTTTTATGTCAGCCTCTCCTTAGGCGGCTGGGCAGGCTTTGTCACCGGCTGCACTTACTGGCTGGCGTTTCTCCTCGGCCCGGCTACGGAGGCCATAGTGGCTGGGGAGATACTGCACACCTGGTTTCCCGTCCTGCCCAACTGGACCTTCTACCTCTTGATAGCCGCCCTGGTGATAGCGGTGAACGCTGCCGGAGTCCTGTTCTTCGGAGAGGCGGAGTTCTGGCTCAGCATGATCAAGGCCCTGGCCCTGGTGGCCTTCATTCTGGCAGGCCTCGCGGCTCTCTTCAGCCCTGCAGGCTGGCAGACAGGTCCTGGCAGCTATGCGGCCTCGGGAGGCTTCGCGCCCGCCGGCCTTGGCGGCATCTTGGGGGCGATGATGATGGTGATCTTCGCCTATGGCGGAGCTGAGGCCATCGGCATGGCCTCCGAGGAGAGCAAGAGGCCTGATAGGGATATCCCCAAATCCCTGATTGGAAGCGTGCTGATAATAATCGTGCTCTACATGGTCTCGACTGCGGTTTTGGTGAGCGTCCTTCCCTGGAACCAGGCGGGCATCAGCTCCAGCCCCTACACCGATGCCTTCCGATCTCTGCTTGGGCCAGCTGCAGCCTTGGCCATGAACTTCGTGGTACTGACTGCGGCCCTCTCCACCATCGGCATGGGTGTCTATGCCACATCGAGAGTCCTCTTCTCCATGGCCAGGGAAGGCTACTTCCCAAAAGCTCTGGCCCGCGTCGGAAAGGCCGGGACGCCCGCGAATGCTACAGCTCTCTGCTGTCTGGTTCTCTTTCTGGGGGCCATGGTCTTCTACCTCTATCCCGATTTCGCCTACCTTTGGCTGGCCAGCCTCTCAGGATTCGGATTTCTCTTCTCCTGGCTGATGATCGCCCTGAGCCAGCCGGGACTGCGGCGCATGCTGCAGGAGAACAGCCCGGAGAAGCTGGCCTGGAAAGTGCCTTTCTTTCCGCACATTCAGCGGCTGGCGGTGATCTTGATGGCGGCCATCCTCGCCGCTCAGATCTTCTTGCCCAGCGGCAGGACGGTCTTGCTGGCAGGGGGAGCCTGGCTTATCCTGGCCTCGCTTTATTACTTTGCCATTTCAAAGAGATGAATAAAGATGTGCTTTTAAATGCGGCTGCGAGAGCAGCGAGAAATGTGCTCAGGATATCTCCGTTTTATGCTCCCGCGGTGAAATCAGGAATTGATGGGGACATTCGTCGCAGACCACATCAAGAACTCTGATCTGCTCACAGTTCAGAGGTCCGGAGCCTTTCTTAGCGTAAAGCACATTCAATAGATTGCTGACGCTATTCGAATTTGCTCCGGCCTTGATGAGAATCTGCTTCGATTCTTGAAGAGCAAAGCCTGCATCCTTTAGCTCGCATCCCAGAGCCATACCAGTTCTCCACCCGGAGGGCTCCAGGTCAACCTCACGAGAGAGCAGCAGCCTGAGAAAGCAGCTCCTGAGATGGGGAGATCTGCTCAACTTAAACTGTCTCCTCACCTTCATCATCAGATCGTCCTGACAGATGTGCCTCTCTTCCAGGCAGACGTCGCAGAGCTTCAGCTCCCTTGATCCTGGCTCATCAGATGCCGGGGAAGAGCTGGATTTTCCGCAGTTTGCGCAGGCATTTCCCGAATAGTGCACCATCATTTCGTCTACGAAATCCATGCAATCCTCAGATCGCGCAGCTCACTCACTCTGGCCTGCAGAGATTTCAGGCTCACTCTATGGATTAAGGCTGCAGCTATCAAGTCTCCATATCCTTCTGCAGCCTCTTTGAGAATGCTATCTATCCGCTCTTCATTTTGTATAATTTTATTAAGTTTCATCGTCGCGCCTTTTCTTCCAGCATCAGATTATGTTTTTTATTGTTATGGTATATCGTTAGCCTGGCCAGAAAGCCAAATATGCAGGATCATTTTGTTGATCCGCCGCATGGGCAGCAAGAATCAAAAATTTGCAGGGCAGGATTTTCATCCCTGCAGTCATCTGATCCGCAAGGTGCGGATGCTCTCCGGCTAAAACAGATCGATTAGAGACCAATCAAATCAGTTTTAATATCTTCTGGGCGGCCTGGCAGGCCTGTGCTTCTGGTAGCAATCGCTACAATAAACGGGCCTTGTGCCGTCGGGCTTGAAGGGAACCTGACACGTCTTTCCGCACTCTGCACAGGTCGCATCGTGCATCTCTCTTGGACCGCTGCTAAAGCCGCCTCTGCTGCTTCCATATCTTTCCATCTTATTTCACTTACCTTTTATCGACTCAAAGAATCGATATATGCCACAAAAACATCTCAACAAAAATTCTTTGAATCGACGCAATGCAGCTTCACTTTAATGGCTACATTAGCCTATATATCTGTCGGTCAAAATGCCTTCGGATTTTGATTTTTGGTCCCAACTCTTTTCTCAGCCTGCACCTTATTTTCAATCTTCTCCAGCACTCTCATGGTGTGCTCAATGAATATGGCCGTCATCTCCTCGCTCTCGCCTAATCCCCTCAGGCCTGCTTCAACATCGAACCCTTCCCGCTCAAGGATGCTCTTCCAGGATTCAGGGCCATTTCCGGCGATGTCTTCCACAGCATGCCCTCCCGCCACCAGCAGGAAAGGCAGCAGCCTGACCTTTCTCGTCCCTGAGGCTTTCAGATGCAAAATCAGCTCCTCGATGCCTGGAAAGCCTTCCAGGGTGCCCAGGAAGACGTTGCGGTGATCTTTCTCCAAGACCTGAGCCAGCTGGGAGTAGAGGCGGTCCGCGGGGTGGCCTGTGCCGTGGCCCACCAGCGCCAAGGCCTCTTTTTCCGGATCTCTTGGACTCTTTTGCGGTCGTCCGTTCACGTTGATTCTTTCCCAGGTGGAGGACAGGAGCGAAGAGACTTTTTGGCAATCTTCCAGGCTCGACAAAAGAGGCAGTCCCATCTCCAGATGCTCGAAGCCGAACTTGCCTTGAACGCTCTCCAGACCCCGAACCAGGGAGCCGAGCTGGTGGAACTCCGCACCGGGAATGATATGCAGCGACTGGACTATGACCTCTTTCTGGCCCTGGTCCTGCAGCTTTGCCAGGGCGGCCAGGGGGCTTGGGATGCCGCGGCCCTCATTCTCCGCCAGCCTGAGCCGCATGGCGTGGGAGGTGAAGGCCAGCCGGACCGGCAAGCCGGGAAACGCCCGCTCGTAAGCGGCCTTGATCTGGTCGTAGGTGGCCAGAGCCCCAGGGTAAGCGGAGCCGTAGGCGGCGAGGACGATGGCGGGATTTTCAGCGAGCATGGGCAATTCCTACCATCGTTATTTTGCGGCCTCCGCCTGCAATTTCGCCAGCTGTCGCCGCGCTTGCTCCGCGCTCGGGCTCTCGATCTGCTCGAAAATCTTGAGAGCCTCTTCAGTGCACCTAATCGCCTCTTCGCGATGGCCGAGCTTGTCCAGAGCCAGGCCCAGGTTGCCCAAGGCATTTCCTTCACCTCGTCTGTCCCCGATCTCGCGTGAGATGGTCAGGGCCTGCTCGTAGTATTCGACAGCCTTGCGCGTCTCGCCTAGGTCAGAGTAGGCCAGGCCCAGGTTGCCTAGGTCGGCTCCTTCGCCGCGTCTATCTCCGATCTCGCGTGAGATGGTCAAGGCCTGCTCGTAGTATTCAATGGCTTTGCGCGTCTCGCCCAGGTCAGAGTAGGCCAGGCCCAGGTTTCCGAGGTGGTTTCCTTCGCCGCGTCTATCTCCGATCTCGCGTGAGATAGTCAGGGCCTGCTCGTAGTATTCAATGGCTTCGCGCGTCTCGCCCAGGTCAGAGTAGGCCAGGCCCAGGTTACCCAGGGCTGTTCCTTCGCCCAGTCTGTCTCCGATCTCGCGTGAGATGGCCAGGGCTTGCTCGTGGTATTCAATAGCCTTGCGCGTCTCGCCCAGGTCAGAGTAGGCCAGGCCCAGGTTGTCCAAGTCGTCTCCTTCGCCGTGTCTGTCCCCGATCTCACGTGAGATGGTCAGGGCCTGCTCGTGGTATTCGACGGCCTTGCGCGTCTCGCCCAGATGAGAGTAGGCCAAGCCCAGGTTTCCGAGATGGTTTCCTTCGCCATATCTGTCTCCGATCTCGCGTGAGATAGCCAGGGCTTGCTCGTAGTATTCAATAGCTTTACGCATCTCACCTAGGCTGGAGTAGGCATTGCCCAGGTTGCCCAAGGCTGTTCCTTCGCCCCGTCTGTCTCCGATATCGCGGGAGATGGCCAGGCCCTCTTCGTAGTATTCAATGGCTTTGGGCGTCTCAGCTAGCAGGAACTGAATAGTTCCCAGCTCACTCAGGATACTTCCCCTTTCCCTCCTATCTTTTATTTTCTCAAGCAAATATT
>JAPKYD010000101.1 GCA_026394475.1 Methanothrix sp.
GCAAAGGACTCCGCTTTCATCCCGTTGCGACTGCGTCGCAACTCCCGCAAACTCTGCGAAGTTAGCGAGATCGGCCTGAAGGCCGGGGACTTCCTGCGACATCCTTTGCAATCCTGCAAGTTAAACCGTATAGCTGGAGGAGAATAGGAGTGAAATTTTCCGAATTGAAGCCCCAGTCTTTGTCTCATGACATATTCTTCATTAGATATTATCATAATAGTATAATTAGAATAATTACCAAGCGCTAACCAATAACTTATCCAAAATTTTTAAATATGTGGTAGTTATATCAATATACATAAAAATATGAGGCTCCATAGAAATTCAAGACGTAGGCGGATGACTTTCGGAGCAAATTAGAGGGGTATAGAGGCGAAGGCATGAGGTCGAACACCAAAACGAACAAAACGAAGAGCGGAACGAAGCCATCTGACATTTACACCCAGGATGCAAGAGCTCGAGATAATTATGTGGATGACCAGGAAGAGGAAGCAGGCCATTTATATAGCATCCCGATGGACGAATTGTTGCTGAAGTTCGAGGTGAATGAGAAAGGCGTGGGGCGTATTCTCCTGCCGCCCAGTCTATCCGCATTGCTGCAATCAGACCGAATATCCATTGCGCCGTTCGCAGGCGGACTGTTCATCCGGTCGGTTTAGGATTTTCCTTTGATAGGGGAGGGAGCGAAATGACATTGCGGCCGCTCATCAGTTTCCCATAGTCAAACTCCTCATTAACATATTTCTCATGCCGGCGGGGTGAAAATCTAAAGCCAAATCCTGCAAAGGCAAGAATGCTCCGGCAGAACGCGAATGCGAATGAGCACCCTTTGAGGATTAAGTTATCAGGACAGACGAAAATCAAGGAACTGTGAAACAGGCAAACTGACCAATCCTTATATTGAATTCACATGCCCTTTATTCCCGCCGCAAGAAGCGGGTATTACCATAAAAAGATCAGTAATAATAGTATGCAAGATCATCTCTGAGATCTTGTATCTCTTTCTGAATCATCTCGTTGATGCTGACCGAGTTGTAGCTTCCCACCAAATCAAAATAGACGTAGCCTCCTTTGACGAAGACATCCTTGCCGGTGAGCCAGTCCTTGAGGTCGCTGATCAAGTAGAGGTATTGGCCGGGAGTGATTCCAGAAGGATCAACCCCTACCAGGTTAACGGTTTCGCCATCAATCTGAAGGCTTGTCGGAGAAAGCACATTTACTATGGTGCCCTGCATATCGAAATAAGATACCTGGGTCAGCAGAAGAATCGGAACAAGTGCCAGCATCTTCATGATCTACAATAGTGTTTGCCAGTGATTTAAACGTATTCTTTGGGTACTTTCTGTGAACGTTCCCGTCCGCGAACTTGAAGAAGATCCGATGCCGCCTTCAGCTCTTTGATCTGAGCCATGCGGTAGCCGGCCACCACCTGACGCCTGCCTGCCAGAGCGCTGTCCATCTCCTGGTCGCCGGTATCCACCAGGAGATGAGACAGCTCCGCCAGCTTATGAGGCGTGGCGACTATGATCAGGCTCTCCGGCCCGGCCCGGCGCAGCACAGCGGAGCTGATCTGCTGGCTGCCTCTTCCCAGGATGAATCCCTGGGCTCCGATGGGGCTGACTATTATCTTCGCCTTCTTTCCTTGGTTCAGCAGTTCGATGAGATCTTTTTCGGAGGCGTCCTTCAATATCAGTCTTCCATTCTGGACCACGTCCACGCCAAGCAAGGTCTTCTCGACCCCAAGAAGCTCGGCGATTCTGCTGGTAGTGGTGCCTGCACCAAGAATGTAAGCAGATCCGTCCCTCATGAACTCCGTAGCGAAGAGGGCGATCTGGTTCTTGAACTCCTCCTCGCTTCCCGAGCTGTAGATCCTCTTCCTCTCCTGGACCAGCGCAGGCTGATAAGGCGTCCTGGCCGTGCAGTAAAGCCTGGTCTGCAGCTCTCCAGAGCGATAAAGCTCCTCATCCACATCCACGATCTCTGTCTCCCGAGTCTTCAGCTCGCCCCGCGCGTAGCCTAGCATAAGCTCGGCTGCCGCCTGGGGGCTTATGGCGAAGACGCCGGAATGCATCTTTACGCCCGCAGGTATTCCCAGGATTGGCACCTGACCTGCGGCAAAGGCCACATCCCGCGCTGTTCCATCGCCGCCGCAGAACAGGAGCAGATCGATGCCATTTTCCAGGAAAGCCTTGCAGGCGGCTTTCGAATCCTCTGCACTGGATTCCTCTGGGGCGCTGTAGGCCACGGCATAGTTCAGGCCGCATTCCTCAAGCTCCCTCTCGCCCATGGCACCGCTGGCCGTGAAAAAGAAGAGAAGGTCCGCTTGGCGGGCCAGCAGATGCAGGCTTTCCTTGGCGCGCTGGGTGGCCAGGGGCTTGGCCCCCCTCTTCCGGGCCTCTTTGGCCAGGCCGTCGGTGCCCTTCAGCCCCACCGCACCGCCCATCCCTGCCACGGGATTTATCAGAAAGCCGATTTTAGACCTTGGGTAGCTTGGCAAGGGACTGCTTCACCAGGTCGGCCGGATACTCGTAGTCCACCAGCTTTCCATCGTTGAAGGCATCGTAAGCCGCCATGTCGAAGTGACCGTGGCCGGAAAGCGAGATGAAGATGGTCTTGGCCTCGCCCGTCTGACGAGCGCGCAGGGCCTCGTCGATGGCTGGCTTGATGGCGTGCGCCGCCTCCGGTGCAGGTATGATGCCCTCGCTCCGGGCGAAGACCGTGGCCGCCTGGAAGACCTCTATCTGCTGCAGCGCAGTGGCCTCGATCAGGCCGTCGTGCACCAGGTTGCAGAGCAGCGGTGCATCTCCGTGATAGCGCAGGCCGCCAGCATGGATGCTGGGCGGGATGAAGTCGTGGCCCAGAGTGTACATCTTGATCACCGGAGCCATTCCGGCCGTATCGCCAAAGTCGTAGGCGTAAAGCCCTTTGGTCAGGCTGGGACAGGCGGTGGGCTCGCAGGCCACCATGCGCAGATCCTTTTTGTCCTTCAGCTTATCAGGAATGAAGGGGAAGCACATTCCCGGGAAGTTGCTGCCGCCGCCGCAGCAGCCGAACATGACATCCGGGTAGTCGTCCGCCAGCTCGAACTGCTTTTTCAGCTCCTGGCCCTCGACCGATTGATGGATCAGAACATGGTTGAGCACTGAGCCCAGAGAGTAATTGGTGTCGTCGTGGGTGGCGGCATCCTCGACCGCCTCGGAGATGGCAATGCCTAAGGACCCCGGAGTGTCGGGCATCTCCGCCAGCACCTTCCTTCCGAAGTTGGTCCTGTCGGAGGGGCTGGGAAGACACTCTGCACCCCAGACGCGCATGGCGCTGCGCCGGTAGGGTTTGCTGTCGTAGCTCGCCCGGACCATGTAGACAGTGCACTTCAGGCCGAAGAGGCAGGTGGCCAAGCTCCGCGCGGAGCCCCACTGGCCGGCTCCGGTCTCTGTGGCCAGGCGCTCTTTTCCTTCTTTCATGGTGTAGTAGGCCTGAGGAACTGATGTGTTGGGCTTGTGGCTGCCCGCCGGAGAGACGCCCTCGTATTTGTAGTAGATCCGGGCGGGCGTCTTGAGCGCCTTCTCCAAAGCCGCGGCTCTGTAAAGGGGCGTAGGCCTCCAGAGACGGTAGATATCGCGTACCTCCTCCGGGATGTTTATCCAGCGATCGCTGCTCATCTCCTGCTGGATGAGCGCCTTGGGAAAGATAAGCTCCATGTCCTGGGGATTCAGGGGCTTCAGCGTCCCGGGATGAAGGGGCGGGTCCAGGGGGGTGGGCATGTCAGCGGCTACGTTATACCACTTCTTGGGGATCTCTTCCTCGTCGAGCAAGTACTTGATCTTCATGAAGACACTCCATCTTCTGATCTTTGATGTAAGATTGTGTGCATCATTGATATAATCGGCTTTATTTAAAGCCTTTGAAATGGTATGAAGAGTTTTTGCCAGATGTTTGAGGAGGGCGAGGTTAAGATTTATTTATCATGGATGAAATGACCCTTCACATGAGTGGCCAAACCCTGTCTGAGAAGATATTTTGCAGAGCGGCACGGAAAGAGGCGCAATCTGGCGAGTTTGTCATGGCAAAGATAGACTGCGCCATGATCCACGATATCACCGGCCCCCTGGCGGTCAAGGGATTCTACGAGATAGCGGGCAGAGATGCCAGGGTCTGGGATCCCTCGAAGATAGTGATGCTCTTCGATCACCAGGTTCCTGCAGACAGCCTGAAGGCAGCGGAAAACCATATTCTGCTGCGCAATTTCGCAAAGGAGCAGGGGGTTCTCAACTACGATATATTCTGCGGGGTCTGCCATCAGGTCGTGCCCGAGAAAGGGCATGTTTTGCCGGGATCCCTGGTGGTGGGCGCAGATTCGCACACCTGCACCTACGGAGCCTTGGGAGCCTTCGCCACGGGCATCGGCTCGACGGACATGGCTTCCGTCTTTGCCACGGGCAAGCTCTGGTTCATGGTACCGAAAACCCTGCAGCTCATGATTGAGGGAAGGCTTCAGAATCGCGTCACCTCGAAGGACGTGGTGCTGCGCATCATTGGCGACATCGGAGCGGATGGAGCCAACTACCTGGCCTGCGAGTTTTGCGGTGGGGCTGCAGCACGGATGAGCATCCCGGAGAGGATGACCGTGTCCAACATGGCCATCGAGATGGGCGCTAAGGCAGGCATCTTCGAGCCGGACGAGACGACTGCAGGGTACCTCAAAGAGCGTGTCAAAGATCCGGCAGCTATTGAGGCGGGCATTGTTCAGACCGACGAAGATGCGATTGTATCCAGAAAGCATTGGAATGTGAACGATCTTGAGCCGCAGATCGCGCTGCCTCACAACGTCGACAATGTCTTGCCCATCAGCGAAGTTCCCAATACCAAGGTCGATCAGGTTTTCCTTGGCTCCTGCACCAACGGCCGGCTCGAGGATCTACAGCTCGCCTCCGAGATGATGAAGGGCGAGCCCGTGGCCAGAGGCGTACGAATGATCGTGGTGCCCGCCAGCCGCGAGGAGTACATGAAGGCCCTGCGCAGAGGTCTGGTGGAGAAGTTCATGGAGGCGGGGGCGATGGTGGAGTCGGCCTGCTGCGGTCCTTGCATGGGCGGAAGCTTCGGGCTCCTGGGCGAAGGCGAGAGCTGCCTCTCCACATCAAACAGGAACTTCGTGGGCAGGCAGGGCAGCCCCAAGGCGTTCGTCTATCTGGCATCGCCGGCCACAGCCGGAGCCAGCGCCATCACCGGATACATCACCGATCCCCGAGAGGTCTAAAGCAGACCTCTCGCTTCGCTTTTCCATGAAGATCGCTCTCAAGCTGGCATATCTTGGCGACAGCTACTATGGCTTCCAGCGCCAGCCCGATCTGGTCACTGTGGACTCGGAGGTGAGAAAAGCGCTGGAGCTGATCGGCGTCATCCACGGCGACTTCTGCTACGCCGGACGAACGGATCGAGGCGTCTCGGCCCTGGGCCAGGTCATCGACTTCTGGATAGACGAGGACAAGGCCAGCCTGGCCCGGCCCAGGTGCGTGAACGGGAGGCTACCCCGCGACATCTGGACCTGGGCCTGGGCGGCTGCGCCCGTGGGCTTCTCGGCCCGCTGGAATGCGCTTTGGCGGGAGTACCGCTACCTACTCTGGCATCCGGGCCTGGATCTAGGAAAGATGCGAGAGGCGGCAGAGATGCTCAAAGGCGAACACGACTTCAGGAACTTCTCCTCTGCCAAGGAGGACTCCGTGCGGGAGGTTCAGAAGCTGGAGATCTCCGAGGAGAACGGAATAGTGACCTTTGACGTCCGAGCCAATGGATTCCTCTGGAACATGGTGCGAAAGATCGTCTGCAGTCTGGAGATGGTGGGCTCGGGCAAGAAGGATCTGGCCTGGATGAAAGATCTGCTGAACCCGCAGATCAACCGCGGTGCTCCCGCCGCTCCCGCCGAGGGCCTCATCCTCATGGACGTGGGCTACGAGGGGCTGGAGTGGCAGGTGGACGAATACTCCCGCAAGCGAGCGGCGAAGGCTCTGGCGGCCACGGTGCAGACGAGGATGGCCGGGGCGATGGTGGCGAGGACGATGATGAAGGCGATGGAGTAGGAGCCGCCCCTTCGATCCCAATCAATTCATCTTTCCAGATCACCATTGCCAGCTCGTCGGCCTCCGGCAGCTTGCCTATAGCGAATTCCGGACCAAGGGGATCACGATGTGAAATCCCCTATGACCACTGGTTTGACAGTCGGTTGGGCAGACGATCCTACCTGCAGGATTTTGCGGCTTTGCAGCGCTCTGATTGACTCTAGGGCAGCGTTAGCTTCGGCGGTACGGTTGAGGGCTGAGAGCGCCTGGCTCTTGCCCTTCAGGGCGTTTACATTCTGGGGGTCCAGCCCCAATACAGCATTGTAAGCATCCAGTGATTCCTGGTACTTGCCTTGGAAGTAAAGCGCATTGCCCATATTGAGCCAGCCGTCTGAGAGGTACACATTGAGTTTAAGCGCTTCCGCATAAGAGGCAGCGGCCTGCTCATAGGAACCGGCCAGGTAGAACCCGTTGCCTTCATTCAGCCAGTAG